>DAHUZJ010000093.1 GCA_027306585.1 Acidimicrobiaceae bacterium | reverse complement strand
GGACGTACTCGAGGTCGCTCTCGAGGGCGTGGAGCTGTCCGTCGACGTCGTGGCCGTGCGCATCACCGACACGCGGCACCATGTCCATGCGCCGGATGGTACCCCGGGTCGGCGGCCACGGACCGGGGCGCGGCGGCCCGCACCGGCACCGCCGGGCCCGCACCGGCGCCGCACCGGCACCGCCCGCCACGCGCCGGTGTGCCTGCCCCCCTTCAGTCCCGAACGGGTCCGTCGGGACGGGTGCGGGGCTCGTCGGGCAGCGGCCGACCGTTGGTGCCGACGTAACGCACCGCGTCCGTGCCGAGCCGCCGGCGCATGACGGCGATGGCCTCGGGGTTGTCGTCCACGAGGAGGCACCGCCGGCCGAGCGTCCGGGCCACCGCCCCAGTGGTGCCGCTGCCGGCGAAGGCATCGAGCACCCAGGCACCGGGTCCCGACGAGGCCTGCACCACCCGCCGGAGGATGCCCTCGGGCTTCTGGGTCGGGTAGCCGGTCCGTTCCCGGCCCGAGGTCGTGACGATCGTGTGCCACCACACGTCGGTGGGGAGCTTGCCGCGGGCCGCCTTCTCGGGCGTCACGAGCCCCGGCGCCATGTAGGGGATGCGCTCGACGGCCTCCTGGTCGAAGTGGTGGCGGCCGGGGTGGCGGACGTACACGAGGATGGTGTCGTGCTTGGCCGGCCAGCGGTCACGTGGGCGGCCGCCGTAGTCGTAGGCCCACACGATCTCGTTGAGGAAGCACTCCCGGCCGAAGATCTCGTCGAGCAGGACCTTGCAGTAGTGCGCCTCCCGGTAGTCGATGTGGAAGTAGAGCGTGCCGTCCGACGCGAGGAGCCGCCGCACCTCCTCCAGCCTGGGGGCGAGGAAGGACGAGAGGTAGTCGTCGTGCTGGTCGCCGTAGGCGAGCCGTCCGACCTCGGTCGTGCGGTAGCGGCGGCCGCCGAATCCGACCCGGTCGCCGTCGAGGGAGCGCCGGGTCTCGAGGGTCCGGTGGTGGCGGACCTTGCCGGTGTTGAAGGGCGGGTCGAGGTAGGCGAGCTGGAAGGACGCCTCCGGGAGGCGGGGGAGGACAGTGAGGTTGTCGCCGAGGACCACCAGGTCGTCGGGCCCGAGCACCAGCCCGCCACCCGGCACGGCGGTCACGTGTGGGAGTCGGCGGCGTCCGGTGTGGTCCCGCCGGCCGGCGTAGCCCCGTCCTCGCCCGGCGGCTGCGGCGCGACGGGAGCGAACGCGGCGTCCGGCACGACCAGGGCGTCGGGGAACGAGACGTCCTCCCCGGAGGAACCGTCTGCGGCCGAGGTGCGCGTGGCACCCCCTGCCGATCGGACCAGCCATGCCCGGCCCGGCCACTGGCCGGGGTCGAGCGCCCCTGGCGCCGCCAGCGCGACCACGCAGCCACCGAACCCGCCCCCCGTCATCCGGGCACCGAAGACGCCCGGCTGTGCCAACAGCTCGGCGACCAGGGCGTCGAGCTCGGGCGTGGAGGCGCCGAAATCGCCGGCGAGGCTCTGCTGGCTCTCGGTCATCAGCCGCCCGGCGGTGACGCAGTCGGCTGCCGCCAGGGCGGTGGCGAGGGAGCGGACGCGCCGGCACTCCGTGACGACGTGGCGCGCCCGGGCGCGGGCCGTGCCGCTCAAGGCGCGCAGGTCCTCCTCCCCGGCCATGCCGAGCGGCATGCCAAGGCGGGAGGCGGCCGCCGCACATTCGGCGCGCCGTTCGGCATACGGGGTGTCGGCCAAGCGGCGCGCCTTGCCCGAATGGACGACCACGAGGTCGACGTCGGCAGGGATCGGCACGTGCTCGACCTGCAGGGTGTTGAAGTCGATGAGCAGTGCGTGGCCTGCCCGTGCGGCGGCGATCACGAGGGGGTCCATCAGGCCCACGGGAGAGCCGACGGCGTCCTCGGCCTGCTGGCACAGGCTGGCCAGCCCGAGGGGATCGGCCGAGGCCCCGAGCGCGAGGGCCAGGGCCATGGTGAACGCGGCGCTCGACGAGAGGCCGGCGCCCACCGGCACCGTGCTGCGGACCTCGCAGGTGCCTCCGGACGCGGGGCGCACGAGCGCCACCACGGCGGCGGCGAGCCGCGCCCAGCCCGGAAGGCTGCCGGGGCCACCCTGCGCCGTGGCGCCCAGCGGGACGATGGCCGGCCGGGAGTCGATGGTCGAGCGCACCACGATCCGCTCGGAGCCGTCCGGCTCGAAGTCCGCCTCCGTGCGCAGGTCGACGGCGACCGGGAGCGCCAGCCCGCCGCAGTAGTCCGTGTGGTCGCCGATGAGGTTGACCCGTCCGGGGGACTGCGCACGCATCGGTTCCGTCACGGCCAGAGCATGGCACGGGCGGCTGCACCTGCGTGCAACCCCCCGGCGACTGAGGAGGGCCGGTCGAGCCGTGCTCGACGGCACCGGCCGGGTTCGACCACTGCGGGCCCGGTGCGGCTACGGTCGGGCGCCGATGACGACCGCGAATCTCGACCGGTTCACCGGCTTCGCCGACCTCTACGACAACGTGCGCCCGGCACCCCCGGCCAAGCTCGGCCGGCTCCTCGCGGCCTATGCCGGGGTGCCGCGCCCGCAGGTCGTCGACCTCGGGAGCGGGAGCGGGCTCTCGACGCGGTGGGCGGCGGCGTGGGCGGCGTCGGTGGTGGGGATCGAGCCCAACGCCGACATGCGCGCGGCGGCCGACAGCCGCCCTGCGCCCGGCGTGACCGTCAAGGACGCGGTGGCCCACGCCACCGGCCTGCCCGATCGATCGGCGGACGTGGTGGTGGCCGTCCAGGCCCTGCACTGGATGGACCCCGAGCCCACGCTGGCCGAGGTGGCGCGCATCCTGCGGCCGGGTGGCGTCCTCGCCGCCATCGACGCCGACTGGCCCCCGGTCGCCGGGAACGCCCGAGCCGAGGGGGCGTGGGTCGCGATCGACCGGCGTTTCCGGGTGCTGGAGGAGCGGCTCACCGCCGGCGAGGACCCGCGGGCACCGATCGACGAGTCCGCGCTCCAGCTGGGCACCCAGGACGCCGGCGGGGGGCAGCGGAGCCGGGGGCCGGGGGTCCAGTCGTGGGACAAGAGCGGTCATCTCGAGCGCATGCGCCAGAGCGGGCACTTCGCCTACGTCCGGGAGGTCGCGGTGGACGAGGTCGTCGAGGGAGGCGCCGAGCGGTTCGCCGCGCTGCTGCGCAGCCACGGCACGTACCAGATGCTGTCGCGGGCCGGCCTCTCGGACGAGGAGCTCGGCGTGACCCAGTTCGACGCCGACGTGCGCGGGGCGTACGCGGCCGCTTCCGTCCCCTACGGCCTCGGCTTCACGTGGCGGGCGCGCCTGGCGGTGCTGGCGACCGACCCGGCGGCGCGGCGGCCAGGGTGACCGCTGCCGCCGTCGCCACGTCGCGCGGGTACCGCTTGGCAGCGGAGAAGAGGTACAGGGCGCTGGCCGACAGCGGCAGGAGCATCACCACGAACGTCCACCGCAGCCCCGAGGCGCCGCCACCGAAGACGTAGTCGGACACCGCGCCGAAGAGGAGCGGGGCGAGGGCCTGGGCGGCGGTGCGCAGGAAGGTGCGAACGCCTTCGGCGCGCCCCCACAGCCAGGCCGGCATGATGTCGAGACGGGCGGCGTCGATGGGCGGGTTCTGGGCCGACAGGGCGGCGGCGGCCAGCACGACGTAGGGGAGGGCGCCCAGCACGCTGTGGGTGACCAGGGCGGGGACGAACAGCACGACCGTCACGGCCGCCGCGACTGCCGCCACCATGACGCGGCCGGAGACGACGCCCCGCCGCAGGAGGCGGTCACCCAACGGCCCGGCGACCAGCACGCCGAGCACGGCGCCGGTGCCGACCACGAGGAGGAGCCCGCTGGCCAGCACCTGGTCGACGTGGTACTGGCCCTTCACGAACTCGATCCCGAACGTCTGGACCCCGGCGAGGAAGTAGTAGCCGCAGGCCCCGGAGACGATGAGGGCGACGTTGGTCCGGACCGACAGGACGTACCGGACGGCCTCGACGAACCGCATTTGCGGTCGGCCCCGGGCGACGAGGGCTCGGTGTGGCCGGACCCCGCGCTCGAGCACGAGACGCTGGGCGTCGGTGACCCCGAGGTCGGGCTGGGGCTGCGGCTCCGGGTCGGCGGCCGCCTTCTGGGCCGTCTCCCAGGCCGGCGTGCCCGGCTCGGGGGCCAGGGCGCCCTGTCCGCCGCGGGCCGGCTCCTTCAGGTGGAACACGGCCCACGCGATGAAGAAGGCCGGCAACGCCAGGATCATGAAGGCGAGCCGCCAGGACAGGGCGGCGAGGTCGCCGGTCACCACGAAGCCGACGCCGGCGCCGAGCAGCTCGCCCGTGAGGACGTAGCTGTAGATCTTTCCGCGCTCGCCCCCCGGGAACCAGTCGCCGACCAGGGAGGCGACTGCCGGCCCGGCGACGGCGGTCACCGCCCCCAGGGCCAGGCGGGCCAGCAGCAGCTGCCCGAACGACCCGGCGGCGGCTGACCAGATCATGGCGATCCCCCACGTCGCGATGGCCACGCCGAGGAGGCTCGTCCGTCGCACCCGGTCGACCAGCGCGCCGAAGGGCAAGGAGAAGACGGCGCCCACCCCCGCCGTCACGGCCACCAGCAGGCCGATGTCGGTGTTGGTGATGTGGAGCGCGTTGCGCAGCGCTGTGGCGGCCGACCCGACGGTGGCCGTGTCGGCGCTCGACAGCGCCAGGATGCAGGCCAGGAGCACGATGACCCGCGCCCGCTCCCGCCCGCCCAGGACGGGGACCAGGTGCTCCTGCGCCGACCGGGCACCCCTGCGGGCGAACCGGCCGACGGGCGCGATCAGCCGTCGCCGGCCGTTGTTCGTGGCCACGGCTCCATCCTGGTCGATTCCCGCCCGCGACGATGCCGCGGGCGGCCCGAGTCAGCCGAGCCGGCGCTCCAGCTGGTCGACCTGGTCGTGGAGCGCCGGGGGCAGGCGGTCACCGAAGGTGGCGAAGTGCTCACGGATGAGGGGCACCTCGGCCCGCCACTCGTCGGCGTCGACCCGGAGCAGCTCTTCGAGGTCCTCCTTGGAGACGTCCATGCCCTCGATGTCGATGGCGCCCGGGGCGGGGACGAAGCCGATGGGCGTCTCCACGGCGTCGCCCCGGCCGTTGACCCGCTGGAACACCCATTCGAGCACCCTGGAGTTGTCGCCGAAGCCCGGCCACAGCCACTTGCCGTCGGCGTCCTTACGGAACCAGTTGACGTAGAAGATCTTCGGCAGGCGGTCGGGGTCGGGTGCTCCCGCGCCGAGCCGGAGCCAGTGGGCGAAGTAGTCCCCCATGTTGTAGCCACAGAACGGCAGCATGGCGAAGGGGTCACGCCGGAGCTTGCCCACCTGGCCGGCGGCGGCGGCGGTGGTCTCCGAGGCCATGATCGACCCGAGGAACACCCCGTGCTCCCAGCCGAACGACTGGAACACCAGCGGCACGACCGACGCCCGCCGGCCGCCGAACAGCATCGCCGAGATCGGCACGCCGGCCGGGTCCTCCCACTCGGAGGCGACGGCGGGGTCCTGAGCGATCGGGGTGGTGAAGCGGGCGTTGGGGTGGGCGGCCTTGGTGCCCTTGTCCGGCGCCCATTCCTCGCCGAGCCAGTCGGTGAGCTGGGCCGGGGGCTCCTTGGTCATGTCCTCCCACCAGACGTCGCCGTCGGGGGTGAGGGCGGTGTTGGTGAAGACCGAGTTGGCCGACATCGACAGCATGGCGTTCGGGTTGGTGTGGTCGTTGGTGCCCGGGGCGACACCGAAGAAGCCGTACTCGGGGTTGATGGCGCGCAGGGTGCCGTCGGGGCCGAACTTCATCCAGCAGATGTCGTCGCCGATGGTCTCGACCTTCCAGCCCGGCAGCGTCGGGATCAGCATGGCGAGGTTGGTCTTGCCGCACGCCGACGGGAAGGCGCCGGTGACGTAGCGGGTCTCCCCCTCGGGTGAGGTCAGCTTGAGGATGAGCATGTGCTCGGCCAGCCACCCGTCGTCGCGGGCCATGACGGAGGCGATCCGCAGGGCGAAGCACTTCTTGCCGAGCAGCGCGTTGCCGCCGTAGCCGGAGCCGTACGACCAGATCTCGCGGGTCTCGGGGAAGTGGACGATGTACTTCTCCTCGTTGCACGGCCAGGGGACGTCCTCCTCCCCGTCGGCGAGCGGGGCGCCCACGGTGTGGAGGCAGGGGACGAAGTAGCCGTCCTCCCCGAGCTGGTCGAGGACGGCCGCCCCCATGCGGGTCATGATCCGCATGGACACGGCCACGTAGGGGGAGTCGGTGAGCTCCACCCCGAGATGCGCGATGTCCGAGCCCAGGGGGCCCATGGAGAACGGCACCACGTACATGGTGCGACCCTTCATCGACCCCTCGAGCAGGCCCGTGAGGGTCGCCCGCATCTCGTCGGGATCACGCCAGTTGTTGGTGGGGCCGGCGTCCTCCTCCGTCGCGGAGCAGATGAACGTGCGCTCCTCGAGGCGGGCGACGTCGCTCGGGTGCGAGTGGGCCCAGTAGCTGTTGGGCCGTTTGGCGTCCGAGAGCCGGGTGAAGGTCCCGTTGTCCACCAACAGCTGGCACAGCCGGTCGTACTCCTCGGCCGAGCCGTCGCACCACTCGATCCGGTCGGGCCGGGTGACGGCGGCGACCTCCTCCACCCAGGAGATCAGCTTCTGGTTCTTGGTCGGCACCATGGGGAGTTCCCTTCCTCCTCGGTCGGGTCTGGTGGGACAGAGTTCACGGACCGTTCACACGGACGCGACTCCACCTTGCCAATGGTAGGCATGTGGCCGTGGCACCCCCCAACCCGGCATCTCACCGGCGGTACTCCTGGCGGGCGCACCGCGCGGTGCAGCTGTACCCGCGATCGTAACGTGAAGGACACCGGTCCGCCTGCTGAAGACCGCGTCGTGGCTCGGATCGCGCAGGCGATGGTCCGGGCCTCGGGCGCGACCCCGGCGGGGAGCGTGTGGATCGGTGACGACGCCGCGGCGGTCCCGGCCGAGGCGGGAACCCTCCTGCTGGCGACCGACGCCGCGGTCGCCGGTGTGCACGCCGACCTCGACCTGGTGGGCGTCGACGACCTCGGGTGGAAGGCGTTGACGGCGACCGTCAGCGACCTCGGCGCCATGGGGGGTCGCCCCCGGTACGCGCTGGTGACGGTCTGCCTGCCCCCCGGGACCGACGTCGACCGCTTGTCGGCGGGCGTGGCAGCGGCCTCGGCCCGCTGGGGGTGTCCCGTGGTGGGCGGGGACGTGACCTCCTCCGATCAGCTGATGGTGTCGGTGGCTGCCCTCGGGGTCGTCGACGGCCCGCCGGTGACCCGAGCCGGCGCCCGTCCGGGTGACACCCTGGCGGTGACGGGGCCGCTGGGCGCGTCCGCCGCGGGATTGCGGCTGCTGCGGGAGCTGCGCGGGTGCGCCGCCCCGGGCACCGTGACGCCGGCCGCCCCGGTCCTGATGGAGGCGCACCGCCGCCCGCTCGCCCGCCTGGCCGAGGGCGCGCTGGCACGCACGGCGGGCGCGACGGCCATGATCGACGTCTCCGACGGCCTCGCCCTCGACCTGCATCGGCTGGCCGATGCGTCCGGCGTCGGCTTCCGTCTCGAGCGGGTGCCGATCGCCGGCGGCGCCACCGCGGAGGACGCCCTGGGGGGCGGCGAGGACTACGAGCTGGTCGTCGCGACCCCCGACCCGGCAGGGCTGGCGGCGGTGTTCGCCGGAGCGGGGCTGCGGCCACCCTTGGTCATCGGCGTCTGCACGGCCTCGGCGGGGGAGCGCACCCTCTGTGGCCGGCCGCTCGGCCGCTTGGGCTGGGCGCACGAGGTCCGCTGAGGCCGCTCGGCCGTCAGATGTCCGTCAGATGTTCGTCAGCCGCCAGCTGAAGGACGGTCCCGACACCGATCCGGCTGCCAGCAGCGGGACGCTCCGGCGTTCGTCGCCGACGGCGACCACCGCCGTGCCGATGTGCTGGCCGGCATGGACGGTCGACACCTTCTTGGGCAGGTGCACGGCGGTGACGACGGGCTCTCCGGCGAGCCCCAGCACCGACACGCCGTGGGCCGCCCGCAGGGGGACGGTCGACCCCCACGGGGACCGGAGGACGGCGAGGGTCTGGCCGGTCTGGACCACCTGGCGCTGGCCGAGCGCCGAGTCCACCGTCGGGACGAGGGCCGTGGTGGCGTTGAACGCCGCTTGCAGGGCGCTGGGCTGCGCCGGGGTGGACGGCTGTCCGAGGACGGCGCCCACGACGGTCTCGGCGGTGGTGCCCACGGAGGTGGTGGCCGCGAAGGCGAAACAGCCGCCCGCCTGTGTGATGAAGCCGGTCTTCACCCCGATGATCCCATCGGTCCCGAGGAGGGCGTCGACGTTGTACGCGAGCCCGGCGACCGGGAGTGTGACCTGGGCCATGCTCACGATCGACCGGAAGACCGGCAGCTGCATCGCCGCCATGGCCAGGCGCGTCTGGTCGGCGGCGTTGCTCGTCGTCTTGGGGTTGAGGCCGGCGGGGTCGGCATAGCGGGTGTGGGCGAGGCCGAGCGCCTTCGCTTCGGCGTTCATCTTCGCCACGAAGGCGGTCACGCTGCCGGCGTCCCACTGGGCGAGGAGCACGGCGATGTTGTCGCCGGACGGGATCAGCAGACCTTCGAGCGCTTGGTACTCGGTGAGCTGCTCGCCGGCCTGCACGTTCACCACCGAGTCTGTCGACGCCACGTCCTGCTGGTACTGGGTGACGTCTGTGGGCGTGATGGTGATGCTCGGACCCTGCGTGCCTGTCGTCAGCGGGTGGTCATGGAGGACGATGTAGGCGGTCATGACCTTGGTGACGCTGCCCAGTGGTACCTCGGCCTGCGACCCGTGCGTCGCCAGCACGCCCCCTCCCTCCACACCGAACGCCGCCTCTCCCTGCGTCGGCCAGGCCAGGGTGGCCGGCGTGCCACCGATGGCGGCGGAGGTGTGCACCCGGGCGGCACTCACCGAGCCGACCGGTCGCACCAGCTGGACCGCCACGTAGGCGATCGCGGCGAAGAAGAGCAAGATCACGGCGAGGAGGGCTCGGCTCATGGACCGGCCATGTTGTCATCGCCTCCCGGGCCCGCGGGCGCGGGAGGCTCAGCCTGCGGTGGGCTGGCGGTGCGGGGCTCAGCCGGCGAGCTGGCGGCGCGGCGGCTTCTGCACCTTGCCGGCGCGCAGGCACGACGTGCAGACGTAGAGACGCCGCGGGGTCCCGTCGACCAGCGCCCGGACCCGCTGCACGTTGGGGTCCCACCGCCGCTTGGTGCGCCGGTGGGAGTGGCTCAGGCTCATGCCGAACGACGGCTTCTTGCCGCAGAGCTCGCAAACCGATGCCATGTGCCAATGCCTCCTGGACGTGCGCCGCGACGAGAGCTCGCAGCGCGGGTCGGGGCCGCTCGCCACGGCCGCCACGAACGGTGGTCAAGGTTAGCATCACCCCACATGGGCAGGCCGACGGCACTGGGCGCCGAGCAGCTGCGCGCCGTCATGGTGACGTTCCGGGACGCGCTCCGATCACATCAGCAGATCCTCAACCGGCTCAACGTCTATCCCGTCCCGGACGGGGACACCGGGACCAACATGGCCCTCACGCTCGAGGCGGTGGTGCAAGAGCTGGACAAGGTGGCGGCCGGTGGCGACATGGCCGACGTGTGCCGGGCGATGGCGCACGGCTCCCTCATGGGGGCCCGGGGCAACTCGGGGGTCATCCTGTCCCAGCTGCTCCGGGGCATCGCCGAGCGGCTGGGGCCCAAGGCCGACGCCGAGCCGTTCGACCTGGCGGCGGCACTCGTCGCGGCCAGCGACCTGGCGTACAAGGCGGTCGTGCGGCCCGTCGAGGGCACCATCCTGACCGTCGCCCGGGCCGCTGGAGAAGGTGCGCGCGCCGGCTGCGAGGCGGGGGCCCACCTGCTCGCCGTGGTGGAGGGCGCCCGGATCGCCGCCGCCGAGGCGCTGGCTGCCACCCCCACCATGCTCGAGGCACTGGCCAGGGCCGGGGTGGTCGACGCCGGCGGGTCGGGCTACGTGCTGCTGCTCGACGCCCTGCTCACCGTCCTCGACGGCCGGCCCCTGCCGGAGCCGGCGGCGGTCGCCCCGGCGGCGAAGAGCGCCGTCGACGTCGCCGGTGGGCTCGACCACCGCCTGACGGCCGGGTTCCCGGGCATGGAGGAGGGGCTCGATCTCCGGTACGAGGTCATGTACCTGCTCGACGCCGCCGACAGCACCATCCCGGCCTTCAGGGAGGTGTGGGCCGGCATCGGGGACTCGATCGTCGTCGTGGGCGGCGAGGGGCTGTGGAACTGCCACATCCACACCGACGACATCGGGGCAGCCATCGAGGCGGGGCTGGACGCCGGGCGGCCCCGCCAGATCCGGGTCACCGACCTCACCGAGCAGGTGGAGGAGGAGCGGTGGGTCCGCGACAGCGCCGGCATGCCCGACGCCGGGACAGAGGAGAGCGGACCGCCGCCCACCACGGCGGTGGTGGCGGTGGTGGCGGGTGAGGGCTTGGGGCGCATCCTGCGGTCGCTGGGCGTGCTGCGGCTCGTCCACGGGGGGCAATCGATGAACCCGTCGACCGAGGACCTGTTGGCCGCCGTGGAGGCGGTCCCGTCCCACCAGGTGGTGGTCCTCCCCAACAACAAGAACATCCAGGCAGTCGCTGGCCAGGTCGACGGCCTGACGACCAAGACCGTGCGCGTGGTGCCGACGAGCAGCATCGTGGAGGGTTTCGCCGCCCTGCTCGACTACGACCCGGCGGCCGGGGCGGACGACAATGCGGCGGCGATGTCGGCTTCCGCCAGGCGGGTGGTGCCTGCCGAGGTGACGCGGGCTGTCCGCGACGCCGAGACCGAGGCCGGCGCCGTGCAGGCGGGGGACTGGATCGGTCTCGGACCGGGCGGGGTGCTGGCGGTCGCCGACACGGTGGCGGGCGCGACCCTGCGCCTCCTCGACGCGCTGGTCGTGCCCGGTCACGAGCTCGTCACGCTGATCGAGGGCGACGGCTCGTCGCCGGCCGACACCCGGCGCATCACCGAGTGGGTCCGGGAGGAGCGCCCCGAGGTCGCCGTCGAGGTCCATCACGGGGGCCAACCGCTGTACCCCTACCTGCTCGGCATCGAGTGAGGCCGG
The DNA here is from genome assembly GCA_027306585.1 of Acidimicrobiaceae bacterium. Taxonomy (GTDB): domain Bacteria; phylum Actinomycetota; class Acidimicrobiia; order Acidimicrobiales; family RAAP-2; genus DAHUZJ01. The sequence continues at coordinate 35,492 of DAHUZJ010000093.1, read as the reverse complement.
CGCCGGGTGGCCCATGCCTGCCGACCCGCGGCCTGAAGTGACCCTGGCGCCGGCCGCCCGCACGCTTCGGGACCTCACGGGCATCCCGGTGACCCGGCTGCACGGGCTCGGGGAGAAGAAGGCGGCTGCGCTGGCCAAATGGGGCGTCACCTCCGTGTTCGACCTGCTCACCACGTACCCGCACCGCTACATCGACCGCAGTCGCCAGGCCGACGTGGCCGACCTGGCGCTGGGGGACGAGGCGGTCGTGCTGGCCACGGTGCGGCGCTCGGGCGCCCGGCGCACCCGGCAGGGTCGCTCGCTCGTCGAGCTGGCCGTCCACGACGGCACGGGCGGCATGAAGGTGGTCTTCTTCAACCAGCCCTGGCGCGCCCGCCAGCTGGAGCCGGGGACCGAGGCGCTGTTCTTCGGCAAGCTCGACGTCTACCAGGGGGGACGCCAGATGACCAACCCGGTGGTGGACGTGGTCGGGGCCGGGGCTCAGCAGCACACGCTCCGCGTGATCCCCGTCTACCCGGCCTCGGCGAAGGCGGGCCTGAGCAGCTGGGAGGTCGGGCGCTGGGCCGAGGAGGCGATGCGCCGCAGCGGCACGCTGGCCGACCCGCTGCCGGAGGAGTGGCGGCACCACTTCGACCTGTTGGACCGGACGGAGGCCTTCCGGCGGGTCCACCTGCCCGAGGCGATGGGGGACCAAGCGCCGGGACGGCGGCGCCTGGCGTTCGACGAGTTGTTCCGGTTGCAGCTGGCCCTGATGCTGCGGCGACGGGCGCTCGAAGAAGGGGCTCGGGCCGTCCGCCACGTCGTCTCGGCGCTCGACGTGGTCGAGCCCGACGACGGCCGTCTCGTCCGCCGGTTCCTCGGCGGCCTGCCGTTCGCCCTCACCACCGCCCAGCGCCGGGCCCTGGCGGCCATCTTCGCCGAGCTCTCCGGACCGGTCCCGATGCATCGGCTCCTGCAGGGGGACGTGGGATCGGGCAAGACGGTGGTCGCCGTGGCCGCACTGCTCGCCGCCGTCCAGGGCGGCCACCAGGGGGCGCTCATGGCGCCGACCGAGGTGCTGGCCGAGCAGCACCACATGGCCGTGCGGGCGCTCCTCGACGGGCTGGCGGTGGCCGACCCCCGCCGGCTGGAGGGCGAACGTCCGGTGACGGTCGCCCTGCTCACCAACCGGACCGGGGCTGCCGAGCGGGCCCGGGTCCGCCAGGGCCTGCTCGACGGGTCGGTCGACCTCGTGGTGGGGACCCACGCCCTGCTGACCGACGACGTCGCGTTCCACTCGCTGGGCCTCGTCGTCATCGACGAGCAGCACCGTTTCGGGGTCGAGCAGCGGGCGGCCCTGCGCGACAAGGGCCGGGCGGCGGTGGTGCCGGGCGACCCCGACCTCCTCGTCATGACGGCGACGCCGATCCCCAGGACCGCCGCCATGGTGCTCTTCGGCGATCTCGACATGGTGGTGCTCGACGAGCTCCCGCCCGGGCGGACCCCGGTCACGACGGCGTGGGCACGTGCCCCGGAGGAGGAGGCCGCCGCCTGGCGCCGCGTGGCCGAGGAGGTGGCAGCGGGGAACCGGGCCTACGTGGTCTGCCCGCTCGTCGAGGAGTCCGAGCGCGTCCAGGCCCGGTCGGCGACCGAGGAGCGGGATCGGCTGGCCCGCGACGTGCTGCCGGGACTGCGGCTCGGGCTCCTCCACGGCCAGCTGCGCCCGGCGGAGAAGGACGAGGTGATGGCCGCCTTTCGGGCCGGCGAGGTCCAGGTGCTGGTGGCGACGACCGTCGTCGAGGTGGGCGTGGACGTGCCGGAGGCGACCGTGATGGTCGTCGAGGACGCCGATCGCTTCGGGATCGCGCAGCTCCACCAGCTCCGCGGCCGAGTCGGGCGCAGCCATCGGCCGAGCTGGTGCTTCCTCCTGTCGGCCGGCGGCTCGACGGACGCCGAGTCCCGCCTCGAGGCCCTGGTCCGCACGGCGGACGGCTTCGCTCTCGCCGAGGTCGACCTGGCCCTGCGGGGCGAGGGCACGATCCTCGGCGCCCGCCAGAAGGGACGCAGCGACCTGCAGCTGGCGCGGCTGCGGGACGACGGCGAGCTCTTGGACGCGGCCCGGCAGGTGGCCACCGCGGTGACGGAGGACGACCCGCACCTCGAGGGCCATCCAGACCTGGCCGACGAGGTGCGGCTGTTCCTCGACCCCGAGGAGGAGGCGTACCTGTTCAAGAGCTGACCACGGATAGCGTTGGGGCGTGCGCGTGATCGCCGGCACGAGCCGGGGGCGACGTCTCCCCGCCCGCCTGCCGGCCGGGGTCCGGCCGACGTCCGACCGGGTGCGCGAGGCCATCTTCGGCATCCTCGGCTCCCTCGGCGTCGTCCAGGATGCCGATGTCCTCGACCTGTACTGCGGGAGTGGCGCCCTCGGCGTGGAGGCGCTGTCCCGAGGCGCCCGGGCGGTGACCTTCGTCGACCACGACACTGCGGCGCTCGAGGCGGTGCGGACCAACCTGGCGGCGACCGGGCTCGCCGACCGCCCGGCCACCGTCGTGCGGGCGGAGCTCCCCGGATGGCTCGGGCGTGCCCCTCACGTCGACCTGGCGATGTGCGACCCGCCTTACGCGTTCACCGACTGGCCAACGCTCCTCGGCGCCTTGCGCGCCGACGTGGCGGTGCTCGAGTCGTCGGCAGAGATCGAGGTTCCTGAGGGATGGATGATCGTCCGTTCGCGCCGCTACGGCGGTACGCTCGTGACCGTGATCTCGTCTGCCCGACCTCCTGATCAGCAGCGCCGTCCCGCCGCGCCGTCCTCCGCGTCCGCAGCTGCGTCGTGACGGTCGCGCTCTTCCCCGGCTCGTTCGACCCCTTCCACAACGGCCACCTGGAGGTGGTGGAGCGGGCGGCCAAGCTGTTCGACGAGGTGGTCGTGGCGGCCGTGCGCAACCCCCAGAAGAGCGAGCTCCTCTTCTCGATCTCCGAGCGCTCCGAGATGCTGACCGAGTCGCTCGTCCATCTGCGGAGCGTACGGATCGTCGGCGTCACCACGCTCGTCGTCAACGTGGCGCGGGACGTCGGCGCGACGGCCATCGTGAAGGGCCTGCGGGCGGTGTCGGACTTCGAGAACGAGCTGCAGATGGCCCAGATGAACCGCCAGCTGTCCGGCGTGGAGACGATCTTCATCCCCACGAGCTCATCGCACTCGTTCATCGCGTCGAGGCTGCTGCGGGAGGTGGCTCGCTTCGGCGGCGATGTCTCGGCGTTCGTGCCCGAGGCGGTCGCGCTGCGCCTCAAGGAGAAGTTCGCCGGGACGAATCCGGAGCTGGAGGGCCTGGCCACACCATGACCGACCTCTTCGAGGACCTGCCCGAAGACGTCGGCGGCCTGCCGGCGGACGCCGACCTCGACACCGAGGGGCTCGTCCAACGCGCTCTGGACATCGTGTCGTCGGCCAAGACGATGCCGCTCTCGTCGTCGGTGCTCGTCTCCCGCGACGAGCTGACCGACCTGCTGGGCGAGGCCCTCGACCGCCTCCCCGACGAGCTGCGCGAAGCTCGGTGGCTGCTGCGCGAGCGCGATGAGCTCTTGGCCGAGCGCCAGCGAGAGGCCGATGCCCTCCTCGAGGAGGTGCGGGCTCGGGCCGAGCACATGGTGTCCCGCACCGAAGTCGTGCGGCAGGCCAACCAGAGCGCCCAGCGCATCGTCGACGAGGCCCGCGAAGAAGCCCGCCGCATGCGCCACGAGGCCGAGGACTATTGCGACCAGCGTCTGGCGGGCATGGAGATCGTGCTCGATCGGATCATGCGGACCGTGCAAGCCGGGCGCCACAAGCTGCAGGCGTCGGCGGCCCCGCACGAGCAGCCCTCGCCCCCCGACGCGGGGCCCGGCGAGGACGCCCCCGGCGCGGAAGACGGCTTCTTCGACCAGGACCTCGCATAGCCACGCAGCCGCCCGGCCTGGTCGGGCGTCGAAAGGAGGTGGGGCATGAGGTGGGGCATGGAGAACCCGTTCGTGGTGCAGGTGGCCCGTCTGCGTCGTGCTCCGGGGACCCGCTGGCACGAGGTGCGCCGGGGCCCGGTCGACCCCGACGGCGTGATCAGTCCGCGGTCACCCGCCGACAGCTCCGTCCCCGATGGCGCCGAGGTGACGGCCGACGTCGTCCTCGAGTCCTTCCTCGGTGGGGTCATGGTCACCGGGACGGTGTCCGCCCCGTGGCAGGGACTGTGCCGCCGCTGCGCCGTCCCCGTGGGCGGTGAGCTGGACGTTCCCGTGAGGGAGCGGTTCACCGAGCCGGGAGCGGCCTACGGGGACCCCGAGGACGACGAGGCGTACCCGATCGTGGACGACGCGCTCGACCTCGCACCCATGGTGCGCGACGCGATCGTGCTCGAGCTGCCGCTGGCGCCCCTCTGTCGGGAGGACTGTCGCGGGCTCTGCCCGGAGTGTGGCGCCGACCGCAACACCGACGCTTGCGACTGCGTGGCGCCGAGGGACCCGCGGTGGGCTAACCTCGACGTGCTCCGGTCGGGCCGGTAGCCGCCTGCCCGGGCACGCTCGGGACCGGACGGCGCCCCCGGAGCAACGGGCACCCGCCGACCTGGAGTGAGCTGACGATGGCCGTCCCCAAGAAGAAGACATCCAAGGCCAAGGGCCGGAGCCGCAGGGCGGCCAACTGGCGGCTCGACGCGCCTGCCCGCAGCGTCTGCCCGCACTGTCGGCAGGCCAAGCTGCCCCACGTCGTCTGTCCCAACTGCGGCTGGTACAAGGGGCGCCAGGCGGTCGAGGTCGACTGACGTGACGCCACGGTCGCGTGGCGTCCGCCTCGATCCCGCGGCGCGTGCCGCGTTGCCGGTGGCGGTCGACGCCATGGGCGGCGACAAGGCCCCGGCGGAGATCGTGGCGGGGGCCCGGCGGGCTGCCGACGAGGGGATCCCGGTCGTCCTCGTCGGACCCCCGGACCGGGTGGGGGACACCGCCGGGCTGGAGCTGGTCGCCTGCACCGAGGTGATCGCCATGCACGACGACCCCGCCCAAGCGGTCCGGCGCAAGAAGGACTCGTCGCTGGTGCGGGCGGCCGAGCTCGTCAGGGACGGCCGGGCGGGTGCCATGGTGAGCGCCGGCAACACGGGAGCCACGATGGCGTCGGCCCTGTTGCGAATGGGCCGCCTCTCGGGCGTGGTGCGCCCGTGCATCGCCACGCCGCTGCCTCGGCTCGGCCGGGCCCCGGCCGTCCTCGTCGACGCCGGCGCCAACGCCGAGTGCACCGAGGCCATGCTCGTCCAGTTCGCCCAGATGGGCGCTGCGTACGCCACGGCCCGCTACGGGATCGCGGATCCGGCGGTGGCGCTCCTCTCCATCGGGGAGGAGCCCTCGAAGGGCACGCCGCTCGTCAAGGCCACCCACGAGCTCCTGGCCGAGGGGTCGGGCGTCCGGTTCGTGGGCAACGTCGAGGGTCGGGACCTCCTCCCGTGCCCGGCCGACGTGGTGGTGACCGACGGGTTCACCGGCAACGTGGCGCTGAAGGCCCTGGAGGGCTCGCTGCGGTTCATCGTCCAGACCCTGTTCGAGGTGTTCGGGACCGACGCCGAGACGACCGCCGCCTCGCAGGTCCTCCTGCCGCACCTGCTGCCGGTGGCCGCCGAGCTGGACCCGGAGAACACCGGCGGGGCGATGCTCCTCGGCGTCGACGGGGTGTGCGTCATCAGCCACGGGTCGTCGTCGGCCACGGCCATGCTCAACGCCGTCCGGGTTGCCCACGACCTGGTGGCGGCCGGGCTGGTGGACGGCCTGGCCGACGCCGTCTCACCCGCCTGACCCCACTCACCTGGGACGACGCGGCGCAATCGCGGCAACGGGTCCCGGGGTTGCACTCGGTAGGATGAGTGCGGCGTTAGCATGCGCACACATTCGTTCGAGCCGCAGGAGCCGTCGTGCCAGCTGAGACCCATATCGACCGCGGCCCGCTGGACCGTCAGGGGGTGTTCGAGCTGATCCGCGACCAGCTCGCCGACATCCTCGAGGCGGACCCCTCCACCATCACGGAGGGCTCGTCGTTCACCGAGGACCTCGATGCCGACTCACTGGCCCTGATCGAGCTGGTCGAGGCCCTCGAGGAGGAGCTCGGCGAGCGGACGGTGGGGTTCCGGATCGACGACGAGGATCTGGAAGACCTGCGCACCGTGCGGGACGCCGTCGACTACGTCGTCGCCAAGCTGGAAGCCGGCTGAACCTTCCCGTGGACCCGGAACGAGAGGGGGCGGCTGCGCTCGCCCGGCGGCTCGGGCAGGAGCTGCCGACACTCTCGCTCCTGCACCAGGCGCTCTCGCATCGCAGCTGGTGCGCCGAGCAGGGTGGCGCCCCGTCCAACGAGCGGCTCGAGTTCCTCGGCGACGCCGTGCTGGGCGCGGTGGTGGCCGAGCACTGCTACCGGCGCTTCCCCGGCATGCCCGAAGGCGAGCTGGCAAAGGTCCGGGCAGCCGTCGTGAACGCCCGGGTGCTGGCCGAGATCGCCCAGGAGCTCGGGATCGGCGACGTCATCCTGCTCGGCCGGGGCGAGGAGGCCTCCGGGGGGCGTGCCAAGTCGTCGATCCTGGCCGACGCGTTGGAGGCGATCATCGGCGCCGTCTACCTCGAGGTGGGATGGGGGCCGGCCGAGGACCTGATCCTGCGGTACCTGGACACCAGGATCGGCAAGGCTGCCGCCGAGCCCGACGACTTCGACCAGAAGGGGCTCCTCCAGGAGCTGGCCGTCCGCCAGGGGGAGGGGGTCCCTCGTTACGTCGTGGCGGGGTCCGGTCCCGATCACGACCGGCACTTCGAGGCGGTGGTCCTCGTCAACGGCGTCCGGCGCGGCACGGGCAGCGGCAGCACCAAGAAGGACGCCGAGCAGGAAGCCGCCCGCCAGGCGCTGATGGAGCTGCGCAATGCCTGAGCTCCCGGAGGTCGAGACCCTCCGCCAGGACCTCTCCCGGGAGGTCGTGGGGAAGAAGGTCAAGTCGGTCGCTGTGTCCAACGGCCGATCGGTCCGCCGGCATCCGAGCGCCAAGCACTTCCGAGCCCTCCTCGAGGGCCGGACCATCAAGAGCGTGAGCCGGCTGGGCAAGTACCTGCTGCTCACCCTGGACAACAAGCACACGCTCGTGGTCCACCTCGGGATGAGCGGCCAGCTGCTGCGGGTGAAGAGCGCCAAGGAGCCCAAGCCCAAGCACACCCACGTCGTCATCGCCTTCACGCAGGCCGGGGAGCTGCGCTACGTCGACCCCCGCACCTTCGGCGAGATGTTCGTGTCGTCCCCGCAGACCGACGATCCCAAGGCGCCCGGCACCAACGGCTCGTCGTCGAGCAGTTCCCTGCCGCCGGGGATGGGTGGGGGCGACGGCCTCGCGCTGCGGCGCCAGGTGCCGGAGCTCGCCCATCTCGGGTTCGACCCGATCGAGGACGTCATGAGCTGGGACCGGTTCGGGCTGCTGCTCCGGCAGCGCCACGTGGCGCTCAAGACGCTGCTCATGGACCAGCAGTTCGTGGCCGGCATCGGGAACCTCTACTCCGACGAGATCCTGTTCGGGGCCGGGCTCCGCTACGACCGCCCGTCCGACCAGCTGTCCGCCACCGAGGTCCGCCGGCTGTACCGGGCGATGGTCGAGACCCTGGCGGATGCCATCAAGCACCGCGGGTCGACCCTGGTCGACGAGCAGTACCGGGACCTCTTCGGCGAGGCCGGTGACTACCAGGGCAGCCACCAGGTCTACAACCGCGAAGGCCAGTCGTGCCGGCGCTGCCGCAACGCCATCGTTCGGGCGAAGACCGCTGGGAGGTCCACCTTCTACTGCGAGCACTGTCAGGTCTGAGAAGCCGGGCCGCGGGCCCACCGATTGGTAGGGTCGCCTGGCGATGTTCCTCAAGTCGTTGAGCATGAAGGGCTTCAAGTCCTTCGCCGATCCGACCGTCCTCGAGCTCGAGCCCGGGATCACGGTGGTGGTGGGGCCCAACGGCAGCGGCAAGTCCAACGTGGTGGACGCCGTGACGTGGGTGCTCGGCGCCCAGGGGCCGCGTTCGCTGCGGTCCCAGAAGATGGAGGACGTCATCTTCGCCGGAACCAGTAGCCGGTCGGCCCTCGGCCGGGCCGAGGTCTCCCTCACGATCGACAACGGGTCGGGGAAGCTCCCAGTCGACATGGCCGAGGTCACCATCACCCGGACCCTGTTCCGGTCGGGGGACAGCGAGTACGCCATCAACGGGACGCCCTGCCGGCTCCTCGACATCCAGGAGCTCCTGAGCGACTCGGGGGTCGGCCGCCAGCAGCACATGATCGTCGGCCAGGGCCAGCTCGACACCGTCCTCAACGCCCGCCCCGAGGATCGCCGGGCCCTCATCGAGGAGGCGGCCGGCGTCCTCAAGCACCGGCGCCGCCGGGAGCGCGCCGAGCGCCGGCTGGAGACGACGGCGGAGAACCTCGAACGGCTCGGGGACCTGGTGCGGGAGCTGCGCCGCCAGATCCGGCCCCTCGAGCGGCAGGCGGCGGCGGCCCGGTCGTACGCGGCGCTCACGGCCGAGCTGCGGGGCGTTCGCACCTATCTCGCCGGCAGCGAGCTGGCCGAGCTGGCAGGCCGGCGCTCGGCGGCCGCCGATGGGCTGGCGGCGATGGCGGCCGAGGAGTCCCAGCTGCACGAGACCCTGGCGTCGCTCGACGCGGCGGCGGCGGCCACTGCGGCCGAGCTGGCGTCGCGGCGCGAGGAGGACCTGGCCTCTGCCCTCGGCCGGGTGCAGGGCCTCGTCGAGCGGGCTCGGGGAACGGCCAACGTGCTGCGGGAGCGCTCCCGAGCCCTGGCCGCTGCCCTGGACGCCGCCGCCGACGTCGACGTCGTCTCCACCCTGGAGGCGGAGGCGTCCAGGTTGGCAGGTGAGCTGGCCGCCGCCGAAGAGGAGGCAGCGAGGCTCGAGCCGGAACGCCGGGAGCTGGACGCGGTCGCCGCCGGACTGACCGAGGAGTCCCAGGCGCACCGCGAGCGGTGGGGTGACGGTGGCGACGTCCGCACCTCGGAGGAAGCGCTCCGCCAGGTTCGCCATCGCATCGAGCTGCAACGGCGGGCCCTGGAGCAGGAACGCAAGGCGCTCGCCGGGTTGGCCGAGCGCGAGATGCGCCTCGCGGCGCGCCTCGAGGAGCTCGACGCCGGGACCACCGAGCTGGCGGCTCGCTCCCGAGCGCTCGATGACGAGGCCACCCGGCTGGTGGCCGAGGCCGATGCCGCCGAGTCCGGGCACCGTGCGGCCAAGGCGACGGCGGAGGCCGCCGAGGCCGATGCCCGGCAGGCCGACCAGGAGCGCCACCGGAGCGCCGCCCGAGCCGAGGCCCTGGCCCGCGCGCTCCAGGAGCTGGAGGGTGCGGGCGGCCGGGAAGCCCTGGCGGGCGTGGCCGGGGTGGTCGGTTCCCTGGTCGACCTGGTCGAGATCGACCCCGGCTGGGAGTCGGCCTTCGAGGCGGCGGCCGGGGCTGCCGTGTCGGCCGTCGTGGTGGACGGACGCGACGCGGCGCGGGCGGCCCTGGCACGCCTGCATCGGGAGGGGGCGACGGGGGCGCTGCTCGCCATGCGCGACGCAAGAGCCGGGGGGCCGGACGGCTCGCTCCCGCCCGGCGCCGAGCCGGTGCGGTCCCACGTCCGCCTGCGGCGGGGGCGGGAGGCGGTCGGCGGGGTGCTCGATGCCCTGGTGGGCCGGGCAGTGCGGGTGGACGGTTGGGAGGCGGCGCTCGACCTGGCACTGGAGCGCCCCGACCTCGTGGTCGTCACGACGGAGGGCGACCGGTTCGCCGACTCGGGCTGGCGGGTGCGCTCGTCCCGTGGGGTGGTGACGGCGGCGGCGGTCGAGGACGCCACCCGGCGGGCTCAGGTGGCGGCGAGCGAGGCCGACCGGGCCGCCGAGGCGCTGCGCGAGGCGCGCCGGGCGCTGGAGGCGGCGTCGGCCGCGGACGTGGCCGCCAAGCGTGCGGTGGATCGGCATGGCGCGTCCCGGGCGTCGGCCGCGACCGAGCGGGCCCGCTCGGTGCAGGAGCGGGAGCGCCTGGCGGGGGAGCTGGAGGAGGTCGTCCGCGGGCATGGCGAGGCGGCGGCGCGCATCGAGGAGGACACGCAGGGTCTCGCCGACCTGGAGGCGACGGTGCCCGAGCTCGAGGCGACGGCGGCGACCGCCGCTGCCCAGGCCGACGCCGCCGGGCTCGCCCGGGCGGAGCTCGACCGCCGCCGGACGGAGCTGGGCGAGCGGCGCCGCGGGCTGGACGTCCGCTCGGCCAGCGTGACCGAGCGCCGGCGGGTGCTGACCCAGCGCCACGGCGAGGTCGAACGGCGCCTGGCCGGGCACGCCGAAGAGCGTGAGGCGGCCGCCGCCCGCCGGGTGCGGCTCGAGGCCGACGGTGTCGCGCTGGAGCGATTGCGCGGGGTCGTCGACGGCGAGCGCCAGCGCCTGGAGGCGGTCCTCGGCGCGCTGCGCGACGACTACCGGGACCAGGTGGAGCGGGTACGGGCCGGCGGCGAGCGCCTGGAGGACATCCGCCGACAGCGTGGGGCTGCGGAGCGACGCCAAGGAGAGGTGGCCGAACAGGTCCGGCGGTTGGACCGGGAAGCAGCCGAGGTCTCGCTCCGCACCGAAGCGCTGACCGAGATGGTGCGCAGCGAGCTGCATGCCGAGCCCGACGAGATCGCCGCCATCGCGCCGCCCGAGCTGCCCGAGGGTGTGACGGCGTCCCAACACGCCACGGCGCTGGCCGGGAAGCTGGCATCGCTGGGCCCGGTCAACCCCCTGGCCCTCGACGAGCTGTCCGCCCTCGAGGAGCGGCACCAGGAGCTCGAAGCCCAGATGGAGGACGTCCGTTCGGCGCGGCGTGAGCTCCAGGAGATCGTGCGCCAGCTGGACCGGGAGATCGTGGAGACGTTCGCCGGCGCGGTGGCCGACGTCAACGAGCACTTTTCCCAACTCGTCGCCGGCCTGTTCCCCGGCGGCACCGGGCGTCTGAGCCTCACGGACCCCGAGGACCTGCTGCACACCGGGGTCGAGGTGGAGGTCCGCCCGGCCGGGCGCAACGTGCGCCGGGTGTCGCTGCTGTCGGGCGGCGAGCGGTCGATGGCTGCCCTCGCCTTCCTCTTCGCCGTCTTCCGCAGCCGGCCGTCGCCCTTCTACCTGATGGACGAGGTCGAGGCGGCGCTCGACGACGTCAACCTGCACCGGTTCCTCGGCTTGGTACGGGAGTTCCGGGACGAAGCGCAGCTCATCATCGTGAGCCATCAGAAGCGCACCATGGAGGCGGCCGACGCCCTCTACGGCGTCACCATGGCGCCGGGCGGCTCCTCACAGGTGGTCAGCCAGAAGGTCACCCGGCCGGCCGGGGCGCCGGCCGCTTCCTGATCCCGGCCGCCGGCCGGGGCGCCGCCGATAGGCTCAATGCTCCATGATCGGAGCCCTGTCCGCCATGTTCGCCGTGATCGCCGTCTGGATCTGGGTCGTGATCGGGGTCGCCGTCGTGGCCGTCGTCCTCGGGGGCGCCACGCTCCTGACCGGCCGGCGGCGCGGTGGCGGCACGACCCGACCGCCGTCCCGCCCCTCGCAGCCGCCGGTCCCGCCCCCGCTCGTGCCGGGCGAGGAGCCGAAGGGGGGCGCGCTCGCCGCCGAGCGGCCTCGGTCGGGCGCCCGTCGGGCGCCCGAGGAGGCTGCGCTCCCTGCACCGGGGCCGACGGCACCCCCTGCCCCCGCGCCGGCACCGACGGTCGAGGTCGAGGCCGCCGCCCCGACCGCCACCTACCGCAGCCGCCTCGGCAAGGCCCGCGGCGTGTTCGGCGGGCTGCGGGGGCTGCGGGGACGCCGGGTCGACCCGGCCGACTGGGACGACCTCGAGGAGATGCTGCTCCGGGCCGACGTGGGTGTCGCCACCACCGACGCGCTCGTCGCCGACCTGCGAAGACGTGTCGAGGCGAAGGAGTTCGCCGCCGGGGACGACCTCGTTGCCGCCCTCCGGGCGGACGTGCTGGACCTGCTCGACGTGGAGCACCGCTGGGACGGCGCGACCGACGGCGAGCTGGCCTCGGGCCGCGGCGCCCTTCCCGGCGCGGACTTCGAAGTGGTGGCGCCCGTCGGGCGCCAGTTGCGCTTCGACGAGGAGCCGGGGGTGGTCAACGTCTGGCTCTTCGTGGGCGTCAACGGCGTGGGCAAGACGACCACGGTGGGCAAGGTGGCCCGCCAGGAGGTCGCCGCCGGGCGCTCCGTCCTTCTGGCAGCCGGGGACACCTTCCGGGCCGCCGCCGGGGAGCAGCTGGCGACGTGGGCCCAGCGGTCGGGGGTCGAGGTCGTGCGGGGGGCCGAGGGCGGCGACCCGAGCGCCATCGTCTTCGACGCCGTGCAACGGGCGGCGGCGCGCGGCAACGAGCTGGTGCTCGCCGACACCGCCGGGCGGCTCCACACCAAGGTGAACCTCGTGGAGGAGCTCAAGAAGATCCGCCGTGTGGCCGATCGGCCGCCCGGACGGGTCACCGAGGTGCTCCTCGTGCTCGACGCCACCACCGGGCAGAACGGCCTCAACCAGGCTCGCCAGTTCACCGAGGCGGTCGCCGTCACCGGGGTCGTCCTGACCAAGCTCGACGGGACGGCCAAGGGCGGCATCGTGCTCGCCATCCAGCGGGAGCTGGGGCTTCCCGTCAAGCTCGTCGGCCTGGGCGAGGGCCCCGACGACCTCGTGCCGTTCGACCCTCGCGAGTTCGTCGGCGCGCTGCTGGAAGCGTGACCGGTGCGCGGGCCCAGTAGCCTGGAGCCCGCATGTTCGACGCCCTGTCCGATCGTCTCGAGCGCATCAGCGGCCGCCTTCGCAGCCGCGGCCGGCTCTCGGAAGACGATCTCGATGCCGCACTGCGGGAGATCCGCACCGCCCTCCTCGAAGCCGACGTCGAGGTGGGCGTGGTCCGCGCCTTCGTCGCCGGGGTGCGAGCCCGGTGCGCCGGGGAGGTGCTCTCCAAGAGCCTGACGCCTGGCCAGCAGGTCGTGAAGGCGGTCCACGAGGAACTGGTCGGCGTCCTCGGCGGCGAGACGCTTCGCTTGACCTACGCCTCCCGTCCCCCGACGGTGGTGCTGCTGGCCGGCCTCCAGGGTTCCGGCAAGACGACGACGGCTGCCAAGCTGGCCCGCTGGTGGAAGCAGCAAGGCCGCAACCCGCTGCTTGTGGGGGCGGACCTGCAGCGGCCGGCCGCCGTCGAGCAGCTGCGCGTGCTCGGCCGGCAGATCGGCGTCGGCGTCTACAGCGAGCCGTCGGACCCGGTGGCCGTGGCGGCGGCCGGTGTCGAGGAGGCACGGCGGCTCGGCCGCGACCTGTGCATTGTCGACACGGCCGGCCGGTTGGCGATCGATCAGGAGCTGATGGACGAGGTCCGGCGGATCGGCGAGGCGACGAACCCGCACTACACCTTCCTCGTCGTCGACGCCATGACCGGCCAGGACGCCGTCCAGACGGCCAGGGCCTTCCACGACGCCCTGGGGCTCGACGGCGTCATCGTGACCAAGCTCGACGGCGACGCCCGTGGCGGCGCGGCACTGTCCGTGAAAGGCGTCGTCGGGCGACCGATCGTCTTCGCCTCGACCGGGGAGAAGCTGGAGGACTTCGACCTCTTCCACCCGGACCGGATGGCGGACCGCATCCTCGGGATGGGCGACGTCCTCAGCCTCATCGAACAGGCCGAGCGCACCATGGACCGGGAAACGGTCACCAAGTCGGCCACTCGGCTCATGGAGGGCCGGTTCACGCTGGACGACTTCTTGGAGCAGCTCCAGCAGGTCCGGAAGCTCGGCTCGCTGGGTGGGATCATGAAGCTGCTGCCCGGGATGTCGAAGGAGATGCGCCAGGCGGCCGACCAGATCGACGACCGGGAGGTGAACCGGGTCGAGGCGATCGTGCGGTCGATGACGCCGGACGAGCGAACCGACCCTTCCATGGTGGACGGTTCCCGGCGGGTCCGGATCGCCCGAGGCAGCGGCACCAGCACCCAGGACGTCAACCAGCTGCTCAAGCAGTTCCGCGAGATGCAGAAGATGATGAAGGGGATGGCGGGCGGCACCATGCCGGCGGGCATGCCCGGCCTGGCAGGGATGGGTGGCGGCGGGGGGCGGCTCGGCAACCTCCGGGCCGCCCGCAAGCAGCTGGCGGCGATGAACGCTGCCGGCGAGGACTCGGATCTCACGTCGCTCTTCGGCCTCGGGGGCAACGGCGGCCTGCCGCCGGGCGGGGGCGCGCTCGCCGGCCTGGGTGCCGGCGGCCGGGGGGACGGTGGCGCCAAGGCCACCCACGGCGGCAAGGGTGGCAACACCAAGAAGAAGAAGGGCGGGCGGGTCACCCCGCCCAAGGGGCGGTGACCGGCCCGCGAGGCCGCCGCGCGACGAGATCTGGGGCGCGGCGGACGGTGACTGGACGCGGGGGGCGCGCAACCTGCGAGAATGGTCACCCAAAGACCATGGAGGGAGAAGGCTCGTGGCAGTGAAGCTCCGCCTCGTGCGGATGGGCAAGAAGAAGCAGCCGACGTACCGGGTGGTGGCGGCCGACAGCCGCTCTCCTCGTGACGGCCGCTTCCTCGAGGTGGTCGGCACCTACGCCCCCCGTGGCCGTTCCAGCGCGGACCGGGATGCCGTGATCACGATCGACCACGAGAAGGCCCTCAAGTGGCTCAGCCAGGGCGCCAAGCCCACCGAGCGGGTCGAGCGGATCCTGCGGTCCTCGGGCACCATCGGCGCCGACGGCGTGCCGGTTGCCGCGCCACCCACCGCCGCCGCCGAGCCGGCCACCGCCGCCGCCGAGCCGGCCACCGCCGCCAGCGAGCCGGCCACCGCCGAGGAGATGGGCGAGTGACGATCGAAGGGGGCTACGAGCCCGGCGACGTGAACGTCGTCGACGACGAGGTCGACGAGGACGGCGACCAGGGCAACCAGGCCGAAGGGGGCAGCGCGACGGGGGTCTTGGAGTACCTCGCCCGCTCCTTGGCCGACGATCCGGACGCGGTGGTGGTGCGCACCGAGGACCGACGGGGGTCGGTGGTGCTGCGCCTCCACGTGGCTCCCGACGACATGGGCCGGGTGATCGGCCGTCGGGGCCGCACGGCGCAGGCCATCCGTACGCTCGTCGGCGTGGCGGGGGCCCGCGACGAGGTGCGCACCGTCGTCGACATCGTCGACGACTGAGCCGGGTGCCCGAAGACGGGCTGCTCGAGGTGGGCCGGGTCGTCAAGCCCCACGGCCTGGCGGGTGAGGTAGTGGTGGACGTGTGGAGCGAGCCCGATCTCCGGCTCGCTCCCGGGACGTCCGTCCTGACCGACGACGGTCCGCTCGAAGTGGCGGCGGCCCGCCCGCACCAGGGGCGGTACCTCGTGCGCTTCGCCGGCGTGGACGACCGCGCCGGCGCCGAAGCCCTGCGGGGCCGGGCCCTCCTTGCCGAGCCCTTGGAGACCCCAGGTGTGCTGTGGGTCCACCAGCTCATCGGAGCCCAAGCCGTCCAGCTCGACGGGCGGGTCCTCGGAACCGTCGTCGCCGTCGAGCCCAACCCGGCCAGCGACCTGCTCGTCCTCGACGGCGGCGGGCTCGTGCCCTTGCGCTTCGTCACCGAGGTGGACCCGGGCGCCCGGGTGGTCGTCGACGCGCCCGAGGGCCTGGTGGACTGAGATTCGCGTCGATCTGTTCACCATCTTCCCCGAGCTCGTCGAGGGGTACTGCTCGGCGAGCCTCCTCGGCCGGGCCCGGCGCCAAGGGATCCTCGACCTGCGGGTGCGCGACCTGCGGGCGGGTGCCGACGACCCGCGCCGGTCGGTCGACGACGCGCCGTTCGGGGGCGGTGCCGGGATGGTGCTCATGCCCGGTCCCCTGTTCGCCGCCGTCGAGGCCGTCGAGGCGGCTGAGGGCTTGCCGCGCCCGCTCCTCCTGCTCTCGCCGGGAGGGCGGCGTCTCGACCAGGCCTTCGCCGCCGAGCTGGCGGCCGGGGGCGGCTTCTCGTTGCTGTGCGGGCGCTACGAGGGGGTCGACCAGCGGGTCGTCGACCACCTCGTGGACGGCGAGCTCTCGGTGGGCGACGTGGTCCTGGCCGGGGGTGAGCTGCCGGCCCTGGTGGTGGTGGAGGCGGTGGCGCGGCTGCTGCCCGGGACCCTCGGCAATGAGGCGTCCGCCGAGGAGGAGAGCTTTGCCGGCGGGCTACTGGAG
This sequence comes from Acidimicrobiaceae bacterium, assembly GCA_027306585.1. Taxonomy (GTDB): domain Bacteria; phylum Actinomycetota; class Acidimicrobiia; order Acidimicrobiales; family RAAP-2; genus DAHUZJ01. Next base: position 19,307 of record DAHUZJ010000093.1, on the reverse strand, counting down.
TACCCGCAGTACACCCGTCCGGCATCGTTCCGGGGCTGGACGGTGCCCGAGGTCCTGCGTTCCGGCGACCACGGCAGCGTCGCTCGCTGGCGTCAGGTGCAGGCGCTGCGCCGCACGCTCGAACGCCGCCCGGACCTGGTGGAGCGGCGTGGTGGGCTCACTGCCGAAGAAGTCGCCCTGCTGGAGGCAGCGGGCGAGGTGCACCTCCTGGCCCAGCAGGGCTACGATCGAGGACCCGGCAAACCTCCCACCAGCCCGAAAGACGCGCGCCATGCACCCGACTGAGATCATCGACCGAGACAGCCTTCGTGACGACGTGCCGGAGTTCCGCCCCGGCGACACGTTGAAGGTCCACGTCCGCGTGGTAGAAGGCAACCGGGAGCGTGTGCAGGTGTTCCAGGGTGCCGTGATCCGTCGCCAGGGCGTGGGCGTCCGAGAGACGTTCACCGTGCGCAAAGTCAGCTTCGGCGTGGGCGTGGAGCGCACCTTCCCGGTCCACTCGCCGACCATCGCCAAGCTGGAGGTGGTCACCCACGGCGACGTCCGGCGGGCGAAGCTCTACTACCTCCGGGAGCGTTCGGGGAAGGCAGCAAAGATCAAGGAGAAGCGGGCCGTTCGCCCGTGAGGTTCCGCGCATGAGCGAGCTCGCATGAGCGAGGAGGACCTCGAGCGGTACGAAGCCGAGATCGAGCTCGGCCTTGTGCAGGAGTACCGGGCGGTGCTCCCGATGTTCGGCTACGTGGTCGAGACGGAGCGGCGGTTCTACCTGGCCAACGACGTCTCGATGACGCTGCGGACCGACACGCAGCCCACCTGTGTCGAGCTCGAGCTGACCGACGCCTGGGTGTGGGACATGTACCGGCCGGCCCGGTTCGTCCCGTCGGTGCGGGTCGTGACGTTCCGTGACGTGAACATCGAGCGGCTGCCCGAGAAGGAGCTGTAGACGGCGAGGTCCGTCCCCCGACCGTTCGGAGGCGATGGCCAGCCCAGCCGACGAGCGCCGCCGCCTGGGTGCGGCGGGCGAGGCCCGGGCGGCACGGTGGTACCAGGCGTCCGGCTACCAGGTGCTGGACCGGAACTGGCGCTGTCGCGACGGGGAGATCGACCTCGTCTGCCGGAGGGGCTCGACGCTGGCAATCGTCGAGGTCAAGGCCCGCCGCACCACGGCGTACGGATCGCCGGCCTTGGCGGTGGACCGGGCCAAGCAGCAGCGCCTGCGGCGACTGGCCGCGGCTTGGCTCTGCCGGCGGGCGGCGGGCGGGACCCACTTCGACGTGGTGCGCTTCGACGTCGTCGTCGTGACGGGGGAGCAGATGGAGGTGCTCGAAGGCGCCTTCTGACGCTGCCCCGGAGCTCGCGGCCTGTGGAGAGGCTCACTGGGGACGTTGCCGAGCGGCCCACTGAGAAGGTCCTGTGGTTGGCCGTCACCCAGAGAGCTGGACCTTTCCTACGCTGCGACAATGACTTCGGTCGCCTTCGACCCCGCCGTTCCTGCCCGCCGGCAGAAGCGGCGCCCGCCGGCCTCGCCGCCAGCCCCGGCGCCTCGCCCGTGGATCGTCCGCTTCGCCCTCGCCGTGGCCGCCGTCGGCCTCGTGCTGTCGGCCTGGGTGGGACTGCGGTCGGGCACCCAGCCCGGCACGGCCGGCAGCCTCGCCACGGTCATCGGCAACGAGGCCGGGATGGTCGGCATGTACCTGGCGCTGCTGATGGTCCTGCTGATCAGCCGCATTCCCGCCATCGAGCGCGTGCTCGGCCAGGACGGGCTGCTCCGGTGGCACCGGCGGCTGGCGCCGTGGCCGATCTCCCTGCTCGTCGCCCACGCGATCTTCATCGTCATCGGCTACGGGCAGGCGTCACACAGCGGAGCCCTCCACGAGACCGTGGTCATGGTGCTCGACTTCCCCAACGTCCTGGCCGCCACCGTGGCGCTGGCCCTGATGGTGGGCATCGGCGTCGTCTCGATCCGGGCCATCCGGTCGCGCCTTCGGCGGGAGACGTGGTGGGTCGTCCACCTCTACATGTACCTGGCCCTGGCCCTCTCCTTCGCACACGTGATCCTCCTGGGACCGTCGTTCGTCGGGCGCCCGGCGATCCAGGCGATCTGGAGCGCGCTGTGGATCGCCACCGCCGGCACCGTGCTCGGGTACCGGGTGGTGCTGCCGGTGGTCCGCAGCCTGCGGCACGACTTGCGGGTCGTCGAGGTGAAGCCGGCCGGCACCGACGCCGTGTCGGTGGTCGTGAAGGGCCGCCGCCTGGACCGGTTGCCGGCGTCGGGGGGCCAGTTCATGGCCTGGCGCTTCCTGGCCCCCGGGATGTGGTGGCAGGCCCATCCCTACTCGCTCTCTGCCCGGCCCCGGCCGCCGTTCGTCCGGCTGACGGTGAAGCAGGTGGGTGACCATTCCAGGGCCGTGGCGGGCCTGCGTCCCGGCACGAGGGTGTTCGTCGAAGGTCCCTACGGCGCCTGCACCGCCCACGCCCTCACCCGACCCAAGGCGCTCCTCGTCGCCGGTGGGATCGGGGTGACGGCCTTGCGGTCGCTGCTCGAGGACCTCCCCAAGGAGTCCGTCCCCGTCGTGGTCGTGCGGGCGTCCCACGAAGCCCAGCTCTACCTGCGCGAGGAGCTGACCGAGCTGGTGCGCCAGCGGAAGGGCCAGCTGCACGAGCTCGTGGGATCCCGTGAGGACGTGGTGCTCGATGCCGCCCTGTTCAAGAGCCTGGTTCGAGACCTGCACAGGCGCGACGCCTACGTGTGCGGTCCGCCCGAATTCGTCCGTGCGGTCAGTGCGGCGCTGGAAGAGGCCGGCGTCCCGCGAGCGGCGCTCCACGCCGAGGAGTACGCATGGTGAGGCGGGCACCGATCGTCCTCGGCGCGACGGCCGCCGGCCTGGTCGCCCTCTTCAGCTTCCAGAGCCGGTCGGGTCTGACGCCGTCCGCGCCCGCCTCCCACACGTCGAGCTCGCCCACCACCACCACGACGCCGCCGGCGTCGTCCACCACCTCCACCACGGGGGGCGGCCCCTCCGGCGCCGGCTCGACGACCACCGCGCCGTCCTCGACGACCTCCACCACGACGGCCCCGTCGACCCGCACCGTCACCGGCAAGCTCGAGTCCTACGGCTACGGCCAGCTCCGGGTGCGGGCCACGATGACGGGCGGTCGGCTGACCGACGCCACGGTGGTGACACTGCAGACGGCCGACACATACTCCCAGCAGCTGGCCGCCCAGGTGATCCCCATGCTGCGGTCGCAAGCGCTCAAGGCGAAGAGCGGTCGGATCAACGGCATCTCCGGCGCCACCTACACCAGTGAGGCGTTCGCCCTCTCCCTCCAGGCTGCACTGTCCCAGCTGGGCTGAGCGCCACACGGTGGCGGGGGTGACGGGGGTGGCGGCCCGGCGCTGACCGCCCGTAGCGTGGCGGGGCCGCCCGGCGGACCCGGCGGACCCGGCGGACCCGCCGGTACCGGCGTTACCGGCGGTACCGGCGTCACTGGCGGTACCGGCGGACCTGGTCGAGCAGGTGGAGGAGGAGCCGTGGAGACAGTCGTCGTCGAGCGCACGGACGGGGTCGTCACGATCACGATGAACCGCCCCCACCGCAAGAACGCGGTGACCCGGGGAATGCTCGAGGAGCTGCGGGCGCGCTTCGAGGAGGTGGAGCGGAGCGTCGACGACCGCGTTCTCGTCCTCACCGGGGCCGGGGGCGACTTCTGCTCGGGAGCCGATCTCACCGACGCCGACAGTCCCGTCCAACTGGCCAGCCAGGACCCCACGGTGGCCCAGATGCGCCGGCTCGGCGACGTCGTCCTGGCGCTCCACCGGGTCACGAAGCCGACGATCGCCAAGGTGGACGGGGTCGCCGTCGGGGCCGGGCTGAGCCTCGCCCTCGCGTGCGACCTCCTCGTCGCGTCCGACCGAGCCCGGTTCTCGCTCATCTTCGCCCGGCGCGGCCTCACCCTCGATGGCGGCTCGTCGTGGCTGCTCCCGCGCCGCGTCGGCGCCGGCCGGGCCAAGGAGCTGGCGCTGTTCGGCGACCTGTTCGACGCCGAGAAGGCGCTCTCGACGGGTGTCGCCAACCGGGTGGTCCCGGCGGGCGAGCTCGATGCCGCCTGCGCCGACTGGGCCGACCGGCTGGCCGCGGGCCCCACGATGGCCCTCTCGATGACCAAGTCGCTCCTCGACGGTGCCTGGTCGATCGGCCTCGCCGAAGCGCTGGAGAACGAGGCCCACTGCCAGGCGGTCAACTTCGCCGGGGCCGACACGGCCGAGGCGATGCGGGCCTTCGTCGAGAAGCGCGACGCCCGCTTCGTGGGGCGGTGACGGCGCTGGACGGGCGGTAGCATCGAGGCAGCACGGGCTCCGCCGGAGGCACTGCAAGCCCTCCTGGTGACCCGAGCCCGAAGGAGGCCCGCATGCTCAACGGGGTCCAGGGGATGATCGGCGAGACGGCCGTCGTCACCCGCCCGATCGACGGTGCCCATGGTCCCGGCCGTATCCGCGCCCGCGGCGAGGAGTGGCTGGCCATCCCGCTCGACCCTGCCCAACAGCTCGCACCCGGCGTGCGCGTGGTCGTGGCCGACGTCGAGCGCGGCCTGCTGGTCGTATACCCCGCGGACAACTGACAGAGGGAGGTGGTCACGATGGCAGCGGTCGTGATCGGTGTCGTCGCAGCGGTGGTCGTCGTCGTGGTGCTCTACATGTTCGCCACTGCCATGCGGATCGTGCAGCAGGGGAGCGTGGGCGTGGTGAAGCGCCTGGGCGAGTTCCAGTCGGTCCGCCAGCCCGGGCTCCATGCGCTCGTTCCCTTCGTCGACCGAATGGCGAAGGTGGACATGCGGGAGTTCCCGATGACGGGCGACCAGCAGGCGGTCATCACCAAGGACAACGTGTCGCTCCAGGTCAGCGCCACCATCTTCTGCCAGGTGATCGACGTGAAGGCAGCGCTCTTCGAGATCGCCGACTATCAGCTGGCCGTCGACCAGCTGTCACGGACCGCCCTGCGAGCCGTGTTCGGCGAGCTGACCCTCGACCAGTCGCTCTCCGAGCGGGACACCATCAACACGCGGATGCAGGACCACATGGCGGACGCCGCCATGAAGTGGGGCGTGCGCCTGAACCGCATCGAGATCCTGGACATCACCCCCCCGGCCAACGTGCTGCAGGCGATGTCGGAGCAGAAGGAGGCCGAGCAGCACAAGAGGGCGGCGATCCTCACGTCCGAGGGTCAGCAGCAGGCCGCCATCAACAGTGCAGGCGGCCGCAAGCAGGCAGCCATCCTCGAAGCCGAGGGGGCGAAGGAGGGTGCCATCCTCTCCGCCGAAGCGCAGATGCGCGTGCTCGAGCTCCAGGCGGAGGGCGAGAAGAAGGCGCGCGCGTTGCGTGGACAGGGCGAGGCTGCTGCCCTCGCTGCCATCGACGGCGTCACGGTCCGGCCCAACACGCTGGCAGTGCTCCAGCTCCGAGCCCTCCAGGACGTTGCGGCGGCCCCCAACACCAAGATCGTCGTGCCCTACCAGGCAGCGGGGCTCGTGGGGGCCGCCGAGATGCTGGTGCAGGCGTTGCGGGGTGTGACCGACGGCCAGGCCACGACTGGTGACAGCGCCGGGGCCAACGGAGCGGTGGCGACCAACGGTGCGACGCCGCCCGTCCCTGATCCAGGCCCCTGATCCAGTCGCCCGCCAGCCCTGACGCCCTCGAGTGGCGCCCGGGCGCGGCTGGCGACGACCCCCGTCGACCCCGTGCCATCGCCGCGTCGTGGGTCAGGTGCGGGTTGGTGGCGGCCGCGTCGTCGACGGTGGCCCTCTGTCAGCCGACGTGCTGGCATCGACCCTGTTCAGAGGCGGTTGATGGCCGCGCGCGCGGCCTGGGATCCGGCGAGTGCATACTTGGCCCAGCGCACGGCAGGAGGTCCGTCATGGCGGTCTCGATCGCAACGACCCGGCGCAGGAGCGACGCCGTGGACCGGTCATGAGCTGGCAGCGACGAGACCTCGAGGCCCCGACTCGGCCCCCGCTCCGTCAGCACATGCGCGTGCTGCGGGACGAGGCCGAGCTGGCCGCGGCCACGGCTCGGGCAGCCGAGGGTGAGCGACGGCTGCAGGACCGCCTGGAGACGCGGGCGGCACACGAGGCGAAGGCGGCCGTGCAGGACGTGGAACGGCCCGCGTTGCGGTGGCCGTCCGGACTGCGCACGGGCGTGCTGCCGCCACCTCGTCGCACACCCCTGCTCGAGGAGGTTCCCGGGAAGGCGGCGCCCCCCGCCGCGTGACGCCGGCCGCGTCGCCGGCAAGGGTCAGGCCACGTTGCTGAGCCGCGTGCCCACCATGCGCATCGCCACCGACGCGTGGTCGGGCGAACTGGGCGCCGCATCGTGTCGCAGCCGCTCGAGGGCCGGCGCGATCTCGTCGGCCGTCTCGAGCTCTCCCAGCGCAGCTCGCGCCAGGACGTTGGTGTCCACCACCAGCGAAGACATCCGTATCCTCCTCGATTGCCTTCCCGGACTTCCTGTCCGGGCACCGTCGATGTCGGCGTGCGGTGACGCCGCGTCCGCCCCCGTCCTTCGAACGCGGCGCCACTGCAGCCGATGTCTCCATCGGCCTGTGCGGTCGCGGGCTGAAGCGGTTTGTCGCCGACCAGGGGCGGACGCCACGCAGGCCGGGTTCTCGCAGCGGGTGGCTCGCTACAGCCAGCCTGCAAACCGACCATCCACCTTGCGGCCCGCGCCAGCGCGGCCGGGCTCGGCGCGGCGGCTCGGCCCGACCGTTCGTCGACATCATGACCGCCGTCGTCCACTCCGCCACCCTCCTCGGCGCCACCGGCTGCGCCGTGCGGGTCGAGGTGCACCTGTCGACGGGCTTGCCCGCCTTCACCGTGGTGGGCCTGCCGGACGCCGCCGTCCGAGAGTCGCGCGACCGGGTGCGGGCGGCGCTGCTGTCGAGCGGCCTGCCGTGGCCCGGTCAGCGGGTGACCGTGAACCTCGCCCCGTCGAGCGTGCGCAAGTGCGGTTCGGGGCTCGACCTGCCCATCGCCGTCGGCCTGTTGGTGGCGCTGGGCGTCCTGCCCGAGGCAACCGTGCGCACCTCGGCGTTCGTGGGCGAGCTGGGACTGGACGGGACCCTGCGGCACGTGCCCGGCGCGATCGCCCTTGCCGACGCCGTGCCGGCCGATCGGCTGGTCGTGGCGGCGGAGGACGTGGGCGAGGCGGGGGCCGTCCGTGCCGGCAGCACGGTCGGGGCGTCGTCGTTGCGTGGGGCCGTGGCCGCGCTGCGGGGGGAAGCGGGGTGGGCGGCGACGGGCCGTGCGGCCTCGGGTGCGTACGGCGCCGGCGGCGAGGCAGCGCTCGAGGGCGGGGAGGACGACGACGGCGAGGGCGCCGGGGCCGACGGGCCACTCGGCGGGCGGGACCTTGCCGACGTCCGGGGACAGCCCGTGGGCCGCCGCGCCGTCGAGGTGGCGGCAGCGGGCGGTCACCACCTCCTCATGGTCGGTCCCCCGGGGTCGGGGAAGACGATGCTGGCCGAGCGGCTGCCGGGGCTGCTGCCACCGCTCGACCGGCAGCAGGCGATCGAAGTGACGCGGCTGCACTCGGCCGCCGGGCTCTCGATCCCCGGCGGTGGCCTCGTCCGGCGCCCGCCGTTCCGCGCTCCCCACCACGGGGCGTCCGCGGTCGCGCTGGTCGGGGGCGGCACGTGGCAACTGCGTCCCGGCGAGATCAGCCTCGCCACCCACGGGGTCCTGTTCCTCGACGAGATGGCCGAGTTCCCGGCGGCGGTGCTCGACGCGTTGCGCCAGCCGCTCGAGGAGGGGATCGTCCGGATCAGCCGGGCGCGCGGTTCGGTGACCCTGCCCGCCCGCTTCCTCCTGGTCGGCGCGATGAACCCGTGCCCGTGCGGGGAGGGCGGGCCACCCGGGGCGTGCCGGTGCCTGCCCTCGGCGCGGGCCCGCTACACGCGACGGTTGTCCGGTCCGCTGCTCGATCGCTTCGACCTCGTGGTGCCGCTGCGCCGTCCGGACGCCGGCGCCCTCCTCGAGCCCCGGGGGGACGAGCGCACGTCCATCGTCGCAGCGCGGGTCGCCGCCGCCCGACGGTTGGCGGCGGCGCGGGGGGTCGCCGCCAACGGCGCCCTCCCGGGACCCCTCCTCGACGCCGTGGCGCCGTTGCCGGTGGAGGGGCGCACCGTGCTCGAGGCGCACGTGCGCTCTGGGCGCCTGAGCGCCCGGGGGCTCCAGCGGGTCCGCCGGGTGGCGCGCACGCTCGCCGATCTGACCGGTGCCCGCGACATTCGAGCGAGCCACGTCGCCGAGGCGCTCGCCCTGCGGGCAGGACGCGAGATCGTCGACGCCGGCTGACACGTTCTGGGCTGGCCGGCCCCCGGGCGGTCCGGCGCGTCCGGCCGGTCCGGCGCGTCCGGCGGAAGGGTGCGGGACGCGTGGGCGACCGGTTTGCCACCGGGAGAGCGCGGCGACGACAATGCTGCCGTGCAGGGGGGAGCGGGGCGGTGCGTCGGGGGCGCCCTGATCTCGGCCCTGACCGCCGCCGTCGGCGTGCTGGTCCCCGTGGCCGTCGGCGCCCCCTCGGCCTCCGCCGCCCGGCCGGCCGCCACCCAGGGTTCAGGGACGCCCGGCGCCGTGCTCGCCTACGGCACGCCGTTCCACGGCTCGATGGGCGGCCAGGCCCTCAACGCTCCCATCGTCGGCATGGCGGCGACGACCACAGGCGGCGGCTACTGGGAGGTGGCCTCCGACGGGGGCATCTTCAGCTTCGGGACGGCGCCGTTCGCCGGGTCGGCGGGAGGCACGCTGCAAGCCGCCGCGCCGGTGGTCGGCATGGCGCGGGCGGCGGCCGGCGGGTACTGGCTCGTCGAGGGGTCGCCCCTGGCCGGCAAGGTCGTGACCCTCGACCCGGGGCACAACGGGGGGAACGCCGCGCACCCCACAATCGTGAACCAGCTGGTGTGGGACGGCACGGGGTACGAGACCTGCGACACCACGGGCACCGCCACCGACGGCGGCTACCCCGAGTACGAGTTCAACCTCAACGTGGCCCTGGCGGCTGCCGCCGACCTGCGAGCCGAGGGGGCGACGGTGGTGCTCACCCGGACCACCAGCACAGGGGTCGGGCCCTGCGTGCCCGTGCGCGCCGCCATCGGCAACGACGCGCACTCGGCGGCGGCGGTGAGCATCCACGCCGACGGGGGACCGCCCGGTGGCCGGGGCTTCGCCGTGCTCGAGCCGGTGGCAGACGGGATCAACAATGCCATCGTCGGGCCGTCGGCCACCCTGGCGGTCGACCTGCGCAACGAGTTCCAGGCGGTGACCAACGAGCCGCCCAGCACCTACGACGGCGTCGACGGCATCCAGCCGCGGACCGACCTGGGCGGTCTCAACTTGTCGACCGTGCCGAAGGTGCTCATCGAGTGCGCCAACATGCGCAACGCCACAGATGCCGCCTTGGTCGTCGACCCGGGATGGCAGCAGCTGGCGGCCAAGGGCATCGCCGCCGGGATCACCGCCTTCCTGACCGGCACCCCCTGAGCCGCGACGGGCGCCGGGCCGTGTCGGGCACGGCCCCGGCCGTGGCTCAGGCCGGGGCGTGGCTCAGGCCGCGGGTAGCGGGCTGTGCGGCGGCCCGTCAGGTGGCGGGGAAGTCGTCCAAGTCGGCCGGCTGCTGCTTGCGTGCCCGGTAGGCCTCGGGGTCCTCGTGGATGAGGTGCCACCACCCCCACACGGCGATACCGGCGAAGATCGGCCACTCGAACGTGTAGAACCAGCTCAGACCGTTGCCGGCCAGGGCCCGGGTGAGCTGCCACCAGCCGCCGGCGAGGCAGCCGGCGGCCAGGACGAAGAACTCGACGTGGAGCAGGAACGCCCTTCGTGACAGCCAGCGGCGGCGCACGCGCGCAGTGTACGTGCGCGCAACCGGGCCGCGACGGCACGACGTCGTCGCAGAGGTACCGTGCCTGGAAGATGACGACGACGCCACCGCAGGCCTCGGGTCCTGGGGCCACGGAACCGGGCCGGCGAAGGTCCGCCTGGGTCGCGATGACCGTGGCCGTGACGGTCGAGTTCGCCGTCGGCCTGGCCGCGCTGGTGCTGGTCCCCATCGGGCGACCGAGCGGCTTCCTGCCTCACCAGGGTCGCCTGGTGTACGACCTGCACGGGGTCGTTGGGGTCGCCATGCTCGTGGGCGCCGTCGCCCTCGTGGTGGCGAACCGCCAGGCGCGGCCCCTCTACCGCAACGCGGCCGTCGCCGGGTTGGTGGGGATCGTCATCGGCGGTGCCGGCGGGCTCCTGGCGGCCGACCATCCCCTGCGGGTCGCCGGCATCGGCCTCATGTTCGTGGGCACGCTCGTCGCCGGCTTCGCCTACCTGATCGGGATCCTGGAGCCCGAGCAGCAGCGGTCGGCTGCCTTGACGGCGGACGCCGGCGAGCCCCTCGACGGCTGACGCCAGGGCCGGGCGACGGCGCTCGCTCCTTCGGACCGAGGGCCCCGCCCCACCCGCCGTCCCCGGTGGTGGCGGCGTCCCCGTGGCAACCGGTGTTCGGCCTGGGCCAAGTTCGTGCTTGCTACAAGCAAAGCGGTGTTCTACACCTGTTCGCGCGGAGCTCGACGGTAGTTGACTAGCGCAATGAGACCTCCTAACCTCCCTCTGCAAGAAGTACCAGGCAGCCTCTGAGAGGTGCCGGTGACGGGCGCAGCGCGGCAGAAGCGGCGCCCCGTCGGTCGGCCGGTACCGCCACTCGGGGGAGGAACGTCTCACAAAGAGGGGGGCTCTGTGTCCCGAGCAGGTCGATTGGCGATCGTACTGGGCATGTTCGCGGTGGTCCTCGTCCTCGTCGTGTTCGCCGCCATGTCCTTCGTCGGCTCGGAGCCGGCGACCGTGGATTTCGCGAGCGGTCACCACGGCGGGTCGGTGACACTGGTCGCGCAGACCGACGGCGCCGTCGGCACAGGGGCCCACCCGACATGGGTCTCCTACCAGGTGAAGACACCGAGCACGCACAAGTGGGTGCACACCACCCTGTGGCAGCTGCCCGAGCACACCAAGATCAACGTCACGATCTACCAGTTCGACTCCGGTGGCCCGCTGCGGAACCAGCACTGGGGCCAGGTGACCGGGACGGACGGCACAACCGCCACACGCACAACAGGCACAACCTTCAAGATCATCAACGGGACAACATCGAAGACCCCGATCGGCCACACCTTCACGGTGCCAGCCCTCGGGATCAACGTCCCGCTCATGGGAGTCACAACAAGCAAGAAGAACTTCTGCACGTCGGGTCCCTGCACACCGACAAAGCAGCTGAACCACAAGGTCACGTTCTCCTTCACCACGCCGGGCCCTGGGAACTATCATTTCCAGTGCTTCATTCCCTGTGGCGCTGGTCACGTGTTCGGTAACGGCGGACCCATGCAGACGCTGGGCTACATGGGCGGCTTCCTGGAGGTGATGGCGTGAGCCAGGTCGTGGGAGGGGACGGCGCGGTGGGCTCCGTGCCGGTCGACGAGCAGGGCGGCCGGCGACCGAACCACGTCTGGCGGATCGTCGGCATCTGGGTCGTCCTGTCGGTCGTCGGCGACCTCGTCTTCTGGTTCGTGGCCGGGCCGCACGTGCCGCCCGGGACCATGACCACAACGGCGAGCGGTGCCCAGTTCGACTTCAACGTGCTGTTCGTCGTGGCGCTGCCCGTCATCCTCGGGGTGTGGACGTACTTGGTCTACGCCATCGTCATGTGGCGGGCGTCCCGGTGGGTCGGCGAAGGCGACCCGGTCCGCGGGCCGACAGCCCGGTCGAACCTCAAGGTCCAGGTGGCGTGGATCGTGACCACGACCATCACCGTGCTCGCGATGTTCGTCTTCGGCACCGTCGAGCTGATCGTGCCCGCCGGTGCCGGTGGTGCCGAGGGCCCGAACCCGGTGTGGACGCCGGCATCCAAGTCCATCCTGCCGATCCAGGTGATCGCCCAGCAGTGGCAGTTCACCTACCGGTACCCGACGTTCGGGGGGATGGAGACCAACAACCTGATCGTCCCCAACGACACGACGATCGCCTTCCACGTCACGTCGCTCGACGTGATCCACAGCTTCTGGGCGTACCAGCTGGGGGTGAAGGCGGACGCCAACCCGTCGGTGGACGACGTCGCCTACACCAAGACCCGGCAGACCGGCACCGTCACAATCCGGTGCTCGGAGCTCTGCGGCATCTGGCACGGGGCCATGTTCGACTACGGCAAGGTCGTGTCCAAGGCCGAGTTCATGAAGTGGGGCATCGCCACCGAGAAGGCGCTGGCCGCCAACACGAAGAACCTGCCCCCCTTCGCATGGACCTACGTCCCCGATGCCAACGGGGCGTCCGGGGTCTACGCCGACACAAGCGGCCAGGCGCCCTACAGCAAGACCCAGAAGTACGGCGCCACAAAGGCGGCGCAGAAGATCGTCAAGTCGCCGACAACAGTGACAACGACAGCGACAGCCACAAGCTCGACAGCCACAGCGACATCGGCGACAACGTCCACAGCGACATCGGCGATCCGGAAGCTGACACGCCAGGCGTCGGGCACAACCCTGTGACGACCATGCGACGCACGCCCAACCACGCCGGTCCGGCCGGCAGCCCCAGCATCGGCTCCGCCCAGCGCGGGTGCGCCGAGGTGATGCACGAGGAGAGGAGGTCCAGCCGATGAGCCTGGACATCGCGCCCCCGCCGGACAGGATCGGCGTCGTGGAGCCGCCGACCCGGGGGCCCCTGGCCCGACGGCCGGCCTGGCTGAGCCAGCACATCGGGACGGCGGCGATCGGCGCCGTCGCCGGGTACGCCCTGGGGCACTACCTGGGCAACACCATCGCCAGCGGCTACGTCCACGTCCAGACAGCAGCGGAGAACGACCTCGCCGTCGTGCTCGGCCTCGCCCTGGGCGTCGTCGGCTGGCTGCTCGGCATCGGCGTCTTCAACTACCCGATCGCCAAGATGTTCGGCCGCAAGCCGGCGGAGGTGCCGGAGGCGGCCAACTGGACGCGGTACGTCCGGATGAGCCTCGACCACAAGACGGTCGGTCTCCAGTACCTGATCGCCGTCTTCACCTTCCTGTTCACCGGCGGGCTCCTGGCGATGGCCATCCGGACGGAGCTGCTCAGCCCGACGAGCCACATCTACGGCCCGGGCACGTACATCTCGATCGTCGGCGAGCACGGCACGATCATGATGATGATGGCGTCGTCCCTCGTGGTCGGCCCGTTGGGCAACTGGCTCGTACCGCTGATGATCGGTTCCCGCCGGATGGCGTTCCCCCGGATCGAGGCGGCCTCCTTCTGGATCTTCTCCTCGGGGTACTTCGTCATCCTCACGGCACTGCCGCTCGGCGGGTTCCCCACCGGATGGACCGGGTACGCCCCCCTGCAGACCCAGGCCGACGTCGGCATGGACGCCTACCTGGTCGGCTTCTTCGTGATCGGCACCGGCATGATCCTCGCCGGGTTCAACCTGCTCGTCACCGTGATCCACTACCGGGCGCCAGGCCTGACCTGGGGCCGGGTGCCGGTGTTCGTGTGGTCGATCATCGCCACCAGTGCCCTGCTCGCCCTGGCCACCCCGACGCTCGCCGTGGCCTGCTACTTCGGGATCCTGGACCGCACCGCCACCACGCAGCTGTACGTCAACATCCATGGCGGCAACAGCTACTTGTGGGAGGACCTGTTCTGGTTCTTCGGTCACCCCGAGGTCTACATCATGGCGTTGCCGGGCTTCGGCATCGTCGCCGAGATCCTGCCCGTCTTCACCCGCAAGCCGTTGTTCGGCTACCGGGTGGCCACCGCCGGCATGATCGGCGTGGCGCTGCTGTCCTTCTTCGTGTGGCAGCACCACCTGTTCCAGAGCGGCATCGACCCGGCCATGCGGCCGCTGTTCATGCTGACCACCGAGCTCATCTCCATCCCGACGGGGTTCATCTACCTGGTCGGGATGGGAACGCTGTGGAAGGCGAAGATCCGCTTCGAGGTCCCGATGCTCTTTGCCTTGGCGCTCTACTTCAACTTCCTGTTGGGCGGGGTGTCAGGTGTCTTCTTGTCGGACGTCCCGGTGAACGTGACGGTGCACGGTGGCTTCTTCGTGCTGTCGCACTTCCACTACACGATCATGGGCGGGCTCGTGTTCGGCTTCTTCGCAGGCGTCTACTACTGGACGCCGAAGCTGACCGGCAAGATGCTCAACAAGAAGCTGGGCAAGCTCCACTTCTGGGCGATGTTCATCTTCTTCAACCTGACCTTCTTCCCGATGTTCCTGATCGGCCTGTTCGACCAGCCTCGACGGGTGTTCGAGTACGCCAACCGTTTGCAGACCCTGAACGACTTCGCGTCGGTCTGCGCCTTCCTCCTCGGCGCCTCGTTCCTCATCTTCGTGGTGAACTTCGTGTGGTCGGTCTTCATCAACCCGGTGGCGACAGCGCCGGCCAATCCGTGGGGCTCGAAGGGCCTGGAGTGGCAGACGCCGACGCCGGTGCCGCCGTACAACTTCGAGCGGATCCCCGTGGTCCTCTCGGACCCCTACACGTACGGCGAGGTGGGGGCGCCGCCCGTCGCCGACCTCACGGGAGCGGCGTTCGCGACCGTGGGTGCCCCGCCACGTCCGGTCGACGGCGGCAGTGGAGCCCATACATATCCGCCCGCGGGTGGCCCCGGGCAGGACCAGTGAGGAGCGAGGTAGCCCGATGACGCAAGCCACGTCGACCTCGGCCCACGGCGAGATCGGGACCCCCGAGGAGATCGCCTACGAGGCCCGCGCCCAGGAGGGCGCCATCTGGACCGGTGGACGGCTCTGGATCGGGGTCATGGCCTTCGCCTACGCCGCCCTGGCCTTCGCCTACTTCTACCTGCGGTCGTCGAACAGCGACACACTGTGGCGGCCGCACAACGTGACGGCGCCGACGGCCTGGGGCGCCGCCATCATGGCGATGATGGTGGGCTCGGCAGCCGTGGTCGTCTTCGGGCTCCGCCGTCTCCGGGCGGGCATGGCCCTGGACTGGACCATCTCGTGGTGGTGTGCGGTGGTCGGCTCGCTCCTCGCCTTCGCCTTCCAGATCTGGGAGCTCACCGACCTGCCGTTCCACCCGGGTGCCAGCGGGTACTCGTCGGTGTTCGTCGCCTGGGCGGGGATGGACCTGGCGCTGATCTTCTCGGGCTTCTACTGGGTCGAGACGATCCTGGCCCGCCACCTCCGGCTTCGCCGGGCGGCGCGTGCGCAGGGTGTGGACGAGGCGCTGCTGCTCGCCGACCGGATGTTCCGGGTCAACGCCGAGTCCTGCGCCTTCTACTGGGGGTTCATCGCCCTGGTGAGCGTCTTCTTCTGGGTCTTCTTCTACCTGGCCAGCTGAACCGACGGTGCACGGTACGATGAGAACGGATCGGAAGAGGAGCGGCGGATGATCGGCGCGGACCAGTGGATGGGACCGGAGGTTCTGACCTTCGCGGTTCCTCTCGGGGTTTTCGTGGTGGGCGTGGTGTGGCTGGCGCTCCAGCGACGCCCCAACCGGTAGACGCGGTCACTCCTCCCGGGGTCGAGGGTCTCCGGCGAGCGGCTCTGATCGCCGCGGGCCTCGTGCTCGTGGCCATCTTCGTGCCGCCGCTCCTGACGGAGGGCCGCCGGTACGAGTACGTCGAGACCGTCCAGTTCGCGCTGGCGTCGCTCGTGCTGCCCGCGCTCATCGTGGTCGGCTCCCCGTGGCAATGGGTGGGCCGGCGGTGGCCGGCGCTCGGGAGCCGTTTCGCGCGAGCGGCCGAGTCGCGCCGGCATCATCCGGGCCTCGGGCGGGGGTTGGTGCCGGTGGCGGTGGAAGCCGGGCTGGTGATCGCGTGGCGGACGCCCGCGCTGATGGACGCCCTCGCTCGTCACCGTTGGCTGGTGGTGGTCGAGGTGGTGTCGGTGGTCGCCGTCGGGGTCTGGCTCTGGCTGGAGCTCGTCGCCTCGCGGCCGTTCGCGCCGCGGGTCGGCCGGCCTTGGCGTGGGGTCCTGGCGGCCATCATCATGTGGACGATCTGGGTCGTCTCGTTCATCGTCGGCTTCTCGCACGTGCCGTGGTACCTGGCGTTCCACCACGCCGGGCAGGGGATCAGCCTCCAGGCCGATCAGCAGGTGTCGACGGGGATCATGTGGGTGGTGTCACTCGGCATGTTCCTGCCGGTGATCTTCGGCGACATGATGGCCTGGCTGAAGAACAGCGACGACGACCCCGACGGCGAGCTGCGTCGCATGGTCCGGGCAGAGCGTCGCTCCGGCGGCTGGATCGGGCCGGGGCCGAGCAAGCACTGGCGCTGACGGGCGGGCCCCGCCGGTTCTCGTCCTGCGGCGTGCGGTGCCGCGCGGGCCGGTGCTGCTAGGCCGGAGGCGTCGGTAGCCGGGGCAGGTTGGGCGGCCGGACGTGGGCACCGCCCAGCGCCGCATTGACGCGAGCCATGGCCTGCTCCGCGGCTGCTCGGTCGGCAGCGAGGCGCTGCTCGCGCGTGGCGAGGTCGGCCCTGGCGCTGGCATCCTGGGGGTTTGTCACGAGGGACTGGATGTCGTCGATGGCGCCGACGCCGTCGGAGGTCTCCCACACGAGCACCGACTTCACCACGCCGGCGAGCTGTTGGCCGGCGGCTGTCTGGGGAAGTGTGAATGTACCCAGGTTCACGACCGATTGGTCGGTGAACGAGCAGGCCGATTGGTCGTCTCGCAGGTAGCCGGGAACGCGGGCGCGGTTGGTGGCTGTCATCTGGCCGCCGGTGACTTGGCGGTACAGCTGAAAGGCCTCGGTCACGGCATACGTGCACGGGTGCACGTCTGTGTTGATGGCCTTGATCTCTGTGGCGATGGTGGCGACGTGGTCGGCCGTGGTCGAATGGCGCGGCAGGTCCGCCACCACGGCCACGCCGGCGATCACGAGGAGGGCGGCGGCCCCGATGGCAGTGGAACGCCGGTACCACGGCTTCGGCGGCGGCGGGGCAAAGGGATCGGGTGGTGGAGGCCCGCCGGCGGGGCCGTTGCCGTTGCCGTTCCCGGGGCCATTGCCATTGCCGGGGCCGTAGCCATTGCCGGGGCCGTAGCCGTTCCCGGGGCCGTTGGACGATCGGGTGGCGCCGTTGGTGCGGACGGTGGCGGTGCCGGTGGCCGGGCGCCCGGCTGGCCGGCCAGGTTCGGGGGCGGCCGAGCGCGTCATGACGACGCCAGCTTCTGGACGTACCGAGCGATGCCCAGAGCGAAGCGGGCGGTCTCGCCGGCGGACAGTGTGAAGGTCCCCTTCGGGGACTCGTTGGCGAAGGGCATGGCGCTCCAGGACATCCTTCCGTCAGGGGCGATGAAGTACAAGAGCTCGTTGTGCGAGGCGATACCGGTCGACTGCTGGGCCGTGATGCCGATGCCGTAGGCCTTCCAGACCGGGTTGAGGTGCCGGATGGTCCCCGTGAGGAAGTGCCAGTTGGGAAGGGCCGCCAGTGTGGGTTGCGTGAGCACGGCGGCCGTCGTCGTATGGAGGTCGAGGGGATCGGTGTTGACGGTGAGGAATGTCACCGGGACGCTGTTGCCGGCACCCAGCAGCGTGTCCGCCTGGTGGAGCTCCGATGCCAGGACGGGGCAGATGTCGTTGCAGGCGGCGTTGAAGAACGTGAGCACGACGACGTGGCCGTGCAGCGCCGCCAAGGAGAGCGGCGCGCCCGTCCGGGCGTCGGCGAGGGCGAACGGCGGGGCGTTCTTGTCCTTGAGCGACGCCAGCCCCATGAACTGGGGCAGCGGGGCGGCCAGCTGCTTGCCGTTGATCGGCGGTTCGGGGTGGACCGCCGGGATCGCGGTGGTCCGGTGGGTGGACCGATGGGTCGGGGAAGCACCGGTTGTCAGGAGACGGTCGATGAGGCTGCTCCCGAGGCCCACGGCGAGGATGACGGCCACCGTGAGGTAGATGACGCGCCGAGACATCTTTGGAGCACCCGAGGCGAACGCCGCCTGCCGGTCGACCGGCTGCCCTGAAGGAGCGCCGAGCTCGCCCACCGAGGTGCCATCTCCCACGGCCACGTCGTTGGACATGTTCCCACCCCCGGCGTCCCAAGGGTGGTCGGCCAGCGGGGATGTCCCCCCGGTCAGGGTGCCGAGCTCGTCGCGGGGTGCCGGCTCACGTGGACGTGCGACCACATCCGGCTCTCTTCGGGTTCCCTGTCCCGGATCGCGGGGTGTGCCTCCGCCGACCCGGTCAAGGGTGTTGGACAACGGCCACGACCCCCATGGCGAGGAACAACAGCGTCAGGTA
This sequence comes from Acidimicrobiaceae bacterium, assembly GCA_027306585.1. Classification (GTDB taxonomy): domain Bacteria; phylum Actinomycetota; class Acidimicrobiia; order Acidimicrobiales; family RAAP-2; genus DAHUZJ01. The sequence continues at coordinate 1,039 of DAHUZJ010000093.1, read as the reverse complement.
GGTGATGGAGAAGCCGAACACCTTCATGGCGGACTTGCGGCTCGCGTCCGTGCGCAGGCGCCAGGCGTACCCGAAGAAGCCCGCCCCCAGCACCAGGGCGATGCCGAGATAGACGGGACCGAGGTGGGCGACCGGGTCGAGCGCGACCGAAAGGGCCACCAAGATCACGATGTAAGCGAGGATCTGGCGTACCACCCGATGCATGTCGGTCACCACCGGGAGCATGGGGACGTTGGCCTTCGAGTAGTCGTCCTTGTAGCGGATGGCCAGCGACCAGAAGTGGGGGGGCGTCCAGAAGAAGACGATCGCGAAGAGGACCAGCGCCGCCCAGGACAGGTGTCCGGTCACGGCGCTCCAGCCGACGAGGACCGGGACGGCCCCTGCGGCGCCACCGATCACGATGTTCTGCGGGGAGCTCCGCTTGAGCCAGGCCGTGTACACCCCGACGTAGAAGGCGGTGGCCGAGATGGCCAGGCACGCCGACAGCAGGTTGACCGTGAGCCAGAGCAGGAGAAACGCCCCGACCTCGAGGCCGAGGGCGAAGACCAGGGCGGCGGTGGCGGTGACGGCGCCGGTGACCAGGGGCCGGCCCTTCGTCCGGTCCATCACGGCGTCGATGTCGCGGTCGTACACCATGTTGAGGGCGTTCGCCCCTCCGGCGGCCATGGCCCCGCCCAGGAGGGTCAAGGTGACCAGGCGCGCCGAGGGAACGTGGGTGGAGGCCACGAACATCGTCGGCACGGTGGTCACGAGCAGCAGCTCGATGATCCGGGGCTTCGTCAGGGCGACGAACGCGCCGACCCGCGCGAGCACGGGCGCCCAGGGCCGAGGGGCCGCCACCTCGGCGCTGACCGGGTTCGCCGGAACTTCCACCGCGAATGAGATTACTCCGGGCAATGGTCGATCGCCCGGCCACGGGGGAGTCCGGCGACCTGCCCGCCCGACGGTGCGCCACTAGCCTCTTCGGCCAGGTGCACCTCTTCGTCCCACCGTTCGCGACCGTCCCGCCGTCGGACCTCGTGTACCCCTTCGGCCTCGG
>DAHUZJ010000081.1 GCA_027306585.1 Acidimicrobiaceae bacterium | reverse complement strand
CCGAAGTGCTTGAGGCCCAGGGTGAACCCGTTCTCCTCGTCCTTGCCGTTGGCGGCGGCGGTGCCGGTCAGCGGGACGAGGTACGCCACCTTGACGGGGCTCTTGGACGCCGCGCCCGCCGTGCCGGCCGCACCGACGGCGGCCACGAGGGACGCCGCCCCCACCAGCGAGGCGCCCACCGCCCCGCCGCGTCTCCACCAGCTCGCTGACCCCATGTGCGGGTACCTCCCCCTCGTCGTCCGTGCCTGCCGCGTGCGACCGCTAGGTGCGCCGACAGGCACCGCCGGTCGGGCGCCCCCTCCTCACCGGCCCGTGGAGTGCCGGCTGGATCCGCCCGACCTGTTCACATGATTGCAAGAATCAGTCATAATGATTGCGGCGCAAATTGTCAAGCGATTGTCAAGAAAATGCGCACCGTGGCCGAAGAAATCGCCAGGAAAGAACCGCCGTTGGCCACCGTGGTCGACCAAAGTGGCAACCGGGGTCTTTATGCTATAGTTCTAGCTCGACGTCACTGAGGGAGCTCCGCTGAGTGCCCTCGGGCGCTGGGCCCACCGACACGAGCGAAAGAGACGGCAGTGACGCTAGAGCAGACGGCGAGAAGCAAGGCGGTCGGCACCCGTGACCGGGTGGTCGGGTGGCTGGCGGCCAGTGGCGACGTCCAGGACGCGTCCGGCATGGCCAGCACCGTCCTCGCCCGCGCCATCGGCTACCCGGGATCCAGCATCGCATTCGCGCAGTTGCTGTCCGGCATGGAGCGCTCGGGTCTGATCGAGCGCGAGGTGCGTGGGAAGCGGACGTACCGCGTCAGCCTGACCGAGGCAGGGCGGGAGCGGGCCGCCGCCGGGCGGGGCGGTAGCCGTCCGAGCGCGCCGCGCCGGCGACCGCCGGCGTTCGTGCCACCGGCGTCGCGCCGGGCTCCGGCTGCGGCACGGCAACCCGGCAGCGAGGACGACGGCGTCGACTACGACGAGCTGGCCCGGCGGCTGCTCTTCCAGGTGGCCCGGCGGTTGACCGGCGACCGGGCACGCTTGCCCGAGGAGCGGCCGGCCCGCCGGGTTGGCGGCGAGCGGCATGTCGACCAGCTCGAGCAGCGGCTGCGCACCTTGGAGTCGGAGCTCGCCCGCGCGAGAGTGGCCCGGCTCGCACTCGAAGAGGAGAACGTCGAGCTGCGGAGCCAGCTCGAGCGCATCCGCACGAACCTGGACGGTGAGACCCAGCGGCCGGTCCGGCCCCGGGCGACCCCGCCGACCGACCAGGTCGACCACCGGGACATCGCGCTCCTCCAGCAGATGCTGGTCGAGCGGCAGGCCGGCGGCCAACGGCGGGACAAGGCCGACTCGGCCTGACACCGGCGGCCCGCGGACGGCCCGCGCCGCGGGCCGGTCTACCATCGACCCGACCATAGAGGAGCACGATGACCACTCCACGCCGCACCCTGGGTGCCGGCCTCTCCGTCTCAGCCCTGGGCCTCGGCTGCATGGGAATGTCCGGGATCTACGGGACCGTCGACGAGGACGAGGCGATCCGCACCGTCCATGCCGCCCTCGACGCCGGGATCGACCTCATCGACACCTCGGACATGTACGGTGCCGGCCACAACGAGGAGCTCGTCGGCCGGGCCATCGCCGGCAGGCGTGACGAGGTCCTGCTGGCGACCAAGTTCGGCCAGGTCGTGGGCGCTGGCGGGCGCCCGCAGGGGATCGACGGCAGCCCGGCCTACGTGCGCCAGGCGTTCGAGGCGAGCTCCCGGCGGCTCGGCGTCGACCACGTGGACCTCTACTACCAGCACCGGGTGGACCCCGACACGCCCATCGAGGAGACCGTCGGTGCCATGGCCGAGCTGGTCGAGGAAGGAAAGGTCCGCTACCTCGGCCTGTCCGAGGCGAGCGCCGCCACCTTGCGGCGTGCCGCCGCCGTGCATCCCATTGCGGCGCTCCAGAGCGAGTACTCCTTGTGGTGGCGCGGCGTCGAGGAGGAGATCCTCCCCGCCTGCGCGGAGGTCGGGGTCGGCTTCGTGGCGTACAGCCCGCTCGGCCGGGGCCTGCTCACCGGGGCGGTGCGGACCACCACCGACCTGGCGGACGGCGACCGCCGTCACGACCATCCCCGGTTCCAGGGCGAGAACCTCGACCGCAACGTGGCGCTGGTGGACGCGGTGTCCGACGTCGCCGAGCGCCTCGAGTGCAGCCTGCCGCAGCTCGCCCTGGCGTGGCTCCTCGCCCGCCGGCCCGAGATCGTCCCGATCCCCGGCGCGAAGCGGGTGGCCCACCTCCTCGACGACCTTGGCGCCCTGAGCGTGAGCCTGTCCGATGAGGACGTCGCGCTCCTCGACGAGCTGGTGCCGGTCGGCGCCGGTGCCGGGCTCCGCTACCCGGAGGGGGCCATGCGGGCCGTCGAGCGGTGACGCCCCGGGGCAGTTGACGCCGCCGGCCGATCACCCCGACCCGTCGACCAGCGGTGCCGAGCGTGGGCTCGCACCGCCCGCACGCCCAGGAGGGCCCATGAGCACCACGTCCCCCGAGCAGCCCACCCGCGAGCTCCTCGAGGAGTACTGCACCCGCCTCTCGAACTGGGGGAGATGGGGTGACGACGACCAGCGCGGCGCCCTCAACTACATCGACGAGGAGAAGGTGCGACGTGCTGCCGGGCTCGTCCGTCGCGGGGCCGTGTTCTCCCTCGAGCTCCCCCTCGACGGCAACGGCCCCCAGACGGGCGCCTTCGGGCGGGTGAACGGCATCCACCAGATGGTGGCCACCGGGACCGATCACGCCACCGGGCGCCAGCCCAGCCAGCTCGGCTTTGGCTACGCCGACGACAGCCTGTTCCTGTTCCTGCAGGGCGGCACCCAATGGGACGCGCTGGGGCACATCTTCAAGGACGGGCAGATGTACAACGGCTACCCGGCCACCGACGTCGACAGCCGCGGTGCTGCCCGCAACGGGATCGAGCACGCCGCGACCATCGCCGCCCGCGGGGTGCTCCTCGACGTGCCGCGCGCCCTGGGCCGCTCCCACCTCGAGCCCGGCGAGGCGATCGGTCCCGACCTCCTGGACCAGGTGTGCGCCAGCGAGGGCATCGAGGTCGGCGAAGGCGACATCGTGCTCCTTCGCACCGGGGACATGGCGAACCGACGCGGCCGCCCGGGGTGGGACGGGTACTCGGCGGGCGACGCCCCGGGACTGTCGCTCCTCAGCGCGCCATGGTTCGCGGAGCGGCGCGTGGCGGGGATCGCCAGTGACACGTGGGGCATCGAGGTCCGCCCCAACGAGATCCCCGACTCCTTCCAACCGCTCCACCTCGTGCTGCTGGTCCACATGGGCCTGATGCTGGGAGAGATCTGGTACCTGGACGAACTGGCCGAGGACTGCGCCGCCGACGGCGTCTACGAGTGCTTCCTCGTGGCGCCGCCGCTCGTCATCCCCCGCGCCGTCGGCTCCCCGGTCAACCCGCAGGCCATCAAGTGACGGCCGACGCCCGCTGAGGGCGGCGGCAGGCCCGACGGGGGCCTCCGGGCGGCAGCACTATCATCCCCGACCGCGCTCGAACCGCGGTGGCGGTCAGCGCGGCACGAGAGGAAAGAGACCGAGCGATGGACCAGACGACCACGGACCCGATCATCGAGACCGGCCAGTACGACAAGGCCGAGTACGCCGACGAGCTCGAACGGGCGCCGCACAACCACGAGCTCGGGACCTCACTGTGGTACGCCAACGACCACGTGCGGGTGTTCGAAGTTCGCCTCGAGCCGGGCGAGCGTGGCGTCTTCCACGTCCACGACAAGACCTACTTCTGGACCGTCGTGGAGCCCGGCCGCGGTCGCCAGCGCCTGGGCGACGGCACCTACATGGTGCGCGACTACCGCCTCGGCGAGACCAAGTACCTCGAGCACAGCTCCGACAACGCCCTGATCCACGACCTGGAGAACATCGGGGACACCGTCCTCCGCTTCGTGACGGTCGAGCTGCTCGACGCCCCGGCGGCGGCGCAGTCCTGAGGTCGCGCCACGTGCCCGCAGGCGGCGGCGCGGGCGCGGGCGCGGGCGGCGGTGACGCCGGCAGGAAGGCGCTCGTGGTCGGCGGGTCGCTCGCCGGGCTCAGCGCCGCCAACTGGCTGACGGCCGCGGGCTGGCGCGTCGAGATCCTGGAGCGCTCGCGCCAGCCGCTCGAGGACCGGGGTGCCGGCATCGTGCTGCACCCGAGCACGAGCCGGTTCCTCACCGAGCAGCAGGGGTTGGCCCTCGACGACTTCAGCCTCGGGGTGGACCACCTGCGCTACGTCGGCCCCTCCGGGGACGTGGTCGCCGAGTCGGCGAGCCGGCTGCGGTTCGGCGCCTACGGCGCGCTGTACCGGAGCCTCCGGCGGTCGCTCGAAGAGCGCGGCGGCGCGTACGTGCACGGCGCCCACGTGACCGGCGCCGGCGCGGACGCCGGCGGTGCCGTGGTGGAGCTGGCAGACGGCAGCCGCCGCACCGCCGACCTGGTCGTCGGCGCCGACGGTGTCCGCTCGACCGTCCGCCGTGCCGTCCTGCCGGCGATCGAACCGGTCGTCGCCGGGTACGTCGCCTGGCGCGGCGTCTTCCCGGAGGACGAGCTCCCGCCGGGGGTACGGGAACCGCTGGCCCGGGCGATCACCTACACCATCCTCGACCACGGCCACATCCTGACCTATCCCATCCGGACGGCGACCGGGGAGGTCCAGCGCAACTGGGTCTGGTACCGCAACCTGCCCTCGCCCGACGACCTCGACGAGCTGCTGCGGGACCGGGACGGTGAGCGCCACGACCTGTCGGTCCCGGCCGGGGCGGTGCGCCAGGAGCACCTCGACGAGCTGCAGGCGGCGGCCGCAGCGACGCTCCCGCCACCCGTGGCGAAGCTCGTCAGGGCGACCGCCGAGCCGTTCGTCCAAGTCATGGTGGACGTCGACCCCCCCAAGGTGGCCTTCGGGCGGATCTGCCTGGTCGGCGACGCCGGCTTCGTTGCCCGCCCCCATGCGGCAGCCGGCACCGCCAAGGGCGCAGAAGAGGCATGGCTGCTGGCGCAGACCGTGGCCGACCCCGCGATCGACGTCCCCGCCGCCCTCGCCACGTGGGAGCTGGCGGTGCTCCCCATCGGGAGCGCGCTGGTGGCCCGCTCGCGCCGGGCCGGCGAACGGGCCCAGTACGAGGGCACCTGGGAGGTGGGTGAACCCCTCCCCTTCGGCCTGCGCGCCGCCGGTGACAGCGAGTACGGACCCGAGGGGGCCGCAGCCGGCCACACCCGTCCGGGTAGCGGCTGAGCTCCGGTCGCTACGCCGGCGCGGGCGCCGCTGCGGCCACGTCCGGCGCGGGCGCCGCTGGCGGCGCGTCGTGGAGCTGGGCGGTCACGCCGTCGAGCTTGGCGATCACCTCGTCGGCGGTGACCACCCATCCGAGGCAGCGCGCCACGTTCTCCAGCCCGAACCGGTGGAGGTCGTCCCCGTACATCGACGCCACGCCGTCGCGCACCACCACCACCCGCAGGTCCCGGTTGAAGGCCTCGAAGGCGGCGCACATCACGCAGGTGTTCGTGTTGATGCCCACCAGCAGCAGCGTGTCGACGGCAAGGCTGCGGAGCACCTGCTCGAGGTCGGTGTCACGGAAGATGCTGAGGCGCCGCTTCGTCCGGATGACGACATCGCCGGGCTCCGGCCCCAGCTCGGGCATCAGCTCGGTCTGCACCGAGCCGGTGAGGTTGTGGCCGAAGACGGTGCTCTTCCGGCCGGGCGTGAGGGACTGGCGCGCCGCCTCGACCTCCCGCCAGAAGGGGTTGGCCGCCGCCTCGACCCGGTCCCGCAGCCGGATGTTCTCGAGGATGACGTGCACGACCGGCACGTCCCGCTGGCGGGCGGTGGCGCACAGGCGGGCCACGGTCGAGACGACGGCGGCCGCCGTCGACGCCTCCACCGGCATGGTGGCGACCGCCGGGTCGAGGTGGCCCCGGTGGCAGTCGACCGTGACGAGCACGGTCCGGGACGGGTCGAGCACCAGCCGATCGGCGAGCGCTTGGACCAGCGCGTTGCCGGGTGGCTCCTCGGCTCCCGATGTGCCGCCACCGGCAGGTTCTTGGGTCATGGCTCCTCCCGCGTCCCGACCGGGCCCTGGTGCACCCGAGTTCTTATGAGTCTATAGTGACCAATCAGCCTGAACCCTGAAGGCGGGAACGATTGGCGGCCGCCATGTCGCGGCGGTCGTGACGGGTTTGACGGGTGGGCAGGCGACACTGCCCACCAGCATCTCGAGCGCACGAAAAGGAGTCCAAGTGCCCGCACGTCCATTCCGTTGGGGCCTCGTCGGCCTCGGAAGGATCGCCGACACCGAGATCGCACCGGGCATCGCCCGCCTGGACGGTCACGAGCTCGCCGTCGTGGTGAGCCGGGACCAGGCGAAGGCCGATGCCTTCGCCACCCAGCACGGCGCCGGCCGGGGAACGACCTCCTACGACGAGATGCTGGCGGCCGACGACGTGGACGCCGTGTACATCGCCACGCCGAACGCCCTCCACGCCGACCAGGTGGTCGCCGCCTCGGCCGCCGGCAAGCACGTGCTGTGCGACAAGCCGCTGGCGACCTCCGTCTCGGACGCCGAGAAGGCGATCGCCGCCTGCCGTGACGCCGGCGTGCACCTGGGGCTGATGTTCAACACCCGCCGCTACGGAGGCGTCGCCGAGGCCAAGGCCGCGGTGCGCGACGGTACGCTCGGGCGCGTGGTCCTCGCTCAGGTCGAGATGAGCGCCGGGCGCAACCTGCCGAAGGGCTGGCGCACCGACCCGGCGCTCGCCGGCCTCGGGACCATCAACAACATCGGCGTCCACGCCTTCGACCTCCTGCGGTACCTGCTCGACGCCGAGGTCGTCGAGGTGGCGGCCATGGTCGACCGGGAGGACATGGACGTCGACACGGCCGCCGCTGTCCTCCTCCGGTTCGACAACGGGACGCTCGCCTATGTCAACGCCAACCAGGCGGTGCCGTTCGCCCAGGACGACTTCGTGCTCTACGGCACCGAGGGGCGCGTCCTCGGTCGGAACCTCAGCCGCCCGGGCCGCGAGGGCGCCCTGGTCGTGACCACCGGCGACGGCGAGCAGGAGACCCCCGCCAGCACCACGAGGGGGTACCAGGACACGCTGGCCGCCTTCGCCGAGTCGGTCGAGGCGGGTACCGAGCCCAGCCCGTCGGGCGTCGACGGGCTGCGCAGCGTGGAGCTCACCACGGCCATCGCCACCGCCGTCGAGACGGGAGGTGTCGTGCGGCTGGGCTCGTCGTGACCGGGCCCGGGGGGGCACGGCAGCTGCCCACGGGGCGGACCCGCGGCGGCGCAGAGAAGCCAGAGAAGCCAGAGAAGGAGGTCCGAGGTCGATGACCGAGTTCATCGTCCAGACGTTGAACGGGCTCACCCTGGCGGGGATCATCTTCCTCGTGTCCAGCGGGTTCACGCTCGTCTTTGGGGTGATGCGGGTCACCAACCTGGCGCACGGCGCGGTGTACCTGCTCGGGGGCTACGTCGCCTACTCCGTGATCGGCGGCAAGTCGGGCAACTTCTTCTACGGGCTCATCGCCGGCACCGCCGCCATGGCCGTGCTCGGGCTCCTGATCGAGCGGCTGCTGCTCCCCTGGTTGAAGCACGTCGAGATGGCGGAGCTGCTCGCCACCCTGGGCCTCGTCTACGTGATCGACGACCTCTCGCTCGCCATCTGGGGGGGCAACCCGCTCAACTTCAACCTCCCCGGGGTCCTGGGCGAGTCGAGCGTCCTGCCCTTCCGCCACATCGTCTACCCGAACGAGCGCTTCTTCATCCTGGGTGTCGCCGTGGTGGTCGGCGTGGGCCTGTGGCTGATGCTCAGGTACACCCGGATCGGCGCCATCATCCGAGCCGGGGTCGACGACCGCAACATGGTGATGGCACTCGGCATCAACGTCCGCCTGGTCTTCACCGGGGTGTTCGTCCTCGGGGCGGCCCTGGCCGGGTTCGCCGGGGTCCTCGGCGTGCCGGTCCTGGGCCTCTACACCGGGGGTGACACCAACATCCTGCTCTTCGCCCTTGCCGTCGTCGTGGTCGGCGGCCTGGGCAGCTACGAGGGCGCCGTCATCGGCAGCCTGATCATCGGGCTCATCGACACGTACGGCACCGCCTACTTCCCGGCCGTCGCCTACACCGTGCTGTTCATCCCGCTGGTGGTGATCCTGCTGGTGCGGCCACAGGGCATCCTCGGAAGGAAGGCGATGGCATGAGCGCCACCGACGACCTCGGCACCCAGTCGACCACGGCGAGTGCGGGCATCGAAGACCTCACCGAGGCGGGCGCGTCCCCGGAGCTGCTCGCCAGCCGCCTGTCGCGCCGCGAGAAGCTCGTGGGCCCGATCGTCGGATTGGCCTGCCTCGTCGTCGTCGGCATCCTGTTGACGTCGGGCTCGTACCTGTCGACGATCTTCGAGGACATCCTCATCTTCTCCATCGCCGCCATGGGCATCGACTTCCTCGGTGGGTACGGCGGCCTCATCAGCCTGGGCCAGGCCGGCTTCCTCGGGGCGGGGGCCTACGGCTTCGCCATCTCCGAGCAGCACGGGTTCGGCCCCTGGGCGGCCGTGGGGATCTCGCTGGCGGTGGTCCTCGGGCTCTCGCTCGTCACCGGGATCGTGGCGGTCCGGGTCAGCGGCATCACCTTCGTGATCGTCACCCTGGCGGTCGGTCAGATCTTCTGGGGGCTCTGCTACCAGTGGACCAGCCTGACGGGCGGGGACAACGGCATCACGGTGTTCTCCCTGCCGTCGATCGGGCCCTGGAGCCTCTCGAGCACAATGCCGCTGTGGATCACGACGCTGATCGTCTTCATCGTGGTCCTGGGCCTGTTCCTGCTGATGGTGCGGTCGCCGTTCGGCCTGTCCCTCAAGGGCATGCGGAACAACGAGCCCCGGCTGCGGGCGCTCGGTTACCGGACCGGCCAACAGCGCTACATCGGGTGGACGATCGCGACGTTCGCCGCCGGCGTGGCCGGGGTGCTGTACGTGATCTCGAACCACCTGGTCAGCCCGGCCAACCTGACATTCTCCCAGGACGGCTTCCTCGTGCTGATGGTCGTCCTCGGCGGCCTCGGCACCATCTGGGGCCCGGTCCTCGGGGCCCTCGTCGTGGTGATGTTCCAGCAGGAGATCAGCACCTACGTCTCCCGGTGGGAGACCCTCATGGGGGTCGTGTTCATCGCCGTCGTGATCTTCACCCCCGGCGGGATCGCCGGCATCCTCCGCAAGGCGCAATCGGCGGCCCATCGGCTGCTCACCAGGGGCGAGGGCAGGGGACCGGCCCTGGCCGCAGCCGGGGTCGGCGCGGTGCCGGCCGCCGGCCTCGGGCCTCACGCCCACCGGGACGAGGGGCCCACCGCCAGCGGCGCCACGCCGGCGGTGGTCGTGCCGGCCGATGAGGGTGCGACGGCGACGGACGCCGACGCCACGAACGCCGGGAGGTCCTCGCAATGAGTGCCGCCGAGACGTCCTCAGGTGCCGGTACGGTGACCGAGCTGACGGGTGGGCCGCCGCCGCTCGACGGGCGCGCGGCCGCCATGGAGCTCGAGCACCTGACCTGCCGCTTCGGGCTCCTCACGGCGGTGGGCGACGTGTCGCTGGTGGTGCCCGAGGGCAGCCGCTTCGGCATCATCGGCCCCAACGGGGCCGGCAAGACCACGCTCTTCAACCTGCTCTCCGGTGAGCTGCGACCCACCGAGGGCACGGTCAAGCTCTTCGGTCAGGACATCAGCCGTCTCTCGCCACCGCAGCGGGTCCGCCTCGGCATGGGCCGCACCTTCCAGGTCGTCCGGGTCTTCAGCCAGCTCTCCGTTCGGGAGAACCTGACGCTGGCGCTGACCGGCCTGGCCCGCTCCAAGTTCCAGCTGCTGCGGCCGTGGCGCATGTACCGCGACCGCCAGGCGCGCGCCGAGGAGCTCGCCAAGAGCTTCGGCCTCGGCGACCGCCTGGAGCTGCTGGCCGGCGAGCTGTCCCACGGTGAGCTGCGGGAGCTCGAGGTGCTCCTCGCCCTGGCCGGCGAGCCGAAGGTGCTGCTCCTCGATGAGCCGGCGGCCGGCCTCTCACCGGCCGAGCGAGTCGACATCCAGGACCTCCTGAAGCGGCTGCCGCCAGAGCTCACGATCGTCATGATCGAGCACGACATGCAGGTGCTGCGGGGAGTGGTCGACTGGGTGGCGGTCTTGGACCACGGCGAGCTGGTGACCCAGGGACCGACCCTGGACGTGCAGCGCCATCCGCGGGTGCGCGAGCTGTACCTGGGCAGCGCCGCTGCCCATGGCGGTGCCGCTGCCCAGGGCAGCGCCGCCGCCCAAGGGGCCGCCGGCACCGACGGAGGCGGGCAACCATGATCGAGGTCGAGGACGTCCACACGTACCGGGGGCTGAACTACGTCCTCCAGGGGGTGGACCTCACCATTCCGGACCAGCAGTGCACGGTCCTGCTCGGCCGCAACGGCATGGGCAAGACGACGCTGGTCGAGACCGTCATGGGCCTCCTGCGCCCACGGACGGGGAACGTCCGCCTCGACGGCCGCGAGGTGGCTGGTCGCCCCTCGTACGAGGTGGCCCGCCACGGCGTGGCGCTCGTGCCACAGGGACGGCACATCTTCCGGTCCCTGTCGGTCGAGGAGAACCTCACGCTCGGCGCCCGCCCCCCGCTCGAGGGGCACACCGGGACGACGTGGACCCTCGACATGGTCTACGAGCTCTTCCCCAACCTCGGCGACCGGCGCAAGAACGGCGGCGGCCAGCTGTCCGGCGGTGAGCAGCAGATGCTGGCGATCGGTCGCGCCCTCATGACGAACCCTCGGCTCCTCCTCATGGACGAGCCGTCGGAAGGGCTGGCGCCGGTCATCGTCGACCGGGTGGGCGACATCGTGGCGCAGCTGCGCGGCGAGGGACTGGGCGTGTTCCTGGTCGAGCAGAACTACGCCCTTGCGGTGCGCTCGGCCGACACCGTCAACATCCTCGCCAGCGGGACCGTCGTCTGGCGGGGCACCCCGGCCGAGCTCGACGCCGCACCCGACGTGCGCGAGACGCACCTCGGGGTCTGAGCGCCCGGCCGCATCGGGAGTGGCCCGTCCACAGGGCGGGCCGGTGGCGACTGGTCCCACGCCGGGGTTCGGTCGCGTCGGAGCAGCAAGCACGAGAGGAGCGGTGATGCGGGTCCGAGGACTGCGGGCGAGGGGACAGCGGTGACGGGTGCGGAGGCCGTCGTCGAGATCTTCCGGCAGGAAGAGGTGCCGTTCGTCGCCGGCATCCCGGGGAGCGGCGTGATGGACTACCTCGACGTCCTGTACCGGACCGGTGCGCCGCGCTTCATCCTCGTCCGCCACGAGCAGGTGGCCGCCCACATGGCGCTCGGGTACGCCGAGCTGACCGGCCGGCCGGCCGTGGCGCTCGTCTCCCGCTCCCCGGGCGCCTCCAACACGGTCATCGGGGTCCAGGCGGCCGCCGTCGAGGGCTCGCCGATGGTCCTCCTCAGCTCCCACGTCATGTCGACGGCCCGGGGGCTCGGCGCCTTCCAGGAGATCGACCTCGAGTCCGTCTTCCGGCCCATCACGAAGATGTCCGTCGAGGTCCGGGCGCCCACACGGGTCCCCGAGGTGCTGCAGGAGGCCTTCCGGGTGGCGACCTCGGGCCGTCCCGGCCCCGTGCACGTCTCCATCCCCCTCGACTTCCCCAACACCGAGGTGGCCGCCGCTCTGGCCCCCCCGAGCGCCACAGTGCTCGGACGGCTGGCGCCGAACCCGGTGGCGCTCGAGCGGGCGGTCCAGCTCCTGGCGGCCGCCGAGCGGCCGGTGATCATCGCCGGGGGCGGGGTGACCAAGGCGGGCGCCGCCGGACGCGTCCTCGCCCTCGCCGAGCTGCTGGGCGCCGCCGTCACCAACACCTGGGAGAAGAAGGCGATGGTCGACGACCACCCGCTCGCCGTCGGCAACATCGGCCGCGGGGGCTCGGGCTCGAGCGCCGCCGCCCTGCGGGAGGCCGACGTCGTCCTGGCGGTCGGTGTGCGGTTCTCGGAGTTCGCCACCGAGGACTACCGGATGCGGTTCGCCGCCGGGCAGTCCCTGATCCAGGTGGACGTCGACCCGGCGACCGTGGGGCGGGTGTACCCGGTGGCCGTCGGGATGGCGGCCGACGCCGACGTGGCCCTCGAGGCCATGGTCGATCGCCTCAAGCCGGCGGTCGACCCGGCCGGCCACCAGGAGTGGCGGGGGCGCATCGCCACGTTGCGGGAGGAGTGGGAGCGCCAGATCGACGACATGGACTACGACGCCCGCCCCATCGCCTCGGCCCGCGTCGTACGGGACCTGCGGGCGGTGACGGGCCGGGACGCCGTCGTCTGCACCGACTCGGGCAATTTCAACTACTTCCTCGCCCGCTACTACCCCGCCACCACCCCGGGCGCCTACCTCTACCCGGCCGGCGCGGGGCCGATGGGCTGCGGACTGCCGGCGGCCATGGGGGTCAAGGCGGCCTTCCCCGACCGGCAGGTGGTGGCGGTGGCGGGGGACGGCGGGTTCGCCATGACCATGCAGGACCTCGAGACCTGCGTCCGGGAGGAGCTGCACGTCGTGGTGGTCGTCATGAACAACTTCGCCTACGGCAACATCAAGCTCCGCCAGCAGACCAAGTTCGGCAACCGGCTCATCGGCTCCGAGCTGACCAACCCGGACTTCGGTGAGATCGCCCGGCTGTTCGGCGCCCACGGCGAGACGGTGACCGACCCGGACGCGCTCCGCCCGGCCTTCCAGCGGGCCTTCGACGCGGGGCGGCCGGCGGTGGTCGACGTCCACGTGAACCCCGAAGAGATGGCCCAGGCCACGATCGACAACTGGTGGTGAGCCCCGTGTACCAGCCGCCCCCCCTCGACGGACAGCTCGTGTCGCTGCCGACCTCGACCGTGCCGATCGACGGCATGTGGTTCCCCACGCCGGTGTCGCCACCGCGGGCCACGGCGATGCTCTTCCACGGCAACGGCGCCAACTTCTACAGCGGGCCCGTCCGCTTCCTGCCGCCGCACCTCCTCCCCCGCGGGTACCGGTGCTTCTCGTTCAACCGGAGGGGACACGAGACCCTCACCACCCGCACCCGGAGGCCCGAGGGCAACGCGTACCAGACCGCCGCGCAGGCCATCGAGGACAACGAGGTGGCGCGGGCGCACGTGGCCGAGCACGGTGCTCCGGATCCGGTCGTCATCGGGCACAGCAACGGCGGCCTCTATGCCGCCCGCCACGTCGCCGACCACCCCGGGGTCCGGGCCCTGGTGCTCCTCTCCGCCCATCTGGGCGGGCCCGAGATGCTGCGGCGCGGCTCGGAGCTCGGCCTCATGGCCCAGGACCGCGGCGCCGAGCTGTCGGCGGAGGCGCACCGGCTCGTCGACAGCGGCCACCCCGAGGCGCTCCTGATGATGCCGGGCTGGTGGTACGTCGTCTCGGCCGCCACCTACCTCGACATGGAGAGCGACGACATCCCTCGCGTCGTCGAGGCGGCCCCACGCATCGAGTGCCCCGTCCTGTACGTGCGCGGTGAGCTCGAGGACCCCGAGATGTACCCGGCCGAGACGTTCGCCGCCGCAGCGAACGTCCCCGTCGAGGTGCGCATCGTCCCTGGCGCCGACCACTTCTACTCGGGCTGCGAGGAGGAGGTCGGCGAGATGGTCGCCGACTGGCTCGACTCCGTCCTCGGCTAGGCGAGCAGCGCTTCTTCGTACTCGACGCGGCTCAGCACCCGGGGGGCGTCCTCGGTGACGAGCACCATGTCCTCGATGCGCACGCCCACGCCACCGGAGTCCTCGACCCAGACGAGCGGCTCGATGGCGAACAGCATCCCCGGTCGCAGCTCGGCCGGCCGTGCGCCCGGCAAGGTCTCCCCGATGTAGGGCGGCTCGTTGGCGCCGGCGCCGATGCCGTGCCCGATGAAGAGGGAGAACAGGTGCTCCTCCAGCCCGTACGCCGCCACCCCGCGCCGCACGGCGTCGGCGACGTGCTCGGTGGTGTTCCCCGGCCGCATCTGGTCGATGCCGGCGTGCAGCCCGGTGTAGACCGCCTGGTACACCTGCCGCTGCCGGTCGGTGGGGCGCCCCACGATCGTGCAGCGGCCGATGTCGGCGAAGTACCCGTTCCACATCGCCCCGATGTCGATGAAGCACAGGTCCTTGTTGCGCAGGATCTTGTCGGTGGCGAACCGGTGGGGGGGCGCCATGTGCTCGCCCGACGCCACGAAGGGCGTGACGACGTGCGGCATCTCGCCACCCAGGTAGTAGAGGGTCTGCATGGCGTCGCCGGCCACCTCGCACTCGCGGCGGCCCGCCCTGGTCTCGTCGAGGGCCCGCTGGGTGACGCTGTCGCCGATGGCGCACGCCTCCTCGACCAGGGCGATCTCCTCGGCGGTCTTGATCATCCGGGCCTCTTGCATCGGCCGGTCGCCGTCCACGATCCTCGCCTCGGGCAGCTGTTCGCCGAGCAGCTCGATGAGGGCGATGGTGGCCTGGTCGATCCCGAGCCGCCCCCGCTCGATGCCGTGCTCGCGGAGCAGCGGCGCGAGGATCTGCCGCACGAAGCCCTCGACCAGCTCCCGCTGCTCCATGATCGGCACCGCGTGGACGGCACCGAGCCACGGCATGAACTGCGCCTTGTCGACCTCGCCCCCCGACGCGAGGAGGATGGGCGGCCCGTCCTGGGCGAGGAGCACACCGTTGAGGATCGAGGCCTTGCCGGCGATGATCTGGCTCCGCAGCGAGGTCAGGTAGCGGACGTTCTCCATCTTCCACAGCAGGAGCCCGTCGACCCCCGCCTCCACCATTGCCGCCTGGGCCCGCTGGACCCGCTCGCGCCGGAGCCGGTCGAAGTCGTACCGCTGCTCCCAGTCGACGGCGGAACCGCCCATGCCGTAGGTGCGCGCCACGCCGTCCTCCCCTATCACGTCATCGCCGAGTCGGTGTAGCTTATTGCATTAGAGGCGGCGAGCGCCGCTCCCGGCCCGGCGGCTCGGAGATCGAGCCGTCGGCTTCGGGAGGCCCCGCCGGACGTCCAGGGTCCGCGCGGGCCGCCCCGGCACGCGCGCTCACGAGGAGGATGCAGATGGCGAACGCTTCGGGCCCCGGCAAGGAGTACAGCGAGTCGAAGGACGGCATGCGGATCGACTGGGACGTCGCCATCATGGCCGACGACGGGGTCCCCCTCGCCACCGACGTCTTCCGCCCCGACGACGACGGGAAGTACCCGGCCGTCGTCTCCTACGGCCCCTACGCCAAGGGCCTCATGTTCCAGGAGGGCTACGCCCCGCAGTGGGACAAGATGGTCGGCGAGCACCCCGACGTCGCGGCCGGCTCGTCCAACAAGTACCAGAGCTGGGAGCTCGTCGACCCCGAGAAGTGGGTGCCCTACGGCTACGCCTGCGTGCGGGTGGACTCCCGGGGGGCCGGGCGCACCCCGGGCGTGGTGGACGTGTGGAACCTGCGCGAGGCCCAGGACCTCTACGCCTGCATCGAGTGGGCCGCCGCCCAGCCGTGGTGCAACGGCAAGGTCGGCGTCAACGGCATCTCCTACTACGCCATCAACCAGTGGCACGTGGCGGGCCTCCAACCGCCGCACCTGACCGCCATGGTCCCGTGGGAGGGGTCCGCCGACATGTACCGGGACGTGAGCCGACATGGCGGCATCCTCTCGGAGTTCCCGGCCAACTGGTACAAGCGCCAGGTCGAGACCGTCCAGTACGGGCTGGGGTCCCGCTCGCCAGTCAACCCCAACAACGGCCGCCACGTGGCCGGGGACGAGGACCTCCCCGACGACGAGCTGGCCAAGAACCGCGTCGACCTCGGCGAGGAGCTGCGCACCCGCCCGCTCGACGGCCCGTGGTACCGGGAGCGCTCGGCCGACTGGTCGAAGGTGACCACGCCCTTCCTCTCGGCCGCCAACTGGGGCGGCCAGGGGCTCCACCCCCGGGGGAACTTCACCGCCTTCATG
>DAHUZJ010000079.1 GCA_027306585.1 Acidimicrobiaceae bacterium | reverse complement strand
CTCGTCATCGCTGACACCGTCGTCGTCGCGCTCCTCGGCGTCCTCGTGCTCGGACTGCTCCGGAGCCACGCCGACATCCTCCGGGCCCTGCACCGGCTGGGGGTCGGGGTCGGCGATCCTGCCGCTCCCGGCGGTGCAGGGCCGGCCACCGTTGCGGCCGGCCACGACCACGCCGGCCCAGCCGCCGCCCCAGCCGCCGCCCCAGCCGGCCCAGCCGCCGGCCCAGGGGCCCCAGCCAGTCGCCGCTCGGTGGCACCCCTGCTCATGGGCCCACCACTCCCCGGCGAGCGGAGCTCGACCACCGCCCCCGATGTCGCCGGCGTGACGCCGTCGGGCGACGCGCGGTCGGTCCGGGTGACCGGCGTCGAGCACCGCACCCTGCTCGCCTTCCTCTCGTCGGGGTGTGCCACCTGCGCGGGGATCTGGGAGGAGCTGGCCGACCCGGTGGGGGCGGGCCTGCCCGCCGACGTGCGGGTGGTGGCCGTGACCAAGGGCCCGGAGCTCGAGATCTCCGGCGAGGTCGCCCGTCGCGCGCCCGATGGCCTGCTCGTCCTCATGAGCACCGGCGCCTGGGGCGACTACGAGGTGCCGGGGTCGCCCTTCTTCGTCCTCGTCGACGGGCCGGCCGGGCGCCGAGCGGGCGAGGGCGTGGCCAACCGCCTGTTCCAGGTCGCCGAGCTGGTGCGGCGAGCGACGGTGGACGGAGGGACGCCCGCCGGGGCGGACGGGGTCGATGGGCTCCCCGGGCCGGGAGCGCCGGGAGCGCCGGGCGAGCCGGGTGAGTCTGCGGGAGGACGGACCCGCAGCCGGGCGTTCGCCGCGGGGTTGGACGGGAAGGCCCGCGAGGCCCAGAACGACGCCGAGCTCGCAGCCGCCGGCATCCTGCCCGGCGACGCCAGCCTGTACCCCTCGGCGCTGGACGACCTGTACGCCCCGGCGGGCGGTCCCACCGGCGCCCACGCACCCGCCACGACCCCCCCGCCCGCCGCCGGGGAGCGGGAGCGGCAGCGGCAGCGCCAGGGCCAGCGCCAGCGCCAGGGCCAGCGGCACACCACCGGCGGCTGATGGGGGCGCTGCAGGCACACGGGATCTCGGCCCAGCTGCCGACCGGTTTCGAGGGCCAGATCTTCCAACGCCACGTGAGCCCGCCAGAAGTCGCCCGCCCCGTCGCCCAATTCGCCACGTTCGCGCTTCCCTCCCAGGTCGGCGACTTCGGCGGTGGCGCGGTCAACCTCATGGGGCCCGGCGACATCTTCGTGGTGCTGTTCCAGTACGGCCCCGAGAGCATCGGGACGGCGCTGTTCGCCCGTCAGGGCATGCCGCGCCAGCTGGGAACGGGCGACTTCCGCCCCTTCACCCTACGGCGAGGGCTGCCCGGCCAGTCCGGGACCCAGTGGTTCTTCACCGAGTCGGGCAAGCCGTTCACCCTCTACGCCGTGCTGGGCAGCCACCTCGCACGGGCGCAGCTCGTGCCCCGGCTCAATGCGCTCCTGCAGGGGGTCACCGTCACATGACGCTGGCCGGCCCGTTCCTCACGGCCTGTGCGCTCCTCGTCGTCGCCGGGGTCCTCAAGGCGGCGCGCCCCGCCGACACCGCCCGGGCGCTGGGCACGCTCGTGCCCGGCCTGCCGTTGCGCTGGTCGGCGCTGGCCGTTCGCTGCCTGGCGGCCGGCGAAGCCCTGCTCGGCGTGGCAGCCGTCGTCTGGCCTCGGCCGGCGCTGGCGGCAGCGGTGGCGGCCTCGTACGCGGCGTTCACGGTGGTGGTCCTGGTCGTCCGGCACCGCGGTGGGCCGCTCGCCAGCTGCGGGTGCTTCGGCACGCCCGACACGCCCGCCAGCCGTCTGCACGTCGCGGTGGACCTGCTGCTTGCGGCGGCAGCGGTGGCGGTCGCCGCCGACCCACCGGGCGGTGGCGCCTTCGGCGAGCTGACGACCCAACCGTGGCACGGGGCGCCGCTCGCCGCGGTGGCCGTGCTCGGCGCATGGCTCGTCGTGCTGGCGCTCGGCCCGGCGGCGCGGCTCGGCGTCCTGGCGACGGCGGTGCGGGCCTGGGCGGCGGCGCCCGACGCCACCCACGCCGAGGCCGCCGGTCACGCCGGAGGCCACGTGGCCACGCATCCCGCGCCGATGCCGGTCGCCGACCCGATCCGCCGGGAGCCCGCCCCTGCCGCCACGCGAGGAGCCCCCCGATGAGCCCGACTCTCGTCGACCGCGCCGCCGGGTTCCTCGAGTCGCGGTTCTCCCGACGGAGCTTTCTCGGGCGCTCGGCCATGGTCGGCTCGGCGCTGGCCGCCACCGGGACCGACTTCGTCCTCACGCCGGGCACGGCGTACTCGGCCATCTGCAGCTGCGCCAACGCCGCGTGCTCGTGCACATCGAGGTGCTGCTCGGGGTTCTCGACATTCTGTTGTTCGGTCAACGGCGGCTACAACTACTGCCCGAGCGGGACGACGATCGGCGGCTGGTGGCGGGCGACAGGGTCGGTGTTCTGCGACGGCCCGCGGTACTACCTGGACTGCAACGCCGACTGTCGCTGCGTCACAGGGTGCGGCAGCGGGTTCCCCTTCTGCGACACCGGGTGCGACGGGGTGGCGTGCGGCTGCGCCAACGGCAGCTGCGACAATTGGGCGACGGGGTGCTTCCAGTTCCGGTACGGGCAGTGCAACCAGGAGGTCGCGTGCCTGGGCCGCATCGTCTGTCGGGTCGTCTCGTGCATCCCGCCGTGGGAGATCACAGGCACCTGCACGACGACCAACGCGCAGGACGACTTCACGGCCAACATGAACGTTCCCTGCAACACGGGCGCGCCGGCACCGCCGCCGCCACCATGCGGCTCGCCGACAACGGACTGCCAGGTGGTCGGGATGGCGACGACCGCCGACGGCGGCGGCTACCTGATCGTGACGGCCTTCGGCCGGGTGTTCGTCTACGGCGACGCCCACGACGACGGCGACATGTCGTCGGCGGTCCTCGACAAGCCGATCGTGGGCATCGCGGCGCTCACCGGCGGCTACTACTTCGTGGCCAGCGACGGCGGCATCTTCGCCTTCGGCGCCGCCCCGTTCTACGGCTCCATGGGCGGCCACCCGCTGCACGAGCCGATGGTCGGCATGGCCGTCACCCCGACGGGCCAGGGCTACTGGACCGTCGCCCGTGACGGCGGCATCTTCGCCTTCGGCGACGCCCAGTTCTACGGCTCCATGGGCGGCCAGACGCTCAATGCACCGATGGTCGGCATGGCTCCCACGCCGACCGGTCACGGGTACTGGACCGTCGCCCGAGACGGCGGGATCTTCGCCTTCGGCGACGCCCAGTTCTACGGCTCCATGGGCGGCCAGACGCTCAATGCACCGATGGTCGGCGTGGCTCCCACGCCGACCGGCCAGGGCTACTGGACGGTGGCCAGCGACGGCGGCATCTTCGCCTTCGGCGACGCGCCCTTCGACGGCTCGATGGGGGGCACCCGGCTGCAGCGGCCAGTGGTCGGCATGGCGTCACCCCCCAAGTCGCAGGGTTACTGGCTGGTGGCGGAGGACGGGGGCATCTTCTCGTTCGACGAGCCCTTCTACGGGAGCCCCGCATGAGGTCCGCCGCGCCGACCTGCCGTGCACCGGCTCGGCGGACCACCACCGGTGGCTACCGGCCGCCCGCGCCCCGTTGCCCGTCCGATCCGAACCTGGGAGGGAACCGATGACCGACGTCGTCCTCGTCACCGCCGTTGCGGTGGCCCTGGCGGCCGCCGCCCGCTCGACGTGGTCGCCGTGCGGCCGCTCGATGCTGTCCACGCTCACGCCGGTGGGGGAGCGGGGGCGGGGCCACCGCTTCGGGGCCACCGCCGCCTGGTTCGTGGCGGGCGGGATCCTGGGCGGCCTGTGCCTCGGCGCGCTGGGCGCCGGGCTCGCCGCCGCCGTGGCCGCCGCCGGGCCGTCGTCGCAGGTGACGACCGCCGTGGCGCTGGGGCTGCTGCTCGTCGGGACCGCGCTCGACGCCGAGCTCGGGGGCGTCGCCCTCCCGATCCACCGCCGGCAGGTCAACGAGCGGTGGCTCGACCGCTACCGCAACGGCATCTACGGCCTGGGCTTCGGCTGGCAGATAGGGGTCGGCCTGGCGACCTACATCATGACGGCGGGCGTCTACCTGGTGCCGCTCCTCGGTGCGCTCACGGGTCGCCCGTGGGAGGCGCTCGCGCTGGGCGGCCTGTTCGGCGCCGTCCGAGGTCTCGCCGTGCTCGGCGGCCGGTCCTTGCGCACGCCTGCGGCGTTGGCCGACTTCCACCGCCGGCTCGATGCGCTGGGGCGGCGCTCGCAACGGGCCATGGTCGCCGTCGAGGCAGCGGGCGCGGTCGCCGTGGCGGGTGTCCTGTGGCCGTCGGCGGCGGTGGCCGTCGCTGTCGCCGTCGCCGCCGTGGTCGGCGCGGTGGCGTTGCGCCGCCGGCGTGTGGCCCCGACCACGAGGCCGGTCGCAGCGCCGGTGGCGCCGGTCGAGTGGAGCCCGGCGCCCGATCCGGCCGGGTGAGCTGAGGATGGGGCTCGGCGGTGTGGCGCGCCGCCGTAGCCCGACAGGTTGCGACGCAACTTTCATCTGTTCGTCGCCGGACGTCGACATGGCGCGGGCAATGCTGGGTTCGTGGGATCCGAGCAGGGCGGGGTCCGCAGCCGATCGGGGGATGGCTGGACCGAGCGGATGGTGTCACTGGCCATCGTCGTCGTCGCCGTGCTGGCGGCGGCCGTGATCTTGCGCCCGCCGCTCCAAGCGCCGGCGGACGCGCTGGCCTGGCCCCACGAGTGGACGGCCTTGCGCTCGGTGGGCCGGTTGCCGAGCCCGACCCCGAGCCGCCTGGCGCTCCGGCCGGTGGCCGGGCAGTCCGCAGCACCGGGCACGACATCGGCTGGCGGCGCCGTTCTCACACCGGACACCCTGACCACAGCGATCACAGGTGTCCCCATCGGCGACCTCGGCACGGGGACCGCCGGTGCAGCGACAACATCGACGCTGACATCTCTGCCCTCGCTGCCCGCAGGAACCCCGCTCTCCAGCACGCCGCCGTCGACAACAGCGGGTGCCGGTTCCTCGACAGGTTCCGCGACAACCGGTTCGTCCTCGTCCTCGTCCGGCTCGTCCGGCTCGTCCGGCGTCGCCCCGACGGCCTCCTCGGGCACCACCGCACCGCCGACCACGGCACCGCCGACCACATGGCCGTCGACCACAGGGCCGTCGACCACAGGGCCGTCCTTGTCGACCGGTGGCGGCGGGGCCACATTGTCGGGCGGCACGAGTGCCACAGCTGCGACCGGCACCGGCACGAGCACGGGCACGAGCACGGTCACCGGCAGTACGGGGGGCCCATCGAGCAACGCGACGAGGTGCGAGCCCCTCACCAAGCGCACGGCTGGGGGCTCCACGACGACCACGTCCGACCCGCCGACCACGACGACCACGACGACCACGACGAAATCGAAATCGACGTCCACGTCCACGTCGGCGTCTGCGAGCTCCACGACGTCGACCACTGCGAGCGATCCGAGCACCACCACCACCACGACGACGCGCCCGACCACGACCACGGGCCCGACGACGACCACGCAGCCCCGTCCGACCACCACCACGATCGGGCCGGCCACTGTCCACCGGACGAAGGGGACGACGGCCCGGAGGCGACACCGCACCGAGTGCTCGAACACCTCCACGGCCGCACCGGCAGCCACGCCGACGGCGACGGCGACGGCGTCCACGGTGCCCCCGGGTTGATCTTCCTCGCGCTCAGGGCTCCCGGGCGCTCGGTCCGGCGATCCCGCCTGAGGGGGCCGCGCCGTCCTGTCCCGGTAGGTCCGCAGGACCCAAGGGCGTGACCAAGGCGGCCACGAGCACCTCGCCGCGCTCGTCGTCGAGGAGCCAGGCGGCCCGTCCGTCGTCGCGCGCCTGCACGGCCAGGAGCGGCCGTCGATGGGGCTCGATGGCTCGGTGGTGCTCCACCTCGGCGACGAGCGATGGTTCCCCGCCTGCCCCCATGGCGTCCTCCACCGCCGCCCAGGCGACGGCGTTGTTGACGTGGCCCCACACGTCGAGGTCGCTGGTCCGAAGGGGCCACGGTCGGGCCGACTCCCGCGCCGTGTCGGGTGGTGGCCCGAGGGCGAGGCGTGCCGAGGCACTTCGGCTGCCGGCCGCGACGCCATAGGTCTCGGTGAACCGCTCTCCGAGGCGTGCCGGCGTTCCGGACCGCAGGTCGATCGCCACCCACACCGACGTGGCTTGGGCCAGGCCCCCGCCCCCGCCCCCGCCGTCCACACCGTCGCCGCGGATCGTGGTCGTGCGTTCGGCCCACCGGGCAGCGATCCCGGAGCAGAAGGTGGCGAGGTGCAGCCGCTCGCCCAGCAGCGGGAAGCGGACCACCGTCATCCGGGTCCGTCGCAGGACCCAGCCGATCGACGATGGAAGCTCCGCCTCGGCGGCGTCGTCCTCTGCGACGTCCTGCAGGTAGCGAGCGAGGGCGTCGAGGCGGGCGCGGCGGTCCGGGGCGGCGTCGCCCAGGCGCACCTGTCGTGTGGCGGTGTAGACGCGCCCTTCGATCGGGAGCGGGAGCATCATCCTCCTTCTGGCGGCTCGCCGTTGGGTCGGGCTCGCCGTTGGGTCGGGCTCGAGGTGGGTCGGGCTCGAGGTGGGTCGGGCTGTGCCGGCCGCCCAGCCGATGATGCCCCATCCGGCGGCGTGGGAGGCTCGTCGGATGACGAACGGCTCTGTGCCCGCTCCGCCACGCCGGGTCACCCACGCCCAGGCGGCCCGGCTCCTCGCCGTGCGCGATCCCGTGGTGGCCGGGCTGCTGTCCACGATCGGGCCGCCCCGCCTCCGCCCCCCACAGCCCTCGCACTTCGAGGCCCTCGTGCGTTCGGTCGTGTACCAGCAGCTGGCGGGAGCGGCCGCCGCCGCCATCCACGGTCGCCTGGTGGCCGCCCTCGACGGGGACGTCCGGCCCGAGACGCTGCTCGCCGTGCCCGACGAGGGCTTGCGGGCCGTCGGGCTGTCGGCCAACAAGGCGACGTCCCTGCAGGACCTGGCGACCAGGGTGCTCGACGGGACGGTCGTGCTCTCCCCGCGCGGGCTCGCTCGGGAGCCCGACGACGAGGTGGTGGCACGCCTCTCGACGGTGCGAGGGATCGGGCGGTGGACGGCGGAGATGTTCCTCCTCTTCCAGCTGCGCCGGCTCGACGTGTGGCCGACGGGCGATCTCGGCGTCCGCCGGGGGTTCGGCATCGCCTGGGACCTGCCCGACGTGACGCCACGACAGCTCGAGGGCTTGGGCGAGCCGTTCCGGCCCTACCGCTCCGTCGTCGCCTGGTACTGCTGGCGGGTGGCGGACCGCGCCGGGCGCCCGTCGACAGCTGCCGGTGGTCCGGCGGCCACGGCCGGGGCGGTGCCGGCGGCCGGGGCGGCGCCGACGGCCGGGGCGGCGCTCGCACGGGCAGGCGGCACGACGCCGATCTCGCCGCACGGACCGGGCGTGCGGGTCACTCAGCAGTCGCGCCCGGCACGGCGTAGCGCGCCTCCAGCCCGCGCACCTCGGGCAGGCCGATGAAATCGAGGAACTCGCCGAACGGGACCAGCCGGTCCATCTGCGCCGCCGGGCTTCCCGTCGCTCGGATGCCGGCGAGCACCTCCCTCACGGCGCGGGTAGCGGCGAGCATGGCGCTGAGGGGGAAGATCACGATCCGGTAGCCGAGCTCCTGAAGGCGCTCCAGCGGAACGGCCGGGGTCCGGCCGCCTTCGGCCCAGTTGTAGAGGAGCGGGGTGCCCTCGAGCGCGACGGCGACGGCCTCCACCTCGGCTTCGCTCTCGGGCGCCTCCACGAAGAGCAGGTCGGCCCCGGCGTCGCGGTACCGGCGAGCCCGCTCGAGCGCGGCATGCATGCCCTCGACGGCCCGGGCATCGGTACGGGCGATGATCAGGAGGTCCCGGTCGCCGCGGCCCTCGACCGCCGCCTGGACCTTGGCAACCATCTCGGCGGCGGGGATCAGCCGCTTCCCGGCGATGTGCCCGCATCGCTTGGGCGTCTCCTGGTCCTCGATATGGAGGGCCGCCACGCCGGCCTGCGCGTACTCGTGGACCGTCCGCAGCACGTTGAGGGGATTGCCGTAGCCGGTGTCGGCGTCGGCGATGACCGGCACGTCGACGGCGTCCACGAGCCGATGCACCTGCTCGACCATCTCGGTCATCGTGAGGAGGCCGACGTCCGGTCGCCCGAGCACCGAGGCGGCGGTGCCGAAGCCGGTCATGTAGACGGCGGGGAACCCAGCCGCCTCCACCAGCCGGGCACTGAGCGCGTCGTAGGCGCCGGGGGCGAGGAGCGTCTCACCCGCCGTCAGGAGCTCCCGCAGGCGCCGTCCTGCGTCGACCGGCGTCGTGAACAGCGTGGCCATGTGCGTCCTCCTCGGTCGTGCACCCGGCTCCGGCGCGGCGGCACCACCCGCGGATGGGTGTCGTACGCCGGCCCGCCCGCGGGGCCGCCCCGCCGGGGTGGCCACTGGTCTACCGTCACACCACGGGGGTTCGCACCTCGAAGCAACCTTTTGACCCCTGCGAGCGTGAAGCCGACGATGGCCCGACCAGCGGCCGCCCGTTCCGGGGCGTCGTGCAGGGCGTCGAGCGGCCGCCCGCTCGGGGAGGTCGTGCGTGCGGGCCGACGGGCGAAGGGGGCGCGCACCGGTGGCCGACGGCGAGGGCGGGGCGAGAACGGCTCTCGACGGTTTCGCCGACGCGTTCCCGCGGCTGTCGATCCTCGCCTACCAGGTCGCCTACCGCGTGCTCGGCGACCGGGGCGACGCCGAGGACGTGGCGCAGGAAGCGCTGGCGCGGTCCGTCCTGTACTGGGAGCGGCTGGCCGACCGCCCGGAGGGATGGGTCGTGCGGGTGGCAGCCAACCTCGCCATCGACCGCTACCGCCGCCGCCGCCGGTGGGTGCCTCGCCCGTCGGACGGGCCATGCACCGTCGACGGACTGCTCGCCGAGCGCCTGGACCTCGCTCGAGCGCTGCGGCGCCTCCCGCGGCGCCAACGTGAGGTCACCGTGCTGCGGTACTTGGCCGACTGGAGCGAGCAGGACGTCGCGCTCGAGCTCGGGTGCTCCGTCGGGACGGTGAAGAGCACGGGGTCACGAGCGCTCCGCTCCCTGCGGCGCATGCTGGAAGACGGGACAGCCGGCGGCGTGGTGCGGCCGTCCACCTCGAGGAGGGCGAACGGTGTTCCGGCACCTTGACGACCCGGCGCCGCCGGCGCCGACCGCTGCCGAGCTGCGCACCGTGCTCGCTCGCGCCGACGAGCTCCGTCAGGGCGCGGCGCGGCGCCGGCGGGCGCGGCGCCGGGGCGGTGCCCTGGCGTTGGCCGCGGTGGGCGCCGCGGCCCTGGTGGCGGCTGGCGTGGCGGTCACGGGTCGCCTGGCCGGCGCGCCGAGCAGCGAGACCGCCTACCAGTTCGAGTCGCGGACCGCGCCCCTGGCGATCGGGACACCGGTCCCGGCGACGGCGCTCACCGACGTCGTGTTCGTCAGCGGTGGGAACGGCTTCGCCCTGGCCGACCACCGCGACCGGCTCCTGCTCGCGTCGAGCGTCGACGGCGGCGCCACCTGGGAGGTTGCCAATCCGAGCCTGCCGGTGCCCTTCACCGGTGCCGATGCGGCGGGCGCCGCCGTCGAGTTCACCAGCGCGGGCAACGGTTACTTGTGGAGCACGAGCCGCCAGGGTTCGGTGCCAGAGGGCCTGTGGGTGACGGCGGACGGCGGGACCACGTGGGTCCGTGCACCGGTCGGCCCCTATGTCTACGACATGAGCGCCATCGGGTCGGATGCCTGGGCGCTCGTCGGCACGTGCCCGACGGACGGGGGCCCGGCGACGCCCGGCCCTGCCGGACGAGCCGGGGCGGCCTGTGCCGCCACCTTGGACGTCTCGGTCGACGGCGGCCGACGTTGGTCGCCGACGGCGGCCGCGCCGCCGGTCGCCGGGATGAGGCGCGGTGGTCCGTTCGAAATGGAGCTGGCCCGCGTGACCGACGGGCGGGCGTACGTGTTGTCCGGGACACCACAGGCCGGCTCGGACCTCTCCTTCACCGCCAACGGTGGCGCCACGTGGTCGGCGCTTCCCGTGCCCTGCGCCCCGCCCTTCGACCTCGGCGCCGAGCTCGCCCTGTCGGCGACTCAGGACCTGTGGCTCCTCTGCGGAGGCCAGGCGACCGCCGGCTCGCAGGCGAAGGTCCTCTTCCGCTCGTCCGACGGTGGCCACACGTGGGCCCTGACCGCGCAGACGGCCTCCTTCGCCGGTGCCCCTGCACCGCCGATCGGCGTCGGCAGCCTCCCGTTGGCCGGGTACATCGCGCCGTACTCGATCGGGCACAAGAACCTGGCGGTCCTGAGCGCCGACCAGGCATGGCTGGCGGCCGACCGGGGGCCGGTGGTCGAGACGACCGACGGTGGCGCATCCTGGGCCGAGGTGACCCCGCTGGCCGATGCCGGGTTCTCGACCGGTGCCCCCGGCAACCTGACGTTCCTGGACGCTCACCAGGGTTGGGTCGTCGAGCAGGGCCTCGGGTTGTGGGCCACGTCCGACGGCGTGCACTGGGCGCCGCCCGGCACGTCGGGCACGTCGGGCGCCTCGGGCACGTCGGGCGCCGCCCGGAACGTCGGGCGCCTCGGGAACGCCGGACGCCTCGGGGCACCCGGGGGCCCCAGGGCACCCGGGACCTGAAGGCCAGGTCCCGGCCGGGGCCGTCAGCCGGTCGAGCCAGGCGAGCCGGTCACGGCGAACTGCTGGGTGACCTGCTGGCCCGATGGGGTGACCACGTGCCAGTAGCCGCCGGCGTTGAGGAGCGCTTGGCCCGTGATCATGCCGGGATCGGTGTCGCCCTTCCACGTGTAGAGCGGGTGGCCACCGTAGGTCGCCTGCAGATCGCCGTTGGGCCGGCGGACCGTCCCGACGAGGGCCGGCTGCAGGCCGTTGCCCACCGTGGGCTGTCCCGTGACGATGAGCGGGGGCCACACCTCGACGCAGATCACGGTGATGCAGGCGCTGTGGGTCGGCGTGTCGGGAGCGAAGTCGTAGAGGGCGTAGCCCGACCCCGTGGCGAGGACCTTCCCGACGGGTGACGAGATGGTGCCGATCGTCACCGAGGAGTTGGTCGTCGGCGGCGACCCCGCGACCTTGGCCGCTGTGCCCCCGTCGCAGGCGGCGAGGAGGGCCCCGGCGACGGCGAGGCTGGCAATGGCGACGACCAATCGTCGGGCGCGGGCCACGCCTTCCAGTCCTACCGGACGCTCCAGCGCCGGCCAAGTCGCCCTCAACCTCCGCGGGCGATGAGCGACCGCCCTCGGAGCGCCCGTCGCCGTCACGGAGCGCCCGTCGCCGTCACGGAGCGCCCGTCGCCGTCACGGAGCGGCTACGAGCCCGAGGCCGCTGTCAGGCCGGCGGCGCGACCGCCCGATGCGCGCTCATCACCATGTGCACGCTCTCGGCCTCCGCTTTCGTCGCGTCAAAGGCGCACAACCCGGTGATCGGGTTCTCGGCCAGCAGGCGCTCCGCTTCCGCTTCCCACTCCAGCCATGCCGAGAGCCCGTCGGCTGTGGCGATGAGGCTCGTGCCATCGGCGACGACTCGAATCCCCGCGTAGCCGTCGCCGAGCGCTTCTTCCAGCGTGGCCTCGAACCTTGCCCGCTGCGCGGCGGCGACCACGGTCCGCCCAGGACCGTACATCTCCGAGGTGCTGAAGAGCAGCAGGTCCCGGCTCTCCAGGAAACGCTTGGGCCACTGGCAGGCCTTGGGGTCGTCGGCGACGTAGATCAGGCGGTCCCCGCGCGTGAACCCGTCCGCCAAGAACGAGGAAGCACGCCCCTCGAAGGCAGGCCTCCCGGAGAACGCGAACCCCATGTGGCGCGCGGGACGTTGGGCCGTCGGAACCCACCCGTTGCTGCCCGGCATGACGTCCGATTCCCTCCCGAGTGCCACCTACACCGGATTGCAGCGGTCACGCTCTGAGGCCGAGGCACCTCGACGAGGCCATCTCAACACTAGATCCGTCGACGTTCGGTCGGTCTAGGGTCCAAGGTCCCAGATCGAGCCCGCACTGCCGCCGATGGCGCCGGGTCGGCCGGATCGTCGACCCCTCCCCAGCCTGCGTGTGCGAACGTCACGTCCCTTGCTCTACGTAGCCTTCGTGGAATGTGCCGTTGGCCCCTGGGACGGCCGTTGCAGGCTCCTTAGTGTGGACGATGGCCGGTGAGACCCTCGAACCGGTTTGGCTGGTTGGCACAGGAGGCGCTCCGATGACCTGGTCCCGCCTGCATGGGTACCTGGAGGCGGAGGTCGAGCATCTGCCCGACGAGGTGGTCGTGCGTGTTGCGGGGGAGCTCGATCTTGCGTCCTCACCCGAGCTCGCTGCATTGCTCATCGAGGATTGCAGCGATGCCAAGCAGGTCGTGCTCGACCTGCGATTGATCGGGTTCATCGATGCCGCAGCAGTCGGGGTGCTCATGAGCGTCCGGGAAATGCTGCAGTGGTTCGGTAGCCGATTGACGGTGTCCGATGCCAGTCGTCAGGTGCGCAGAGTGCTCTCGATCTGTGACCTCCTCGA
Organism: Acidimicrobiaceae bacterium; assembly: GCA_027306585.1. GTDB lineage: Bacteria > Actinomycetota > Acidimicrobiia > Acidimicrobiales > RAAP-2 > DAHUZJ01. Next base: position 6,713 of record DAHUZJ010000079.1, on the reverse strand, counting down.
CGTGCTGACGGCGTGAGCGCACACGAAGCCAAGGCGAGGACGGCGACGGTCCACGCAGGGGTCCGGTCGGCCCACCGGGCCCAAGCTCCCCCAACGTCAATAGCTACGGTTCGGTTGACAAAATATTGCGGTTGCGTTACCGTTGGAACTGCAATCGACCTTCGAGGGGGGGACCCACGAATCCGGGTCGAGGTCAGCACGGCGACACGGGGCGCCCCGCCATTCCCCATCCTCCGCCAAATGGGGGGCGCCCCGTCGTCGCTCGCCGAAGGGGCTCGTCGAGCAACCGACCGCCCGGTGCCGCCGTGTCCCGGCGCAACGACCGTGGTCGGCCCCGTCAGCTCTCCTCGGCAGGGTCCGGGGGCAGGAACTTGAGCGGAAGGTCGGCCAGTTGCACGAGGGTCGACGACACCCAACGGGTGAGGACGTCGACCACCGGGCCGATGGTGGCCGGGTCCTCCAGCTGCGACTCCTCGAACCGGATGGAACCCTCGTAGGCGGCCTCGACGGCCCACCGGACGGCCGGTCCATTGCCGGCCTCCGTGGCGCCCTCTCGGGTGTCCGGGTCGGTCCGGACCTCCTCGATGGTGGTCGCCGATCGCTCCAGCGGCTCGCCGCCCAGCTCGGGGCTGGCCGTGGGCAGCACGGCGAGCACCTGCTCCACGGTGGGCGCCTCGGCCAGCCGCTGGATGCGCATGGCCACCTCGACCACGACCTCGGGCAGCTCGTCGGGCGTCTCCCCGATGGACCAGCTGCGGTAGGCGGTCTGGCTCCAGGTCGGCCAATCGAAGGACAGGTCGGCCCGTACCCGTGGTGGCTGGCCCTCGCCGGGAAGGCTGTAGCTCGTCTCCCAGGAGAGGTCGCCCAGGAAGACGTCCACCTGGAAGCGCTCCTCGACGGCCTGGCGCTCGAGCAACGCCCGTTCGAAGGCATCACGGACAGCGCTGATCAGGTCGACGATCGGATGGTCGAGCACGGCGCCAGACCCTACAGCGCCTGTCGGCCGCCGGGCCCAGGCCGTCCGTCGACCGCGGGCCGGCCGCCGGGCCCCGGCTCGGGCCGACCCCGGTCCCCACCGACGAGCCGGGCCGCCGCCCCGTTCCCAGGACGGCCCGTCGCGGCGGAACCGGACGTCGGACGAGGGGAGGAGGTCGGTACGATGCCGCCATGCCCGACGAGGCCGTCACCGGGCCCAACCCCTGGCTCGACCGGCGGGTGGTGAACTACGCCCACCAAGGTGGGGCGTGGGAGGCGCCGTCGTCGACCCTCTTTGCCATCGGGCGCGCCCTCGCGGCGGGGGCCACGGCCGTCGAGCTCGACGTCCACGCCACGGCGGACGGCGAGCTGGTGGTGTGCCACGACGCCACCGTGGACCGCACCACCGACGGCCGTGGCGCCATCGCCGAGCTGACCTTGGCGCAAGTCAAGGCGCTCGACAACGCCCACTGGTTCATCCCGGGTGCCGACGTCACCCTGGACCGCGAGCCCGAGGCCTACCCCTACCGGGGGCGGGCGCCCGAGGACCCCGACTTCGCCGTGCCGACGCTGCGCGAGGTGCTGGAGCGCTTCCCGGGGGTGGTGCTGAACCTGGACATCAAGCAGACGGCGCCCGCGGTGCTGCCGTACGAGCGGGCGCTGGCCGACGTGCTGGCGGAGCACGGCCGGCAGGACGACGTGATCGTCGCCTCCTTCTCGGACGCCGCCACGGACGCGTTCCGTGCCGTGGCACCGATGGTGGCGACCTCGGCCGGGACCGACGCCACCGCCGGCTTCTGGCGAGCGATCCAGGAGGGCGATCGCCCGGCGCTGCCGCCCGGGACCGTCGCCCTCCAGGTGCCCGAGACGTTCGGCGAGCTGACCGTGGTCGACGAGCAGTTCGTGACGGCGGCGCACCGGGCGGGGCTCGCCGTCCACGTGTGGACCGTCGACGAGGAGGATCGCATGGAGCGGCTGGTCGACCTGGGCGTCGACGGGATCATCACCGACCTGCCCTCGACCCTGACCGCGGTGCTCCGCCGGAAGGGGGCCGCCTGGGCCGGGACGCGGGGAGGGGTCAGGTGAAGGGCGCCGGCACGCTCAGGGCGCCGGCACGGCGCGGGTCAGCCGCGGCCGCAGTTCGGCTTCTTGCCGTGGTTGGCCTTCTTCTTGGCCCGCAGCTTGCGCTTCACCGTCCGCTTCGACATCGGCGCAGAGACTAGCCGACAGAGGAACGGGACGGCGACGTGCGGACGGTATGGCTGCTGCGGGAGGGTGATGTCCTCGCGTCGGCGGAGGTCACCGAAGGGTTCTTGGACCGGACGCGGGGCGTGATCGGCCGCTCCGAGCTCGACGGGGCGATGCTGCTCCTGCGGACCCGGTCCATCCACACGGCGGGTGTGCAGTTCCCGCTCGACGTCGCCTTCCTCGACCGGGAGCTGGTGGTGGTCGACACCGTGCGAGTCCGCCCGTGGTGGATCACGCTGCCCCGACGGCGGGCGTGCAACGTGCTGGAGGCGGCCGCGGGGTCCTTCGAGCGGTGGCATCTCTCCGTGGGGGACCGGCTGGAGATCCGCGAGCCCGCCCGCCAGCCCGATGAGTGACCGTCCCGCGGCCGGCCCCGGGCGCCTGGTCCTGGTGGCGACGCCGATCGGCAACCTGGGCGACCTCTCGCCGCGGGCGGTGGCGGCCCTCGAGGCAGCCGACGTGGTGTGCTGCGAGGACACCCGGCGCACCCGGGCCCTCCTCGCAGCAGCCGCAGTGCCCGCCCGGGGGCGCCTCGTCGCCGTCCACGAGCACAACGAGTCCGCACGCACCGCCCAGGTCCTCGACTGGGTGCGCGCCGGCCGCGACGTGGCGGTGGTGACGGACGCCGGGATGCCGGCGATCTCCGACCCCGGGGCGCGCCTGGTGGCGGCGGTGGCGGCCGAGGGGCTGCCCGTGACGGTCGTGCCGGGCCCTTCGGCGGTGCTGGCCGCCTTGGTCGTGAGCGGGCTGCCGACCGAGCGCTTCTGTGTCGAGGGGTTCCTCCCCCGCAAGGGGCCCGAACGCCGGCGGCGGCTCGCGGCGCTCGCCACCGAGGAACGGACGGCGCTCGTGCTCGAGGCACCGGGGCGGGTGGCGGCCACCCTGATCGAGCTGGCCGGCGCCCTGGGGGCGGCGCGACCGGCAGCCGTCGCCAGGGAACTGACCAAGGTGCACGAGGAGGTGGTCCGCGGCACCCTGGCCGAGCTGGCGGCTGCGTTCGCCGAGCGGGAGGTGCGGGGCGAGGTGGTGGTGGTCCTCGGGGGCGCTGTGCCGCCGCCGCCGCCGGGCGACGAGGAGGTGGCAGCAGCGGTGGCGCGGCACCTGGCGGGCGGTGCCCGGGCGCGCGAGGCCGCCGATGCCGTGGCCGCGGAGCTGGGGGTGCCGCGGCGCCGCGCCTACCAGGAGGCCCTCGATCAGCGGCAGGCGGGCGGCCGCCGTTGACCGTCCCGGCGGTACCTCGGGCGAGCCGCCGCGCCGGCGCCGGTACGCTCTCGGCGGTGGGCCGCTTCTACGTGACGACGCCGATCTACTACGTCAACGACGCGCCCCACGTCGGCCACGCCTATGCCACGGTCAACGCCGACGCCATGGCCCGTTGGCACCGGCTGGCGGGGGACGAGGTGTTCTTCCTCACCGGCACCGACGAGCACGGCGCCAAGGTGGCCGAGGCGGCCGAGGAGCACGGGGTGACGCCGCAGGAGTGGGCCGACCGGGTGGTCCGGCGGTTCCAGGACGCCTGGACGGTGCTCGACATCTCCAACGACGACTTCATCCGCACCTCGGAGCCCCGGCACCGCGTCACGGTGCAGGAGCTCCTCGGACGGATCCACGACAACGGCTACATCCGCCTCGACACCTACCGGGGCCTGTACTGCGTGTCGTGCGAGGACTACTACACCGAGGACCAGCTGGTCGACGGGAAGTGCCCCGTCCACGGGCGCCCCGTGGTCGAGATGGAGGAGGACAACTACTTCTTCGAGCTGTCGAAGTTCGAGGACCGTCTCCTCGCCTGGTACGACGAGCACCCCGAGGCCGTCCAGCCCGTCACCAAGCGCAACGAGGCGCTGGCCTTCATCAAGGGCGGCCTGAAGGACATCTCCATCACGCGGACGTCGCTCAGCTGGGGCGTCCCCGTGCCCTGGGACGCCGGCCATGTCTTCTACGTCTGGTACGACGCGCTGGTCAATTACCTGACGGGCATCGGCTACGGCGTCGACGAGGCCCGCTGGACGGGGTGGTGGCCGCACGTCCACCACCTGATCGGCAAGGAGATCCTGCGCTTCCACTGCGTGTGGTGGCCGGCGATGTGCATGGCGGCCGGCATCGACCCGCCGAAGGAGGTGCACGTGCACGGCTGGCTGCTCGTCGGCGGCCAGAAGCTGTCCAAGACGCTGGTGCGCGACGCCGACGGGCCGGTGCGGCTGACCGAGATCGCCCCCCAGGCCTTGACCGAGGACTTCGGTGTCGACGCCACCCGGTACCACCTCCTGCGCGACGTCCCGCTCGGCAGCGACGGCGAGTTCACCTACGAGGGCATGGTCACCCGCTACAACGCCGACCTCGCCAACAACCTGGGCAACCTCCTCGCTCGCGTGGCCACCGTGGTGGGCTCCAAGTGCGGCGGCACCGGCCCGGCGCCCGATCCGGGATCGCCCCTGCGGGCGGCAGCCGAGGAGGCCGTGGCGGGCGCCGTCGCCGCGTGGGAGCGCTGGGCACCCCACGAGGCCCTGGCGCACACCTGGTCCCTCATCGGGGCGGCCAACGCCGAGCTCGAGGCCAACGAGCCGTGGAAGAAGGACCCGGGCCCCGAGGTCGACCGAGTGCTCGGCAGCGCGCTCGAGGCGCTGCGCATCGTGGCACTGCTGGTCACCCCGGCGATGCCGAGGACGGCGACCGAGATCTGGCGGCGCATCGGCCTCGACGGCTCGCCCGAGGAACGCCGTGTGCCGGCCGACGTCGCGTGGGGCGGCTACCCGGGAGGCGTGCCGGTCGAGAAGGGGGCACCGCTCTTCCCCCGCCGGAAGGACTGAGCCCGGTGACGGGCGCGGACGTGGCGTGGTTCGACTCGCACTGCCACCTCCAGGAGAAGTACCTCGACGCCGACGCCGACGCCGACGCCGACGCCGACGCTGCGGCGGGCGCGCCCCGGGGTGACGACGCCGTCGAGGCGGCGTTGGGCGATGCCCTGGCTCGCGCCGCCGCGGCCGGCGTGCGGCGGATGGTGTGCGTCGGGACCGGGGCGGCGACGTCGTCGGCGGCCCTCGCCCTCGCCCGGCGCAGCGCGGCGGGGACGCTGCCGGTGCCCGTCGGGGCCGGGGCCGGCACGGTGGCCGGGGCCGGTGCCCCCCGGCTGTGGGGCACCGTCGGGCTGCACCCGCACGATGCGACCGACGGCACCGAGGCGACCACGCAGCTCGTCGAGCAGGCGGTGGCGGCGGCCGACGGGGCGCTGGTGGCCATCGGCGAGTGCGGCCTGGACTACCACTACGACAACTCGCCGCGGAAGGTCCAGCGCAAGGTGTTCGCCGAGCAGGTGGCCTTGGCCAACCGGCACGGGCTCGCGCTGGTGATCCACGCGCGGGACGCCTGGTCCGACCTGTTCGAGGTGCTGGCCGCGGAAGGCGTTCCCGAACGCGCCATCCTCCACTGCTTCACCGGCGGGCCCGACGAGGCGCGGCGGTGCCTCGACGCCGGGCTGTACGTGTCGTTCAGCGGGATCGTGACGTTCAAGAACGCCGCCGAGGTGCGGGAGGCCGCGGCACTGGTGCCGATGGGGCAGGTGCTGGTGGAGACCGACAGCCCCTTCCTGGCGCCGGTGCCGCACCGGGGCAAGCCCAACGAACCGGCCTTCGTCCCGCTGGTCGGGGAGGCGGTGGCCGCCATCAAGGGCGTGACGGTGGCCGAGCTGGCGGCGGCGACCGACCGAGCGGCGCGAGAGGCGTTCGGCCTGGGGGACGGCGCCGGCGCATAGCCGCGCCCGGATCGGATGGGCTTTCGTCCGCTGCCTCAGGTCTGGCGAGCCACGAACTCGTGCATACCGGGAACGGTGAACGCGAGGAGACCTCGTTCGGGAGCGTAGACAAGGCCCTTCTTGATCAGTTCGACGCGGGCAACGGAGATGTCAGAGCTCCGCTTCTTGCCCGCTGCGATGGCGATGTCGGCGACGGGTGCTGGCCCATCACGGCCGAGATCGGCGAGCGCTCGCATGACCTCGCGCTGGGCGGGAGTGGCGCGTTCCCACCGAGATCGATAGAGGCCGTCGTCGACCTCGCGACGGGCGGCTTCGAGGCCGACCTCCACGTCGTCGTCGTCGATCATGGCGGTCCGGGCCGCATCCCACACGTGCTTGCCGATGGCCTGGAGGAAGTAGGGATAGCCGCGAGCAGCGTCGAGGGCCGTGCTCAGCGCATCGGGATCCCACCCGACGCCGAGATCCTGAGCGGGGACGACGAGCGCATCTTGGGCAGCATCGGGATCGAGGAGCCCGATGTTCCGGTGCTCGTAGAGCCGTTCGCCGTAGCTCGTGGCGTCGGCCAGCTGAGCCGGCAAGGATGGCAATCCGGCTCCGACGAAGAGGACTGGTGGCACCGCGTCGAGCTGGCCGAGTCTGTGCACGGCCATGTTGATGGCCGTGAGGGCTTCTTCGGGTGCCTCCTGAAGCTCGACGATCAGGATGAGAACGCCAATCCCGAGATCACGGGCAGTTTCGG
>DAHUZJ010000071.1 GCA_027306585.1 Acidimicrobiaceae bacterium | reverse complement strand
GCGCCGGCCGTCGTCGTCGGCATCGGCCTCAACGTGGACTGGCCGGGGCCGCCCGAGGCCGGTGGCACGTGCCTGCGGGACGAGGCCGGCCGTCCCGTGGACCGGGAGGCCGTGCTCGCCGCGCTCCTCGGGGCGCTCGGCGATCGGGCGGCGGCGCTCGGCCGCTCCGACGGCCGGCGCGCCCTTGCCGAGGAGCTTCGCCGTCGGTGCGTGACGCTCGGCCGGCGGGTCCGCGTCGAGCTGCCCGGCACGGGGGCCGGCGCGCCGCCCCAGGTCCTCGTGGGCGACGCGGTGGCGCTCACCGACGCCGGGCAGCTCGTGGTGGCCTCCGGCGGCACCCGGCGGGAGGTGGCGGCGGCCGACGTCGTCCACCTGCGCGACGCCCCGGCACGTCCCGGCACGTCCGGGCGACCCTGAGGAGGTCGGGTAGCCTTCGCGCCCATGCGGCTCCTCGTGACCGGCGGTGCCGGCTTCATCGGCTCGAACTTCGTGCGCTACTGGGTGGCGCGCCATCCGGACGACCACGTGGTCGCCTACGACGCCCTCACCTACGCCGGCAACCTGGCCAACCTGGCCGACGTCGAGGACCGGATCCGCTTCGTGCACGGGGACGTGTGCGACCTCGACCTCGCAACGGCCACCTTGGAAGAGGACGGGATCGACACGGTGGTGCACTTCGCCGCCGAGTCGCACAACTCCCTCGCCGTGCTGGACCCGGCCCGCTTCTTCCGCACCAACGTGCTCGGCACCCAGGCCATGCTCGAGGCCGCCCGGCGCCACGGGATCGCCCGGTTCCACCACATCTCGACCTGCGAGGTGTACGGGGACCTCGCCCTGGACTCCGAGGACCTCTTCCGGGAGGACAGCCCCTACCGGCCCCGCACGCCGTACAACGCCTCGAAGGCGGGCGCCGACCACGCGGTGCGGGCGTACGGGGAGACGTTCGGCCTGCCGGTGACGATCACCAACTGCTCGAACAACTTCGGCCCCTACCAGTTCCCCGAGAAGGTCCTCCCGCTCTTCGCCACCCACGCCCTCGACGACGAGCCGCTGCCCCTGTACGCCTCCACGCAGAACCGCCGGGAGTGGCTCCACGTCGACGACCACTGCCGTGCCATCGAGGCGGTGCTCGAGCGGGGCACGGTCGGCGAGACCTACCACGTGGGGAGCGGCGTCGAAGCGAGCATCGAGGAGATCGCCGACCTCGTCCTCGCGGCCCTGGACAAGCCGGCGTCGCTCAAGACGATCGTCCCGGACCGTCCCGGGCACGACCGCCGCTACCTCCTCGACTCGACCAAGCTCCGCCGGGAGCTCGGCTGGGAGCCCGAGGTGCCCTTCCACGAGGGGGTCGCCGACACCGTCCGCTGGTACGCCGCCAACCGCGCCTGGTGGGAGCCGCTGCGCCACCGGGCCCCGGTGGTCGAGGCGGCCTGGGCCTCCGCCCGCTGAGCGGGCGCCGGGCGCCGGACGACCTGTGGTGCTGCGGGTCCTCGTCACCGGGGCGGGTGGCCAGCTGGGGCACGACGTCGCCGTGGCCCTGGGCGGCCAGGTGCCGCCGGGCGGGCGACGGGCGAGGCTCTTCGGGCCCGACGGCGCCGTGCCGAGCGGCGTCGACGTCGTGGCGGCGGCCCATCGCGACCTCGCCGTCGAGGACCGCACGGCGGTGCTGGCCGCCGTCGACGGGTTGCGCCCCGACGTGGTGGTCCATGCCGCGGCGTGGACGGCCGTCGACGCCTGCGAGGGCGATCCCGACCGTGCCTTCTCCGTCAACGCCCTCGGGACCCGCCACCTGGCGGAGGCCGCCTCGAGGGTGGGCGCCCACCTCGTCTACGTCTCGACCGACTACGTCTTCGACGGCACGAGCCCGGACCCCTACCGGGAATGGGACCCGACGGGGCCCCTCTCGGTGTACGGCCGCTCGAAGCTGGGCGGCGAGCGAGAGTGCCCGCCCGGCTCGACGATCGTGCGCACCTCGTGGGTGTGCGGGGCCAACGGGGCCAACATGGTGAAGACGGCCCTCCGCCTGGCCGCCGGCGAGGGGCCGCTACGGTTCGTCGACGACCAGCACGGTTGCCCGACGTTCACCGCCGACCTGGCGGCGGCGATCGTCACGCTGGCCCTCGACCGGCGCCCGGGTGTCTTCCACGTGACCAACCAGGGACCGACGACGTGGTTCGCCTTCGTGCGCGCCGTCCTGGCGGCGGCCGGGCACGACCCCGGCCGAGTGGAGCCGGTGGCCACCGCCGACCTCGTGCCGCCCCGCCCAGCGCCCCGCCCGGCCAACTCGGTGCTCGACAACGCCGCCCTCCGGCTGTCGGGCCTCCCGCTGCTGCCCCCGTGGGAGGACGGCCTCGAACGCCTGCTCCGGGTGCTGTCCGCGCCCGGCAGCGCCGACCCGGCCTCCGGCTGACGGTCCGCCCGCCGACGGGGTCCCCCGGGTGCTGCGCTACGTTGCGGGCGTCGACGAGGGGAGCGCCGGTGACCGACCCGAAGCGAGGCCCAGGGAGCCGGGTGGCCGCCGTCGTCGTCGACTACCACACCGGCGCCGTCCTGGCCGACTGCGTCCGGTCGCTCCACGAGGACGGCGTGACGGCCGTCCTCGTCGTGGAGAACGGGGCGCCCGGGGGCGCGGGCACCGCCCTCGCCACCGCCGGGCTCGACGTGGCGGTGATCAGCCCGGGCCGCAACCTCGGCTACGGCGGCGGGGCCAACCGGGGGATCGCGGCCACCGCCCCCAGCGAGCTCGTCCTCGTGTGCAACCCCGACCTCCACGTCCACCCGGGCGCCGTGACCCGGCTGGTCGCCGCCCTCGACGCCCACCCCCGCTGGGCGGTCGTCGGTCCCCGCATCCTCGCCCCGGAAGGCGCCGTCTACCCGTCGGTGCGGCGCTTTCCCTCCATGGTCGACGCCGCCGGCCATGCCCTGCTCGCCCCGGTCTGGCCGGCCAACCCGTTCAGTCGCCGGTACCGGACGCCGGGCGGCCAGGCCGGCGCCGACGAGGCGGGGTCCGCCGACTGGGTCTCGGGGGCCTGCTTCCTCGCCCGCCGCCAGGCCCTGGAGGAGCTGGGCGGGTTCGACGAGGCGTACTTCATGTTCGCCGAGGACATGGACCTGTGCTGGCGGGCGCACCGGGCCGGCTGGGACGTCGGCCACGAGCCGGCGGCGGTCGTCACCCACGCCGAGGGCGTCGCCCGGCGCCGCCACCCCTACCGCATGCTGGTGGCCCACCACCGCTCCGCGCTGCGCTTCGCCGTCCGGACCTCGACCGGCTGGCGCCGGGTCGCGCTGCCCCTGGCGGCCGCCGTCCTCGGCGTGCGGTTCGTCCTCGCCGTGGCGGCCGTCGCCGGGGAGGCGCGCCGGGAGCGCCGGGCCTCCCCGCGGCCGGCGACATAGGCTGCGCCTGGCTGCGTGCGGGTCTGTGGTTGCAAGTCGAAGCCAGTCGCAGGCGAAACGACCCACGTAAGGCAACTCGTGGTTGCCGAGCATGGTGCGACTTAGGGGTAAGTCCTGCCCGCCTCGGCCCCCGACCGTCGGGGGCGGGCGGTGACGGGGTGACGCGTTCCACGCGCGGCGCCGCCGGACCGTGACGCGGTCGCCGGCGCCGGGAGCGCCAGCTCCGCAGCAGGCGAGTGTGGGGCCAAAGACCAGGTCAGCCGCACGCAGCCGACCCGACATCAGGTCCCGGTAGCATTTCGAAGTCATGTCTGTGCTCACCAAGGTCCTGCGTGCCGGCGAAGGCAAGAAGGTTCGCCGGCTCGCCGAGCTCGTTCCGCTCGTGAGCGGGCTCGAGCCCGAGATGGAGGCCCTCTCCGACGAGGAGCTCCAGCACAAGACCCTCGAGTTCCGGTCCCGGCTCGAGGAGGGGGAGTCCCTCGACGACCTCCTCATCGAGGCGTTCGCCGTCGTGCGCGAGGCCGCGTGGCGCGTCCTCGGGCAGCGTCACTTCGACGTGCAGCTCATGGGGGGCATGGCGCTGCACTTCGGCTGGATCGCCGAGATGAAGACCGGCGAGGGCAAGACCCTGGTCTCGACGCTCCCGGTGTACCTCAACGCCCTGGCCGGCAACGGTGTCCACGTCGTCACCGTCAACGACTACCTGGCCTCCCGGGACGCCGAGTGGATGGGCCGGCTGCACCGCTGGTTGGGGCTCACCGTCGGGCGGGTCGGCCCGGACGTCGTCGACCCGGCGGCCAAGCGGGCGGCGTACGAGGCCGACATCACCTACGGCACCAACACCGAGTTCGGGTTCGACTACCTGCGGGACAACATGCAGGGCTCGCGCGAGACGATGGCCCAGCGCGGCCATGCCTTCGGCATCGTCGACGAGGTCGACTCGATCCTGATCGACGAGGCGCGGACGCCGCTCATCATCTCGGGGCCGGCCGACGAGGCGGCGCGCCTCTACTACCAGTTCGCCTCCATCGCCCGGACGCTCGAGCGCGACGTCGACTACGAGGTCGACGAGGAGAAGCGTCACGTCGTCCCCCTGGAGTCGGGCATCGAGAAGGTCGAGCGGGCGATCGGCGTGGAGAACCTCTACGAGGCCGTCTCGACCAACTACGTGCACCAGCTCATCAAGTCCCTCGAGGCGAAGGAGCTGTACCACCGGGACAAGGAGTACCTCGTCGACCAGGGCGAGGTGAAGATCGTCGACGAGTTCACGGGCCGGACGCTCGAGGGCCGGCGATGGTCCGACGGCCTCCACCAGGCGGTCGAGGCCAAGGAGCGGGTGCGGATCCGAGAGGAGAACCACACCTGGGCCACCGTCACCCTCCAGAACTACTTCCGCCTCTACGAGAAGCTCGCCGGCATGACCGGCACGGCGGAGACCGAGGCCGCCGAGTTCGCCAACACCTACAACCTGCCGGTCGTCCCCATCCCGACCAACCGCCCGCTCGTCCGCAACGACGAGCCGGACCTCGTGTTCAAGACGGAGATGGCGAAGTTCAACGCCGTCGTGGACGACATCCTCGAGCGCCGGGAGCACGGCCAGCCGGTCCTCGTCGGCACGGCGTCGGTCGCCAAGTCCGAGCTCCTGTCCCGGCTGCTCGACAAGCAGGGTGTGCCGCACCAGGTGCTCAACGCCAAACAGCACTTCCGGGAGGCGGAGGTCGTCGCCCAGGCCGGCCGGGTCGGCGCCGTCACCGTGGCCACCAACATGGCGGGCCGTGGCGTCGACATCATCCTCGGCGGCAACGCCGAGCTGCTGGCCCGCCACCTCGCCGCGGCCGACGGCGTCGACCTCACCACGGAGGAGGGCCAGCAGGAGCTCGCCCGGCTGACCGCCCACTACGAGGCGACGTGCCGCGAGGAGGGGGACCAGGTCCGGGCGGCCGGCGGCCTCTACGTGCTCGGCAGCGAGCGCCACGAGAGCCGGCGGATCGACAACCAGCTGCGGGGCCGCTCCGGGCGCCAGGGCGACCCGGGCGAGAGCCGCTTCTACCTGAGCCTCGAGGACGACCTCATGCGGCTCTTCGCCACGGGCGCCATGAGCTGGGTGATGGGCCGCGCCTTGCCCGAGGACGTGCCCATCGAGGCGAAGATGGTCACCAAGGCCATCGAGCGGGCGCAGAACACGGTGGAGGGCCGCAACTCGGAGATCCGCAAGGAGGTCCTCAAGTACGACGAGGTGATGAACGAGCAGCGCAAGGTGATCTATGCCCGGCGTCTGCAGATCATCGACGGCGAGGACCTCGAGCAGCACACGCGTGACCTCGTCGAGGAGACGGTCGAGGCGCTGGTGCGCGCCGCCTGCCCGAGCGACTACGCCGAGGAGTGGGACCTCGAGCTCCTGTTGAAGGAGGTCAGCCAGTACTACCCGACCGAGTTCACGGTCGAGGACCTGGCCGAGGGCACGAGCGCCGCCCACGTCGCCGAGAGCCTGGTCGCCGACGCCCACGAGTACTACGAGGAGCACTCGGCCTCCCTTCCGGGTGGCGAGGAGGGCGCCCGCCAGATCGAGCGCCAGGTGATGCTCCAGATCATCGACGCCCGGTGGCGGGACCACCTGGCCGAGATGGACTACCTCCGGGAGGGCATCAACCTGCGGGCCATGGGCCAGCAGGACCCGCTGGTGGCGTGGCAACGCGAGGGCTTCAACATGTTCGGACAGCTGATCGAGGCCATCGACGACGACTACCTGCGCTACGTGCTGCACGTCGAGGCCGTGGCCGAGCCCGTGGCCGAGCCGTCGCTGGAGGGCGCCGTCTACGAGGCGGCCGACGACCCCGTCGCCGGCACCCTGGCGCTCGCCGGCCAGCTCCTGGCCGAGCAGGGGATCGACCTGCCGGCGACCGAGGTCGCCCGCCCCGCCGCCTCCCCGCCCGTGGAGGCGGCGCCCGCTCCGCCGGTCCCGGCCCGGTCGGCACCGCCCGCCCGCCAGACCGCCAACAGCGAGCGACATCCCGACGACGGCGGGGGCGATGGCGCAGCGGCGGCCTCGACCGCCACCCGCCCGACCGCCACCCGCCCGACCGCCGACGGAGCCCCGGCGGCGCCCGCCAAGGTCGGTCGCAACGACCCGTGCTGGTGCGGGAGCGGCAAGAAGTACAAGTTCTGCCATGGCGCCGCCTGAGGACCAGGGCGCCGGGTCCCAGCGAGACTTCGCCGCCGAGCTGCGCGCGCTCGGGGACCGGGTGCGGGAGGCGGAGGGCTACCTGGGGATGGCGGCGCTGCGCCACCGCAAGGCGGAGCTCGAGGACCAGGCGGGCCGGCCCGACCTGTGGGACGACACCGAGCGGGCCCGGGCGGTGACGACCGAGCTCGGACGGGTGGCCGACGTGGTGGACCGGTTCGACGCGCTGCAGGCCTCGCTCGACGACACCCGGGTGCTGGCCGAGCTGGTGGAGGAGGCGGCCGCGTCCGGTGAGCCCGACGAGGGCTTGGCCAAGGAGCTCGTCGACGCCGTCCAGGCGCTCGACGCCCGGGTGGGCCAGCTGGAGCTCGAGGCGCTCTTCTCCGGCGAGTACGACGACCGCGACGCCATCTGCGAGGTGCACGCCACCGCCGGCGGCACCGACGCCCAGGACTGGGCCGAGATGCTGGTGCGGATGTACCAGCGGTGGGCCGAGCGGCGGGGCTTCTCGGTGGAGGTCGACGAAGCCACCCCCGGACAGGAAGCGGGGCTCCTGTCGGCCACTTTCATCATCCGCGGGCACCACGCGTACGGCTTGCTCGCCACCGAGCGGGGCGTGCACCGGCTCGTGCGCATGTCGCCGTTCGACGCCCAGCACCGCCGGCAGACGAGCTTCGCCGCCTTCGACGTCGTCCCGTTCCTCGACGACGTCAGCGGTGAGGTGGACATCGACGACAAGGACCTGCGGGTCGACACCTACCGGTCGTCGGGCGCCGGCGGGCAGCACGTCAACAAGACGACATCGGCGGTCCGCCTCACCCACCTGCCGACCGGCATCGTCGTCGCCGTCCAGAACGAGCGCAGCCAGCACCAGAACAAGGCCAAGGCGCTGCAGATCCTGGCGGCCAAGCTGGCGGAGCGGGCCCGGGCCGACCGCCAGGCGGAGCTGGAGTCGCTCGGCGGGGAGCGCATGGAGAGCGCCTGGGGCAACCAGATCCGCTCCTACGTGCTGGCGCCGTACCAGCTCGTGAAGGACCTCCGCACCCAGGTCGAGACGGGGAACGTCGATGCCGTCCTCGACGGCGACCTGGATCCCTTCATGGAAGCCGAGTTGCGGCGCCAGCGAGGAAATCCACGGCCCTGACCTGGTCTTTCAGCAAATGGGACTTCCCAGGAGCGCTCGCGACCGGTAGGATTTTTGCAACCCTTCGCCCCCCGCTAAGGCACGCGCGTGGGTGAACACGGCCGGGACGGAGCTCTTACCGGATGATCCGATTTCAAAACGTCACGAAGACCTACAAGAACGGCACGGTCGCCCTCCGAGACGTCTCGATCGACATCGACAAGGGCGAGTTCGTCTTCTTGGTCGGCGCGTCGGGCTCGGGCAAGACCTCGCTGATCCGCCTGCTGCTCCGTGAGGAGCTGCCGGACTCGGGCCGGATCTGGGAGGCGGGCCGGGACATCGTGCACCTGCCCAAGTGGCGCGTCCCCTACCTGCGCCGCAACATCGGGTGCGTCTTCCAGGACTTCCGCCTCCTGCCCACCAAGACCGTCTTCGAGAACGTGGCGTTCGCCCTCGAGGTCATCGGCCGGCCCAAGCACGTGGTCGAGGTGCAGGTACCCCAGGTCCTCGAGCTCGTCGGCCTCGCCAAGAAGCGCGACAACCTGCCGACCGAGCTCTCCGGCGGCGAGCAGCAGCGGGTGGCCGTGGCCCGCGCCTTCGTCAACCGGCCGCTCATCCTCCTCGCCGACGAGCCGACGGGCAACCTCGACCCCAACACGAGCCAGGGCATCATGCAGCTGCTGGACCGGATCAACCGGACGGGGACCACGGTGGTGGTCGCCACCCACGACGAAGTGCTCGTGAACTGGATGCGCCGCCGCGTCATCGAGCTCGACCACGGTGCGGTCGTGCGCGACCAGGCGCGGGGCGTCTACGGCATCGACGGCTCGGTCCCGTCGGGCACCGTGCCCGCCGTGCCCGGGCCCCTCCGGGCCGCTGCCGCGGCCCAGGCCGCCGCGCAGGCGGCGCCACCCGCCGGGCGCACGGCCGGACCCGCTCACCGCCGCTCC
>DAHUZJ010000067.1 GCA_027306585.1 Acidimicrobiaceae bacterium | reverse complement strand
CCGCCGGTGAAGACCATCACTGCCACCAGGGCGAGCAGGATGTCCCGGCGGCGGCGGCGGCTCTGGCGCACCCGGTACACGCGGTCTCGGGCGGCGAGGCTGGGCCGGCCGGCGTAGCCGCCACGGGCGGCCGGATCGTCGGGCTCCTCGGTGGTGCCCACCGGGGGCAGGAGCACGAGGCTGGGGCGCCCCGGCATGCTCGACACGGACGGGTAGCCGGTGGACCCCGGCCACGGGCTCCGAGCCGTCTCCAGGCGATTGGCCGGGATGACCGTCTTGGGCGCAGCCCGCTCCAGCAGGTGAAGCTCGTGGTAGAAGGAGTCGACCGATCCCAGCGGCTCCTGCTCACGGAGCCGACGGACGATGCGGGGCCCGAGGACGGCAGCCCACAGCACGACCAGGATCAAGACGACCAAGAGCGTCACTCCCTACGACCTACCTTCCCTGGGTCGCGACCCTATTGAGAGCCGGAACTGCAGTGGTGGATGCTCAGGAGTGCTACACCGCGCCGACACCAGCAGCACAGCCCCTCCGCTTTCCGTACTTGTACCTGGCGCCGCCGGAAATGGCAAGGGGACAACGGTTGCAGTATCGCGCGCGTTGCGGCACGGTTGCTCCCTGTTGCTCCCTGCCGCCTCCGAATTCCCTCGCCTGCCTCCGAGCGCCAGGCCCCGGGTCAGGCCCGGACTTCCGGAGATGACGGGCACACGGCCGGCCCAGACAGCGGCGGTGACCAGGCGACAGCGGCGGTGACCAGGCGACAGCGGCGGGGACCAGGCGACACAGCGCGCGCCGAAACACGCCTCATCGGCGACCGCGGCGCGGTCGACGCGCAGCCTGCCGTCGTTGTTGCGGCGAAGGAGCCGGTAGACCGCCGGCGTCGCGCGCAGTTCGCCGGCGAGCTCGTCGCGCCGCTGCTTTGCCAAGGAGTCGGTCCTTCGGTGCGCTTCCGATGCGCATCTCCAAGCACGAGACGAGGTTCTCGCGCACGTGGCGGTCGCGCTCTGCAACCTCGGGGTTGAAGTAGGCCCAGGGCGAGCGAGCGCGCTCTGCACGTGCTTGGCTGCGCTGCGCAGCCGCTCGGCGACGATGGAGAGGCCGCTACCTTACTGAAGGAAGTGCGCGGGGCGGCTGCGTTGAGCCCCGAGCCGCAGACGAGCACGCAGGAGTTGAGCTTCCAGCCGGCTGGTCTGCGCGCCCGAAGCCGTGGATGACCTTGGACCTTGACGGCCGGAGAGCCCGTCCCGGCGTGGCGCTCGCTGTGGGCGAGCTGGAGACAGCAGACCGCCGAGCCGTCCTTGTTTCGCCGGCGTTTCGCCGGCGAAGCGAGCCCCTCGAGTCGCTCACCGGGAGCGATGCTCACCGGGAGCGATGCTCACCGGGTCGGCCACGAGTGCCGACGAGCTCCGGACGTCCGGTCAGGGCGTGGCTCGGCTCCACCACCGGGAGCCGTCCCGTCCCACCTGCACCCGCACGCCGAAACACTGGGACACCCCTTCCGCCGTCAGCACCTCCTCCAGCGGTCCCTTGGCCACGAGCTGGCCCTGGCGCACGAGCGCGGCATGCGTGAAGCCGGGCGGGATCTCCTCGGTGTGGTGGGTGACGAGGACGACGGGGGGCACGGCCGGGTCATCGGCGAGCGCACCGAGCCGCAGCACCAGCCGCTCCCGGGCGCCGAGGTCGAGCCCAGCCGCCGGCTCGTCGAGGAGCAGCAGCTCCGGGCTGCTCATGAGCGCCCGCGCCAGGAGCGCTTGCTGGCGCTCGCCCTCGGAGACGACGGCGAAGGTGCGCCCGGCGATCGCCCCCACGCCCGCATCGGCGAGGAGCTGATCGGCCCGCGCCCAGTCCTGGTCGGTGTAGCGGTTCCACCACGGCTCGAGCGCGGCGTAGCGCCCGGTGACCACGACCTCGCGCACGGAGAGATCCGGACGGAGCTGCCGGACGACCGAGCCGCTCACGAGCGCGATGCGGGGTCGCAACGTGCGGACGTCGACCCGGCCGAGCCGCTCGCCGAGGATGTCGACGGTGCCGCTCGTCGGCCACAGCCGGGCTCCGGCCACCTGGAGCAGCGTCGTCTTGCCCGAGCCGTTCGGTCCGAGCACGACCCACCGCTCGCCGGGCCCGACCTCCCAGTCGACCGCGTCGAGGATCGCCCGGCCGTCTCGCACGACCGACGCGCCGGCGAGCCGGACGACCGGGTCGGCACCGGCGGCCGGCCTCTCGGTCCCGCTCACCGCGGCACTCGTCGGTCCACGCGTCCGATGAGCCCGGCGCAGCACTGCGCCCAGGCCCGGTCGCCGAGCAGCCAGAGCCACAGCTCCCGGCGGTACGCGATCGCCACCCGCGCGAAGCCCGCCTCGTCGATCCCCGCCGTGCGCAGCGCCGACCAGCGCGCCCACAGCCAGGGGGCGACCTGGTGGGCGACGACGTCGGCTAGGGGCGCGCCGCCGAGCACCGCGTTGCGCCAGGCGAGGCGGAGGGCGAACGGCTCGTCGGGGAGGTGCAGCCGCGGTGCGACGACGGTCGTCGGCGGCACGTGCGCCGTCGCTGTCCGAGCGCTCATCGGCGGATCAGCACGGGGCGGCGGTCGGTGCCTTGGTAGTGGCGCACGTGGTCCTCGTAGTCGATGAACAACGGCGCGTCAGGGTCGAACCTGCGCCGGAGGGAACGCTCGGCGATCCGCTTGTCCAGCCGGTCGAGCCGGAGCAAGGCCGCGGGGTCGTCGAGGTCCCGGACGTCCAGCATGGCACGCGCCGCGCCGAACGCCTGACGGCCTCGCTCGGTGCGGACCAGGATGCTCGTCCAGCCGTCCATGGACCCCACGCTCCCCACCGACAGGTCGGCGCTGCGGCCGAGGAAGTCGGCGCACTCGTCGCAGCCCTTGAGGGCAGCACCGTGGAAGTCCTTGACGGGCTCGTCGACGGCGACCTCGCCGTCGCGGTACTCGACGACGAGCCGGCCACGGATCACGTCGATCCTGCCGACCCGGTCGAGATCGACCTTGCGGCGCTGCTGTAGCTCCCGCAGCACGAGCCCCTCGTAGTCGAAGCTCTTCGTGCACATCAGGGCGATGGTGAGCACGACGGCGTCCACCCGGTGCGCCCCCGTCGACCAGCGCCGCGCCTGCATGGCGCGGATGCCCTGTACCTCGCACGCCGTCCCGACGACAGCGAGCCGGGGCTGGCCCGGCAACGCGTAGCGCGAGAGGTCGAGCTCGGCGAGCGCCATCGTCTGGTTGTAGAAGCTGCCGGCGGCCGCCACCACCTCGGCCGGGGTGGTGGCGACGGTAGGCACGCCCTTCCAGCGCTCGTCGGGGTCGTCGCTCGGCTTGGCCACGAGCGCCCCGTCGATCGCGCCGGCAGCGAGCAGCGCGCACAGCATTGCGGTGACCGCGCCGCCGTCCTGCACGCCCTCGGGCTTGGTGGCGGCCCGCACGGCGTAGCGTTCGACGACCGCGCCCAGGCCGTCGCCCGGCGGTCCTCCGGTGATCTTCCAGTAGGGGTCGGACGGATCGGACCGCACCTCGGTCGCGGTCCCCACCCCCCTGCCACCCTCGACGCTCTCGACGCTCTCGACGCTCTCGACGCCCTCGACGGCCTCGACGCCCTCGGCGCCTCCGACTCGCCCGGCGCCCTCGCCACTCTCGCTGCCCTCCGGCGTCGACGGCGGCCACAGCGCCTCGTACCGCAGCCCGCCCCGCGGGCAGAAGTCCCAGCAGAGCGAGCAGCCGGTGCACATCTTCACGAGCTCGGGGAGCCCGGACACGGTGTGGACGCCGATCGAGTTGGACGGGCAGGCGGCGACGCACGTCCCGCACCGGATGCAGCGTCCCGCGTCGATGACGCCGGCCTCGAGCTCCCAGAACCACACCTTTCCCGGCGGCTCCGATATGCCGTTCATCTCCTCCCGCAACCGGTACCGCTTCACCGCAACGCTCCTTCTTCGACGACCTCGCGCAGCTCCTCGGGCGTGTGGCGCCGGGCCCACCGGTGGAACGGTTCGTCCCCGTTGCGCTCCTCGGCGTACCGGGTGTAGAGGCGCAGCAGCGCGTCGGGCACCCGGTCCACGGGCACCGCACCCGACACCCAGCGGATGAACCCGGCCTCCGGCCCGAGCGAGCCGCCGAGCCCGACGTCGACCGCCTCGTCGATGTGCTCGCCCACGTGCGCGACGTCGCCACGCAGCCCGACGTCGGCGATCTGGGGCTGCGCGCACGACGCCGAGCAGCCCGAGAAGTGGACGCGCAGGACGCCCCGGTCGCCCCGCGCGCCCTCCGACCCGTCGGCGCCGGGGCCCTCGTCGGCGAGCTCCGCCAAGCGGGCGTCGAGGGTGCGGGCCCACTTGGCGGCACGTTCCTTGGTCTCGACGACGGCGTACCGGCAGAACTCGCTGCCGGTGCAGGCGACCACGCCTCGGGTGAAGGGACCGGGATGGGGCGAGCACGTCTGCAGGAGCGGCTCCGACAGGAGGTCGTCGAGGCGGTCGGTGGGGATCCCGGACAGCACGAAGTTCTGATCGGGACCAAGGCGCACCGTGCCGTCGCCGTAGGACTCGGCCAGCCGGGCGGCCTCCACGAGGTCGATGCCGCGCAGCCGCCCGACCGGCACGGCGCAGCCCACGTAGTGGAGGCCTGGCTGGCGCTGGGCGTGCACGCCGACGTGGTCCCCGCGGTAGCTCCGGGTGAGGTCCTCGCCGGCGGGGACGAGGGGGAACGCGACGCGCTGAGCCAGCTCGGCCCGGAACCCCTCGGGGCCGAGCTCTTGGACGAGGTAGCGCATCCGGGCGAGGCCGCGGTGCTCGCGGTTGCCAAGCTCGCCGAAGAGCTGGGCGACGGCCCGGGTGAGCTCGACCGCCTGCGCCGGCGCCACGAACACGTCGATGTCGGAGGCGAGCCGCTCGCCGTCCGACAGGCCGCCGCCCACGAGCACGTTGAAGCCGATCGACTGGTCGTCGGCCCGGGCCGGCCACAGGCCGACGTCGTCGATCTCGACCCGCGCACAGTCCTCGAGGCACCCGGTCACGCCGACCTTGAACTTGCGGGGGAGGTTGGCGTACTCGCGGTTGGCCGTGAAGAAGTCGGAGATGGCGCGGGCCACCGGCAGGGCGTCGATGGCCTCGTCGGCGTCGATCCCCGACACCGGGCAGCAGGTGACGTTCCGGGCGCAGTCGCCGCACGCCTGGATGGTGGTGAGGCCCACCTCGTGGAAGCGCTGCCAGATGCGCGGGATGTCGGCGAGGCGGAGCCAGTGGAGCTGGACGGACTGGCGCGTGGTGAGGTCGGCGAACCGGTTGCCGAACACCGGGCTGTCCTCGGGGCCTTCGGCGAAGGCCTCGGCAGCGATGCCGATCTCGCGTGCCTGGGCGGCGGTGAGCACCCCGCCGGGAACCTTGACCCGCAGCATGAAGGCGTCGCCGCCCTGTCGCTGCGGGTAGAGCCCCACCCACTTCAAGCGCTCCACCTCGCCGGGCACGGACAGGAGGGCGCCGACCCCCTCGACGGCGTACCGGTCCACGATGGCGCGGGCCACCTCGAAGGGGTGCCGGTCCAGCTTCAGCTGCTCGATCGGGTTGAGCTCGCCGATGTGGCGGTACGGGCGGACGAACCGCAGGCCGCGCTGACGCCCACGGAACGCGATGCCGTAAGGGTCGTCGCGATCACGCGCCATGTCAGCCCGCCTCGTGGAGACCGCACTCGGTCTTGTCGGTGCCCGCCCATCGCCCGGCCCTGGCGTCCTCCCCGGGCCGGACGGGACGCGTCGTCGGCGCGCAGCCGATGGAGAGGTAGCCCTGGGGCACGAGCGGGTGCACCGGAAGCTCGTGGTCCCTCAGGTAGCCGTCCACGTCGTCGTCGGTCCACGTGGCCAGAGGGTTCACCTTCACCAGCCCGAAGGCGTCGTCCCACGACACGATGGGAGCGCCGGCGCGGGTGGGGGCGTCTGCCCGTCTCAGCGACGTGAGCCACGCCCGCTTGCCCTCGAGCACGCGGCGCAGCGGCACCACCTTGCGCAGCTCGCAACAGCGTGCCGTGCCGCACGGCCAGTCGTCGGCCTCCGGGCCGGGGGCCGTCACCGTCAGGTTCAGGCCGTAGCGCCCCCGCACCTCCTCCACGAAGGCCAGCGTCTCGGCGAAATGCGCACCCGTGTCCAAGAAGACGACCTCGACCGCCGGGTCGACGTGCACGGCCAGGTCGATGAGGACGACGTCCTGGAACGACGCCGCCAGCACCAGGTCCTTGCCGAACCGGTCGACCGCCCACTCGACCACCTTGCCGGCTGGGGCGGTCTCGAGCCGGGCGTCGGCCACGGCCAGGTCGGCACGGTCGGCACCGTCGGTACGGTCGGCACCGTCGGTACGGTCGTCGGGGCGTGTCAGGGTCACCAGGTGCTCCTCACGGTCCGGTGGTCAGGCCACTTTGACTTCCGAGCGGCCCAGTCGCCACACTATACATGACCCAATCAGTCATGTTTTAGGGCCGGCCCGGACCGGCCGATGAGGAACGGGATGTCGACCACGCACATGTCCACCGGTAGCGCAGGCAGCCTCGGGCGGTCCGTCGACCACCTCGACCTGCTCGAGTCGCACGCCGTCTTCGTGCTGCGCGAGGTGGCGGCGGAGTCGGAGCGACCCGTGCTGCTGTTCAGCGGCGGCAAGGACTCCGCCGTCCTGCTGCACTTGGCGGTGAAGGCCTTCCGACCGGCGGGCTTCCCGTTCCCGGTGCTCCACGTGGACACCGGCCACAACTTCGCCGAGGTCATCGAGTTCCGTGACCGCAGGATCACCGAGCTGGGCGAGCGGCTCCTCGTCGCCAGCGTGCAGGAGTCGATCGACCGTGGCCGCGTGGTCGACCCCGGCCCCGGCGCCAGCCGGAACCGCCTGCAGACCACGACCCTCCTCGACGCGATCGCCGAGCACTCCTTCGACGCCTGCTTCGGTGGCGCCCGGCGCGACGAGGACAAGGCTCGCGCCAAAGAGCGCGTGCTCTCGTTCCGCGACGCCTTCGGCCAGTGGGATCCCAAGCGGCAGCGGCCGGAGCTGTGGCACCTGTACCAAGGGCGAGTGCGGCCCGGCGAGCACCTCCGGGCGTTCCCCTTGTCGGACTGGACCGAGCTCGACATCTGGCAGTACATCGCCCGGGAGGGCATCGAGCTGCCGTCGATCTACTACGCCCACCGCCGTCCCGTGCTCGAGCGCGACGGCATGCTGCTGGCCGTGAGCCAGTGGGTCCGGCCGGTGCCGGGCGAAGATGCGGCCACCGAGACGGTGCGCTTCCGCACGGTGGGCGATGCCACGTGCACCGGTGCGGTGCGCTCGCACGCCACCACGCTGGATGAGATCGTGGCCGAGGTGGCGGCATCGCGGGTGTCGGAGCGAGGGGCGACCCGTGCCGACGACCGCTTCTCGGAGACGGCCATGGAGGACCGCAAGCGGGAAGGGTACTTCTAGGCATGACGTCGCCCGTGTCCGGGCCGGTGGGGACGGCGCCGGGAGCCATGGACCTGCTGCGCCTCGCCGCCGTCGGCTCCGTCGACGACGGCAAGTCCACCCTCATCGGCCGCCTCCTGTTCGACACCCGGCAGCTCTTCGACGACCAAGTCGCCGCCGTGGCCGACGCCTCGGCCCGCCGGGGGCTCGGCGAGCTCGACCTGTCCTTCGTCACCGACGGCCTTCGGGCCGAGCGTGACCAGGGCATCACCATCGACGTCGCGTACCGGTACGCCGCCACCCCCACTCGGAAGTTCGTCATCGCCGACTGCCCAGGCCACGTCCAGTACACGCGCAACATGGCCACGGGTGCGTCGACCGCGGACCTGGCCCTGGTGGTCGTCGACGTCGTCAACGGCCTGCGGGAGCAGACCCGGCGTCACGCCTGCATCGCCGCGCTCCTGGGCGTGGACCATTTCGTCGTGGCAGCCAACAAGATGGACCTGGTCGACTGGGACGACGCGGCCTACCGCAAGGTGGCCGGCGACATGGTGGCGCTGGCCGACCGCCTCGGAGTGCGCTCCTGCGAGGTGGTCCCCGTGTCCGCCCTCCACGGCGACAACGTGGTGGAGCCGGGCGACGCCGCACCGTGGTACGACGGCCCCACCGTGCTGGCCGCGCTCGAAGCGGCGCCGGCCGGCGGCTGGGCCGGGCACGGTGGCGCCGCTCGCTTGGCCGTCCAGTGGGTCCTGCGCCGGCCGGGTGGCGGCCGGTCCTACGCCGGGATGGTCAACGGCGCCCCGCTCCACGCCGGTGACACGGTGGTCGTGCTCCCCGCGGGCCGTCCCACCGTCGTGACGGCGATCGAGACGTTCGACGGCCCGGTCGACGGCGCACCGCCCGGGCTCTCCGTGTCGGTGACGCTCGCCGACGATCTCGACGTGTCCCGGGGCGACCTGCTGGCGGCGGCGGGTGACCTGCCGGCGGTGGTCACCGAGCTCGAAGCCACGGTGTGCTGGTTCGCCGAGCGGCCGTTGCGCGTGGGAGAGCGGCTGCGGGTCAAGCACACCACCCGTACGACGCCGGCCCGGGTGACCGCCATCGCCCATCGCCTCGATGTCAACGACCTCGAGCTGGTCCCTGCGGACGAGCTGGCGGACAACGACATCGGCGTGGTCCGGCTCGAGACCGCCGTGCCCTTGGCCGTCGACGCCTACCGGCGCGACCGCATCACCGGCAGCTTCGTGCTGGTCGACGAAGCCACCAACGCCACCATCGCCGCCGGGATGGTCGGGCCGCCGGAGCTGGCGGCCGGGTGAGCCGCCCGTGCGCCACCCGACTCCCTACCCGGTCAGCCTGATCGTCGCCGGCCGGCCCTGCCTGGTCGTCGGCGGCGGGCGAGTGGCGGCCCGCAAGGTCGCCGGGCTCGTCGCGAGCGGGGCACGGGTCACGGTCGTGGCCCCCGAGGTCCTCGCCACGATCGACGACCTCGGCGTGGAGGTCCACCGCCGCCCCTACCACCGGGGCGAGGCCGCTGGCTACCGGCTGGTGGTGACGGCGACCGGCGCCCCGGGCGTCGACGGAGCGGTGGCCGAGGACGCCGAGGCGGCCGGCATCTGGGTGAACAGCGCCGACGACGTGGCGAACTGCACGTTCCTGCTGCCGTCCGTGCACCGGGACGGCCGGGTCACCGTGGCCGTGTCCACGGGCGGCGCCAGTCCCGCCCTGGCGACGTGGCTCCGTCGTCGTATTGCAGCTACCCTCGGCGACGGCTTGGCACCACTGGCCGACCTGCTGGACGAGGTCCGGCGCCGGCTGCAGGCCACCGGGCGCCCGACCGAGTCGGTCGACTGGCAGCGGCTGCTCGACGGGCCGCTCCCCGCCGCGGTCCGCGACGGGCACCTCGACGCTGCACGCCGCCTCCTGGCGGAGGCGACCGGCGAGCCGCCGCCGACCGGCGAGCCCTGAGGTCCGCCGCCACCCCCGAGGGCTGCGGCGGACCGGTCCACCTCAGGGTTGGACGAACATGACGACGAAGGCCGCGAGGAGGATCGCCAGCACGGCGAACGACGACAGGTACAGCCGCCGGGCGGCCGGGCCCGGGTCGGCGCCCGCCGCGAGGTCGCCCTGGACCTGGCGCTCGGTCCGCCAGACCATCCGCTCGGCCACCAGGGCGGCCGCCACCCAGAGGCCGATACCGGTGAGCACCCACGCGTCACCGAACCCGAAGTGCCCGCCCGACAACTCGACGAGGGCGAGACCGAGGACCGGCACGGCGTAGAGCGTCCGCCCTGCCCAGTTGGTGCCCGGGGCGAAGTACCGCTGCACCCCGGGTGGGACCGGGCCTCCGCCCGCCCGCACGAGCCGCACCGCCGTCACGGCGCCCGTCGCGAGGACCCCCACCGCCACGAGCGCGGCCGCCACGTGCAGCAAGAGGACCGCGTCGAAGAGGGCGCCGTCCGGTTGGCCCTTCATCGGCCCCGTCCGTGGTGCATGTGCACCCCCCGGGAGCGGTACCGTGAGGGCCAGTAGGAGACCACCGGCACCGGCCGGCGGTCGGCAGGCGATGGAGCGGACAGGTGTTCGACGGCGAGACAGGCCCAGCCAACCAGCTTCGGCTCGACCCGCTGACGGGACGCTGGGTCGTCGTCAGCACCCGGCGAGCGGCACGACCGACAGCGTTCGTCGTCCGCTCGGCCCAGGTCCAAGAGGACACGAGCCGCCCGTGCCCCTTCTGTCCGGGCCACGAGGAGGCGAGCCCGCCGGCGCTCGAGACCTATGGGCCCACCGGAAGTTGGCTGGTCCGCGTGGTGCCCAACCTCTATCCGGCGTTCTCCGGGGACGAGCCGTTCGTCGTGACCAACAGGGGGCCGGTGTTCACCCAGGCCTCGGCAGGCGGCATCCATGAGGTCTTGATCCTGTCGCCTGAGCACGACGTCTCGTGGTCGGGCCTCTCCAACGAGCAGGTGGGCCTCGTGATGGCGGCGCTGCGCGACCGCATCGAGGAGCACTCCCAGCACCCGACGCTCCGCTACAGCCAGGCCATCGTGAACTCCGGCCGGGAGGCGGGCGCCTCCGTCGAGCACCCCCACGGCCAACTGCTCGGGATGTCGTTCGTCCCTCGCGAGCTGGCCGAGGAGCAGGCCCGCTTTGCCCGGTTCGCCGAGAGCTGCCTGCTCTGCACGACCGTCGAGGCGGAGGAGGCAGAGGGGCACCGGGTCATCTACGCCGACAGCCGCAGCGTGGTGATCTGCCCGTTCTGGAGCGCCACCCCCTACGAGATGCTGATCGTGCCTCGGGACCACACGCCGCACCTCTACCGGAGCCCGACCGAGGACCTGGTGTCGATCGGGCTCGCCCTCAAGGCGACCCTCCACCAGCTGAGCGACGTCGTCGGCGACGTGGCGTACAACATCGTGTTCCACTCGGCGCCGTACCGAGTGAACGATCCCTACCACTGGCACGTCCACGTCTGGCCCAAGGCCACCACCCGCGCCGGGTTCGAGATGGGCACCGGCGTCGCCATCAACATCGTCAACCCCGAGCAGGCTGCCGAGCAGCTCCGGGTGGCGGTCCCCGCCGGCTGACGCGGTCCCCGCCGGCTGACGCCGGCCCCGCCAGCTGCTCGACGTCACCCGAGGAAGGGGTCCGCAACCTCCTCGAGCAGCGAGAGGTCGAGCTGCTTGGGCTTGCCCACCGCTTCCTCCAGCGGCACGCGCACGATGCGCCCCGCCTGGTACGCGACCATCGTGCCGAAGGCGCCCTCGTGCACGGCTGCCACCGCGCCGACGCCGAAGCGGGTCGCGAGCACGCGATCGAATGCGGTGGGCGTGCCACCCCGCTGGATGTGGCCGAGCGTGGTGTGGCGGGACTCGAACCCGGTCTGCGCCTCGATCTGCTCGGCCAGCCAGGCGCCGACACCACCCAGCCGTGCGTGCCCGAACTGGTCGACGGTGGCGCTCGAGGTGGCGGCCACCGCCGCCTCCCGGTCGGCACCGCCGGGGAGCGCCCCCTCGGAGACGACCACCACCGACGAGTAACGGCCGCGCTCGTGCCGGCGCATGAGGCGCTGGCACACCGCGCTCAGGTCGAACGCCACCTCGGGGACGAGGATCTCGTCGGCTCCCCCGGCGATGCCGGCGTAAGCGGCGATCCAGCCCACGTGGCGCCCCATCACTTCGCACACGATCACGCGGTGGTGCGACTCGGCGGTCGTCTGCAGCCGGTCGATGGCCTCGGTGGCGGTCTGCACGGCGGTGTGGAACCCGAACGTCACCTCGGTCCCCGACAAGTCGTTGTCGATGGTCTTGGGCACGCCGACGGCCCGCACGCCGAGCCCGCCCAGGCGCAGGGCCACGCCCAGGGTGTCGTCCCCACCGATGGCCACGAGGGCGTCGATGCCGTCGTCGGCGAGGTTGCGGACCGCCGCGGCCGCCCCTTCCTCGGCGGCGAAGGGGTTCGTGCGCGAACTGCCGAGCACGGTGCCCCCGCGGGCGAGGAGGCCGTTGACCCGCGAGGGCCGCAGCGGCACGCTCCTCCGCTCCATCACCCCCCGCCAGCCGTCGAGGTACCCCACGGCCTCGTCCCCGTGGAGGCGGCTTCCCGCCACCACCACGGCGCGGATGACCGCGTTCAGGCCGGGGCAGTCCCCCCCACCGGTGAGCACGGCGAGTCGCATCCCCAGAGCCTCGCGCAGCCGGTCACCGCTCGGCCCGCGCCGCCACCCGTGCCTCGCGCGCCGCCTCGAAGAGCGCGGTCAGCTGCCCGACGACCTCCCGGTCGGGCGGCACCAGCCCGGCGACGCCGGGCGTCGAGAGGTACCCGGCCACGAATGCCCGACGGTTGCGTGCCTCCCACGCCGCGCAGCTCGACGCCGCCTCGGGGTGCCCCAGCGGGTCGCGGCCCAGCTGCGCCGCCGTCAGGGTGGCGGCGTGATGGAACGACCACAGCACGTCGGCCACGTCGGCGAGCGGCGACCCGTACCGCTCGGCGCCCGGTGTGGTGTCGACCAGGATCCAGCCCTGGTCGGTGCGAGCGGTCCGGCCCAGGTGGAGATCGCCGTGCAGGCGGATGGCCGGCGCCCGGGCCGGCGAGGACCGCAGGGCCCGCAGCGCCGCCGCCGCCTCCCCCTCGAGCGCCGCCACCGGCTCCACCGCCGCCGCCCATGTGGCGACGGGCTCGGCGCGCCGTCCGAAGGCGGCGTCGAGCGCCAAGTGGAGCCGGCCGACCATGGTGCCGAGCGCCCGGGCTTCGGGGGCGAAGTCACCCCCGGCCTCCTCCGGGCTGCCGCTGCGGGCGCACAGGTCCCGGAGCGACGCCAGCGCCAGCGCCCAGCCCGGTGCCGCCCCCACGTGGCGTTCGACGACGATCCCGAGATCCGTGCCGCCACGCCGCCACACGGCCAGCGGGGCCGGGAGGTGGTTGAAGCCGGCGCGGTCCAGCGCCACCAGGAGCGCGACGCCCGGATGCGGTCCGGGGCGGGGCCGGCGGAACACCCGCAAGGCGCACCGTTCGCCGAAGGCCACGACGGGGTCGTGCTCGTCCTCGGCGACCGAGACGGTGAGCACAGGGCCCGGCGGCGGGGCCGCCTCCCGCTCCACGGTGGGCGGCCCGGCCTCCGCCGGTCCGCCCACGGCGACCAGCAGCAGCTCGGCCACGTCGGCGTCGTGCAGTCCGTCCACCACCACCGCCAGGCCGTGCTCGTCGTCGAGCAGGCCGAGCACCGGGTCCTCGCGCGCCCCGAGGACGTGGAGCTCGTCGCCGGGCCGCCGCAGTCCCAGCACGGCGTGGACCAGCCGGTCGCCGGGGCGCTCGACGCCCGCGTCGCCCGACCAGTTGCCGACGCGGGCAAGGACGTCGACCACCCCCGGCCGGCCGTCGTGGAGCAGCGCGACGTCCACCAGCTCCACGTCCTCCGCCGCCGCCACGCCGGGGCCGGCCCAGGCGGCCACCAACCGCTGCAACGCCGCCCGCTGCTCGGCGTCGGGCTCCCGGAGCGACCCGGTCACCGGCCCGTCTCCTCCAGCACCGGCATCTGGTCGACCAGCTCGAACCAGAGGTACCCGTAGGGGGCCAAGCTGATGGTGTAGGGCTCGTCGCCGATCGCCGGGAAGGGCACCCGGCCCAGCACCTCGACGGGCCGCCACCCGGCCCAGCGCGCCAGGTGGAGCTCCGCCGGCTGGGCGAACCGAGAGAGGTTGTGGACGCACAGCACCGCCTGCGACCGGTGGACGGCGCTGTCGGCCGCCTCCTCGTTGCCGGCGGGGACGGTGCGGGCGAGGACCTGGTCCGGGCACGCCGGCTCCGGCGCCGCTGTCGGCATCACCGCCGGTGGACCTGGGCCCCGCGGAGCGACGAGCGACACGTCCGCCACCTCGCCCCAGCGGACGTAGGCCAGCACGGAGGGGTTGGGGCAGCCGAGGACGTCCATCGCCCCGACGCCGAGCACCGGCAGCGACCGCCGCTCCACCAGCATCCCCCGGAGCCAGTGCAGGAAGGACCCGGGGCTGCGCAGCTGGGCCTCGACGTTGATCGCGCCGAACCCGTACACCGGGTCCATGAGGGGCGGGAGGTACAGCTGGGCGAAGTCCGCCTTCGAGAAGCCGGCGTTGCGGTCGGGCGACCACTGCATGGGCGTGCGGACCGAGTCCCGGTCGCCGAGGTAGATGTTGTCGCCCATCAGCAGCTCGTCGCCGTAGTAGAGCACGGGACTGCCCGGCAGCGACAGGAGGAGGGAGTGCAGGAGCTCGGCCAGCCGGCGGTCGCCGTCGAGAAGGGGCGCGAGCCGCCGGCCGATGCCCATGTGCCGCTTCATGCGGGGGTCCTTGGCGTACTCGGCGAAGAGGTAGTCGCGCTCCTCCTCGCTCACCTGCTCGAGGCTCAGCTCGTCGTGATTGCGCAGGAAGATGGCCCACTGGCATCCGTCGGGGATGTCCGGGGTCTGGCTCAGGATCTCGGTCACCGGGTAGCGCTGCTCCCGGCGCACCGAGGCGAACAGGCGCGGCATGAGGGGGAAGTGGAAGCACAGGTGGCACTCGTCCCCGTGGCCGAAGTAGTCGGCGACGTCGGCCGGCCAGCCGTTGGCCTCGGCCAGCAGGATCCGCCCCGGGTAGTCGGCCTCCAGCTGCTTGCGGATGCGCTTCACGTAGGCGTGGGTCTCGGGAAGGTGCTCGCCGGCCGTTCCGTCTCGCTGGAACAGGTAGGGGACGGCGTCGAGGCGGAAGCCGTCGAGCCCCAGGTCGAGCCAGAAGCGCACCAGGTCGAGCATGGCGTCGGCGACCTCGGGGTTGGCGTAGTTGAGGTCGGGTTGGTGCGAGTAGAAACGATGCCAGTAGTACTGCTCGCGTTGGTGGTCCCACGTCCAGTTGGACCGCTCGACGTCGGTGAACACCACCCGCGCCTCGGGCCAGCGCTGGTCGTCGTCGTTCCACACGTACCAGTCGGCCTTCGGGTTGGTCCGGGACGATCGGGACTCGGCGAACCACGGGTGCTGGTCGCTCGTGTGGTTCATGACCAGGTCGGCGATGACCCGGATCCCCCGATGGTGGGCGTCCTCGAGGAGACCCACCAGGTCCCCGAGCGACCCGTAGTCGGGATGGACGTTGAAGAAGTCGCTGACGTCGTAGCCGCCGTCACGCAGCGGGGACGGGTGGAACGGCAGCAGCCACAGGCAGTCGATGCCCAGCCATTGCAGGTAGTCGAGCTTGGCCCGCAGCCCCGGCAGGTCGCCGCTGCCGTCGTCGTTGCCGTCGAAGAAGCCCCGCACCAGCACCTCGTAGAACACGGCGTGCTGGAACCACCGGCTCGACGGGTCGTAGGACCGGTCGACTGGGCCGTGACCGGGAAATGGCGCGGGCATCGCCGGCACGTCAGTCGCCCAGCAGCCGGCCGGCGGCCTCGTAGGGATCGAGAGACCCCTCGTCGATCGCCGCCACGGCGGCCTCGTAGGCCGCGCCCGACGTCACCGCCTGGGCACGCTCGAGCACTCGGGCCGTGACCACGCGCCGCAGTTCCTGGGCGAGCCGCTCCCGGCGCCGGCCGGCCAGCCGGCCGCTCGACAGCAGGTGCGCCCGGTGGCGGTCGACGGCCGCCCACAGGTCGGCCACCCCGTCGCCGGTCGACGCCACGGTGTCCACGACGGGTGGACGCCAGTCGCTCGGTGCCGAGAGGTCGAGCATCTGCTCGAGGTCTCGCCGAGCCTCGCGGACCCCGGGTCGGTCCGCCTTGTTGACCACGAACACGTCGGCCACCTCGAGCAGTCCCGCCTTGTTGGCCTGCATCGAGTCGCCCCAGCCCGGGGTCACCACGACCACCGTGGTGTCGGCTGCCGCCGCCACGTCCACCTCCATCTGGCCCACGCCGACCGTCTCCACGATGACGAGCGGGATCCCCACTGCGCCCAGCACCCGCACCGCGTCGGGCACCGCCAGGGCGAGCCCACCCAAGTGGCCCCGGGTGGCCATCGACCGAATGTAGACGGACGGGTCCGTGGCGTGGTCCTGCATCCGCACCCTGTCGCCGAGAATGGCTCCCCCGGTGAACGGCGACGAGGGATCGACGGCGAGCACCGCGACCTGGGCGACCGGCTCACCCGATGGCCAGCCGCCCCGGGCACTGGCGATCAGCCGGTTCGCGAGGGTGGACTTCCCCGCCCCCGGTGCGCCCGTGACGCCGAGCGTGTAGGGGGGCGCCGACACGTACACCAGCCGGGCCAGGGCCTGGCTCGGCTCGCCGCCGCGCTCGACGATCGACAGCAGCCGGGCCAAGGCCGCCCGGTCCCCGGCATGGGCCTCCCCGAGGAGGTCCTCCGGGTCGCGCGAGCGGGACGTCAACGCCGGTGGACCTGGGCGCCCAGGCTGCGAAGGGCACCCGCCAGGTCCTCGTACCCCCGGTCCACGTGACCGGCGCCCGAAACCTCGGTCTCGCCCTCGGCCACCAGTCCCGCCAGGACGAGCGCCGCACCCGCCCGGATGTCGGGGGCGCGCACCGGCGCGCCGGAGAGCCGCGGCACCCCCCGGATCACGGCGTGGTGTCCCTCCGTCCGGATGTCGGCGCCCATCCGGCGCAGCTCGTCGACATAGCGGAAGCGCCCGGAGAACAGGTTCTCGGTGACGATGCCGACGCCGTCGGCAACGGTGAGCATGGTGACCAGCAGCGGCTTGTAGTCGGTCGCCACTCCCGGGTACGGCAGGGTTGCCACGTCGACGGAGCGCAGCCGGCCCGAGCTGGCGGCCGCCAGGCCGGCGGGGAGCTGCTCGACGTGGAGGCCCATGGCCGCCAGCTTGCGCACCAGGGTCTCGAGGTGGTCGATCCGGGCGTCCTCGACCACCACCTCGCCGCCGGCGAGGCCCACCGCTGCCAGGTAGGTGGCCGTCACCACCCGGTCCGGGACCACCCGGTGCGAGGCCGGCGACAGCTCGTCGACGCCCTCCACCTCGATCCTCGACGTCCCGGCGCCGGAGATCCGAGCCCCCATGGCGCGCAGGAACTCCGCCAGGTCCGCCACCTCGGGCTCCCGGGCGGCGTTCTCGATCACGGTCGTGCCCTTGGCCAGCACGGCCGCCATCAGCAGGTTGTCGGTTGCCGTGTGGCTCGGGTACTCGAGCACCACCCTCGTCCCGACGAGGCGCTCGCGGACCGGCGACTCGCCAACCCTGCCCTCGACGTAGCCGTGGACGGTGTCGAAGGTGGCGCCGAGGGCGCCCAGGCCATTGAGGTGGATGTCGATGGGCCGGTTGCCGAAGTCGTCACCGCCCGGCCTGGACACCCGGGCGTAGCCGCACCGGGCGAGGAGGGGTCCGAGGACAACGATGGAGGCCCGCATCCGTTCGACCAGCTCGTAGGGCGCCTCGGGCAACAGGTCCTGCGCCTCGGGGGTGGTCACGGCCAGCCGGCCCGCCGCCACCCGCTCGACCGAGGCACCGAGGGCGGTGAGCACCTCGGCCATGATGTCGACGTCGACGATGTCGGGCACGTTGGCCAGCTCGTGCCGGCCGGACGCCAGCAGGCACGCGGCCATGAGCTTGAGGACGGAGTTCTTCGCCCCCCCGGCACGGACGACGCCCCGGAGCGGCCCGTTCGGGCGGATGACGAAGCAGTCCATCGGCGCCCATTATGTCCGAGGGCCCGCGACGGGCCGCGTGGGGGCTCCGGCCCGATATCGTCTCGCCCGTGGAACGGCGCGTCCAGGCTCCCGATCGCAACCTGGCACTCGAGCTCGTCCGAGTGACCGAAGCCGCGGCGATGGCCGCCAGCCGCTGGATGGGGCGTGGCGACAAGGAGGGCGCCGACGGCGCGGCCGTCAACGCCATGCGCATCGTGCTCCAGACGGTGCCGATGGACGGGGTGGTCGTCATCGGCGAGGGCGAGAAGGACAACGCGCCCATGCTCTACAACGGGGAGCGCATCGGCGACGGGTCCCCGCCGGCCGCCGACATCGCCGTGGACCCCATCGACGGCACCACGCCCACCGCCCTCGGGCGTGGCGGGGCCCTGTCGGTCATCGCCGTCTCCGAGCGCGGATCGATGTTCAACCCGGGCCCGTGCGTGTACATGGAGAAGATCGCCGTCGGCCCCAGCGCCCGGGGCTCGGTCGACGTGAACCGGTCACCCACCGAGAACCTGCACTCCCTGGCCCAGGCGCTCGGCCGCTCCGTGCGAGACCTGACGGCCGTCATCCTCGACCGTCCGCGCCACGCGGACCTCATCGCCGAGGTCCGCGCCTCGGGCGCGAGGATCCGGCTCATCACCGACGGCGACGTGGCGGGCGCCATCGCCACCGGTTGGCCCGGAGCCGGCGTCGACGTGTTGTTCGGCGTGGGCGGGACCCCCGAGGGGGTCCTGGCCGCCGCCGCCCTCAAGTGCATGGGTGGGGAGATCCAGGGCCGCCTGTGGCCCCGCAACGACGAGGAACGGCAGGCGGCGATCGACGCCGGCTACGACCTCGACGCAGTGCTCACGACCGAGGACCTGGTGCAGGGTGACAACTGCTTCTTCGCCGCCACGGGGATCACCGACGGCGAGCTGCTCCAAGGGGTCCGGTACCACGGCTTCGGCGCCACCACCCAGTCCCTCGTGATGCGGTCGAAGTCCGGGACCATCCGCAAGATCGACGCCAGCCACCCCCTGGCCAAGCTCGCCGAGTACAGCGCCATCCCCTTCACTTGACGTTCCCCTGGGCCCACCGGCGCCCAGTTCCACCTGAACGTCCCTCAGCCCCGGGACGGGGGGGCGTTATGTGCAGTTAAGGTGCGCTGGGTACGGTGGGGGCATGTCAGGGCCGGTGCCGAACGAGGAAGGTCTCCGCGCGCTCGGGCGCGAGCTCTCCCGTTCGCGTCCGAGGGGGGCCAGCCGTCGCGGCCCCTCTGCCCGTCTGTCGGGGGGGCCGGCGGCGGGCGCCTACCCCGGCACGACCGAAGCCGACGACGTCGTCGACTACCACTACGGCACCCGGCGGGGGCGCCCGACCCACGCCGCCGGCAACGGGACCGGCGGCCCTGGCGGCACGGCGCCGAGGGGGGGCCGGGGCGGCGGTGGACGCGGTCGCCCGCCACGGGGCAGGCACCGGCGGATGAAGCGGACGCTGCTCGTGCTCGGCATCGTGATCGTGCTGGTGGTCGGGGCTGCCTCGGGCTACGCGTGGTACCTGTCGAACAAGGTGCACCGGGTCACCGTCAACGGCCTGACCATCGGTCCCACCACCGGCGCCGACGCCGGCACCGAGAACATCTTGATGGTCGGGTCCACCACCCGCTGCGGCCTCAAGAAGCAGACAGCGGCCTTCGGGCTGTGCACACAGGGTGTCACCGGCGTCAACAGCGACGTCATCATGATCCTGCACCTCAACGCGGCCAGCCGGACGGTGCGCCTGCTGTCCATCCCCCGGGACGTGTTCCTCCCCAACTCCCGCAAGACAGGCACAGGCTACGGCGCCTACAAGATCGCCAACTCCTTGTACCAGGGCCCGAGCCAGCTGGTGGCGGCCATCGAGGAGGACTTCGGGATCCCGATCCAGCACTACGTCGAGCTCAACTTCGACACCTTTGCTGCCGTGGTGACAGCCCTCGGCGGCATCACAATGGAGTTCCCCGAGCCGGTCCACGACGCCTACTCGGGGCTCAACGTCGTCGTCGCGGGCTGCCACCACCTCAACGGGTTCGAGGCCCTCCAGGTCGTCCGCGCCCGCCACCTCCAGTACAAGGCGCCCACAGTCACGGCCACCACACCGAGCACATGGCCCTACGAGACCCAGAGCGACCTGGCCCGGATCCGCCGAGACCACGAGTTCCTGCGGGTGCTGGCGTCCAAGATGGCCCACCACGGCCTCTCGAACCCGACGAGCGACCTGTCGCTCATCAACGCCCTCGCACCCAATCTGACGGTGGACAGCGGGATGACAGTGGCGCACATGGTGAACCTGGTGCTCACCTTCCACTCGGTGGACATCAGCTCGGCGCCCCAGTGGACCCTCCCCGTCATGGTCGGCACCTTCGGCACATACAACTACAAGGGCTTCCCCAAGGGCGACGTCGAGTTCCCCTCCGAGCCGCAGGACCAGCAGATCGTCAACCAGTTCCTCGGCATCTCCAACGCCACCAACAGCCTCACCGGCAAGGCGCTGCCCAACCCCCAGACAGTGACCGTCTCGGTGCTCAACGGCACCGGCACCTACACACAGGCCACCGACACCTCGAACGCCCTCGGGCAGCTCGGCTTCCACATGGTGGGCACCGGCACATCGACACCGGTCGGCCAGGAGTCCGAGACCCTCGTGACCTACGCCCAGCGCACACCCACCGACGAGGCTGCGGCGCAGGCGGTCGCCCGCTCGCTCTCGGGCGCGGTCATCCTCGCCTACGGGCCGACGGCCGACGGAGCACAGGTCACCGTGACCACGGGCTCCGACTTCACCGTCAACAGCACGGCGCCGACGGCGGCCACGACCACGGCGCCGGCTTCCAAGGCCTCCACGAAGGGGTCGACCAAGGCCTCGACCACGTCGGGCTCGGGCACCTCGGCGACGCTGGCGGCCTCCTCGAGCACCTCGGGCACCTCGGCGACGCTGGCGGCCTCCTCGGGCACAACACCGACAACGACCACCACCACGCCGTCGACAACAGGCAAGTTCACCGCCCCGACGCCGTCCGTCGAGGCGCTCAAGCCGTACGACCCCCGGGCGTGCGCCCCCGGCCAGACGGGCACGACGACCGGCTGGGGCAGCTGAGGAGGCCGGCGGTCCGCAGCTGACCCGCGCCGGCGGTCCGCAGCTGACCCGCCGGAGCCGACCCGCGGCCGCCCCCGGCGGGTCAGTGCGCCAGGAGGGCGTCCGAACGCAGCTCTTCTTCGATGCGCGCCGCTCGGTGCCGGGCGGCGGCGGCGATGACGGTGAGCCGGTCGGCGTCGAACCGCTCGGTCGGCAACGACACGCTGAGGGCCGCCAGCAGCCGGCCCCCCACGTCCCGGACGGCCACCCCGACGGAGGCGACACCGGGGGTGCTCTCGTCGATCGACGTGGCATACCCCCGCCTCCGCACTTCGGCGAGCTCGTCGACGAGCGCCTGACGGGCGACCGGGCCGGTCGGGCCGGGCAGCCGTTCCGCCGGCAGGACCCGCTCGAGCTCCTCGGTGCCGAGCCCCGCCAGGAGCGCCTTGCCACCGGCCGACAGGTGCGCCGGGATCACCTCGCCGGTCCGGGCGCTCACCCGGACCACCTCGGGACCCTCGATGGAGTCGATGACCCGGACCGTGGTCCCCTCGGCCACGGCGAGGTTCGCCGTCTCACGGGTCTCCGCCGACAAGGCGGCCAGGTGGGGGCGGGCCACCCGGCGGACGTCGACCCGGCGCAGGGAGGCCAGGGCCACCGCCAGCAGGGCCGGGCCGGGCCCGTACCGCCGCGTGGCCGGGTCCTGGACGACGAACCCGTTGGCCTGGAGGGTCGCCAGGAGCCGGTGCGCCGTCGACGGCGCCACCCCCAGCAGCTCGGCCGCCTCCTTGACCGCCAACGAGGGGTGCTCCTGCAGCTGGGCGAGGAGACGCAGGGCGTGGTCGACCGACCCCACCAAGTAGGAGCGCCGCCCGTCCGGGGCGTACCGCCGTGCCTCCGTCATCGTCCCGCCCACCATAATCGCGTCGGGCTTCGGTTCTGCACAGCGGAACAGCCGCGCGCCCCGAGGGCCGCCGCGCCGGCGACGTGGCGGCGACGTGGCGGCGACGAGCACTACCCTGAGGGCCGCCGAGGACGCGGAGGTGCGTGATGACGTTCGATGTCGCCAAGGCGCTGCGGGAGCGACACGGCGAGAATTTCCAGCTGCACACGGACCTCTTGAACCCGCAATTGGCGCGCGTCCTCAAGACGTTGGGCTTCGACCGCTTCTACGTCCGCGGGGAGGGCTGCTACCTGTACGACGATCGGGGCGACCGGTACCTGGACCTCCTCTCCGGGTTCGGCGTGTACGCCCTCGGCCGCAGCCACCCGGCCGTCAAGGCAGCGCTCCACCAGGCCATCGACCTGGACCTGCCGAACATGGTCCAGCTCGACTGTGCCCTCCTGCCGGGCCTCCTCGCCGAGCGGCTGGTGGCCCGGGCGCACCCCGGGATCCGCCGGGTGTTCTTCTGCAACTCGGGTGCCGAGACCATCGAGGCAGCCATCAAGTTCGCCCGGGCGGCGACGGGCCGCGCCCGCATCGTCTTCTGCGACCACGCCTTCCACGGTCTCACCAACGGCGCGCTCTCCCTCAACGGCGGCAAGGAGTTCCGCAAGGGCTTCGACCCCTACCTCCTGCCGGCGACGACCGAGGTCCCCTTCGGCGACATCGACGCCCTGGCCCGGGAGCTGCGCAAGGGCGACGTGGCGGCGTTCGTCGCCGAGCCGATCCAGGGCAAGGGGGTCAACGTCGCCCCGGATGGCTACTGGCCTGCCGTCCAGGAGCTGTGCCGCCGGCACAAGACGCTGTTCGTCGCCGACGAGGTCCAGGTGGGCATGGGCCGGACCGGCAAGTTCTTCGCCCACGAGCACTGGGGTGTGGAGCCGGACATCATCACCATGTCCAAGGCCCTGTCGGGCGGCTTCGTCCCCGTCGGCGCCGTCCTCACGCGCGACGAGATCTTCGAGCGCGTGTACAGCTCCATCGACCGGGCGATGGTGCACTCGACCACCTTCGGGCGCAACCAGCTGGCGATGGTGGCCGCCCTGGCCACCCTCCAGGCCTTCGACGACGAGGACATCGTGGAGCGCGCCCGCCACACCGGCGAGCTGTTCGAGAAGGGCCTGGCCCCCCTGGTGGAGAAGTACGAGATGCTCCATCAGGTCCGCGGCAAGGGCCTCATCATCGGCGTGGTCTTCGGCAAGCCCACGTCGCGGGCCCTGCGGGTGCGGTGGAGCGCCATCGAGGCGGTGCGGAACGCGCTCTTCTCGCAGATGGTCGTGGTGCCGCTCTTCCATCGGCACCGGATCCTCACTCAGGTGGCGGCAGACAACTTGAACGTCATCAAGCTCCTGCCGCCCCTCATCGCCGGCGAGGAGGAGGTCGACTACTTCGTGGGCGCCCTCGACGACGTGCTCGCCGACGCCCATCGGGGCTCGGGGCTGCTCCTCGAATTCGGCACCACCATGGCGCGCAGCGCCCTCCGCCGCGGCGTGCCGACGGCCAGCGCGACGCCGTGAACCTGCAGCCCGGGGACCGCGTGCTCGTCACCGGGGCAGGCGGCTTCATCGGCTCTGCCATCACCCGCACCCTGCTCGAGCACGGAGCGTCGGTCGTGGCGATGGTCGAACCGGGCGGTGACCACCAGAACCTGCGGGGGATCGACGTCGACCAGTTCGAGGCGGACGTCCGGGACGCCGGCGCCGTTCGCCGCGCGGTCGAGGGATGTCGGTTCGTGTTCCACGCCGCCGCCGTGTACGGGTTCTGGGCACCCGATCCCTCCGTCATCTACGACGTCAACGTGACCGGCACCCGGCACGTGCTCGCGGCGGTCGCCGAGGCCGGGACCGAGCGGATGGTGTACACGAGCACCGTCGGGACGGTCGGGCTCCAGGACGCGGCGCGGGGGGTACCGGCCACGGAGGACGCGGTGGCCGACGTGCGGCACCTCTTCGGGCACTACAAGCGGTCCAAGTACGTGGCCGAGCACGAGGTGCTCCGGGCTGCCGGCCAGGGGGTCCCGGTGACGCTCGTCCTCCCCACCTTCCCGCTCGGCCCTCGGGACCGCCGCCCCACGCCGACGGGCAAGCTGGTCCTCGACTTCCTGAACGGCAAGATCCCAGGCTAC
Organism: Acidimicrobiaceae bacterium; assembly: GCA_027306585.1. Classification (GTDB taxonomy): domain Bacteria; phylum Actinomycetota; class Acidimicrobiia; order Acidimicrobiales; family RAAP-2; genus DAHUZJ01. Next base: position 15,746 of record DAHUZJ010000067.1, on the reverse strand, counting down.
GTGGACACGTCGCTCAACGTCGCGCACGTCGACGACCTCGCCCGCGGCCACCTGCTCGCCCTCGAGCGAGGGCGGGTCGGTCGCAGCTACATCGTCGGTGGCACCAACCTGTCGATGCGCGAGCTGCTGTCCACCCTCGCCGAGGTGACGAACCTCCCTGCCCCACGTCTGCAATTCCCTCGTAGCTTCGCCCTTGCGGCCGGGATGGTGTCTGACGTGGTGCAGGGACGGCTGCTACGTCGCGAGCCCTTCGTGCCGCTCGAAGCGGCCCGCATGTCGACGACCAACATGATCTTCGACGACCGCCGGGCACGGGACGAGCTCGGCTACCACTCCCGCTCCCCCGTCGAGGCCGTCGAGAGCTCCGCCCGATGGTTCGTCGACCACGGCTACGTCGGCAGCGATCGCGCCGGTCGCATCCGCTTCGGCTAGCGCGTTCCGACGCCCCACCGGTGCCCATCTGGTTGCAGCCCGGTTGATCTTTGGTGCTGCCATGAGGCGGCGCGATGGGCCCACTTTGTGCTTTTGACCAGGCATTCTCCTTCGGTTGCGGCCTATCGCGTGACGTTCCGGACCGCCGGTGAAGTGTCAGGTGTGGGTTGACCGACCGGTAACGTCCCCTTCCGACCGCTCGCGCCGGACCCGATGGTTCGGCCGCGACCTGGACCATCCGGTCGACGGACCGGCCCGACCCGCGGGGGTTTCACTCAGCACGTAGCACACGGGCACTTGACACTCCGGCCGCACACCCTACGGCGCAACGCCAGGACGAGTTCTTGTCTATCCGCACCTCGTCCGGGGCATGAATGCAATGGCCGGCGCCCGCGACACCGAGCAGAGGAAGGCGCATTCGCGCGCCCTACGAAGGGAGGTGCCATGCGGACCCGCATTGCACTCGCGGCGGCATCGTCCGTCACGTTCATGAGCAGTACCCTCGTCATGCTGCAGGGCACGGCCGGCGCCGTGCCCCGTCACAGCCATACCGGCACCGTGCTCGACGGTGCGCGCGTCTCGGCGGCCCATCTCCGCACAGCGGTGACCGCCGGTCGGGCAGCCATCGGCACCGCACTGCCGGCGCTCGGCGCCACGCTGTCGGCGGCTTCGCACCCCGTCCGCCTCCGGCACGAGCGATCGGCCTCCCGGGGGCGCCACGCCCGGCACGTGGTGGCGATGCCAGCATCGGCGGTGTCACCGTCACTCGCTCCGGCGCCGGCACCCGCGGTGGTACCAGCGCCCGTGACGGCTGCCAGCGCGTCGCCTGCCCCGGCCACGTTCGCCGCTGCGTCGGTGGTGCCACCGCCGACGGACTGGACAAGCACCGCCACGCCCGACTGGCAGTGCATCCGCATCCGCGAGTCGGGCGACGTGTACAACGACCCGACACGCCCCTCGGGCGCCTACGGCATCCTCGACAGCACCTGGGTGTCGATGGGCTACGGCGGGTGGCCCTACGAGGCCTCACCCACAGTCCAGGACGAGGCCGCGCTCACCCTCTACCACGAGTACGGCTGGCAGCCCTGGAGCTCTCGGTTCGCCTGCGGTCTCTGACCACTCGGCCTAGGCTGGTGCCGGATGAGCACTGCCGTCGAGGTCGACGCTGAGCGGGAGATCGGCGACAAGGTCCGCGAGCTGTTCGGCGACGACTACGCCGTGATCATCATGGACAGCGACTTCACCACCTTCGACGAGGTCGAACGTGCCTGCATTGCGCTGTTCGACTACACGGTCGACCAAGCGAAGGCGCTCTCGGCCAAGGTGCACACCACGGGGGAGGCGTTGGCGGCGGTCCGGACCGAGGCGGAAGCCCGGCGGTCCGTCCGCCAATTGCGACAGCGAAACGTTCTTGCCCGCATCGAGAAGCTCTGACCCGGCCGCGATGACGCGAGCTTTTCGCAGACGATCTTTCTAGACTTGCGCGACACCGGCCTCGTCCCCGGGGCCCGAGACAGGCAGCCGGTCGCGACCCGGCCGGTGGCGAAAGGAGGCGGGCCATGCGCATCGCCGACATCCTGGCGGCCAAGGGGTCCGACGTGGCCACCCTTCCCCCGGACGCGACGGTGGCGGACGCCGTGGCCGAGCTGGGGCGGCATTCCATCGGGGCTCTGGTGGTGTCGGCCGACGGGGCGACCATCGACGGGATCGTGTCCGAGCGCGACGTCGTGCGCCGCCTCGGTGCCGACCGCCACGGCCTCCTGGCGCGTCGCCTCGACACCGTGATGTCGGCGCCCGTCCACACGTGCGCCCCCGGCGACGACGTGGAATCGGTCATGGCCACGATGACCGAACAGCGCGTCCGGCACGTCCCGGTGGTGCGCGACGGCCGGCTGGCGGGCATCGTGAGCATCGGCGACGTCGTGAAGAGCCGGATCGAAGAGCTCCAGCAAGAACGGAAGCTGCTCGTCGACTACATCAGCGCCCGCTAGCCAGGCCACGGCCGTCCGGTGGCGCTCCTGGCCCCCGGCGGGCCGAGCCCGGCCCGGTCCCCGCCGCGGGCGGCGCGTGGCGACGGCCAGGCGACGGACGCAGTGCCAGTGACATGATGGCACGGTGCCACCATCGATGGACGGGGGCGCCGCCCGACGGGCGCCGCGCTTGGCCCGAGCCGACCGCCGGGAGGCGCTGCTCGACGCCGCCATCGCCATCGCCCTCGAGCACGGGGTCGACGCCGTCTCGATGGAGTCGGTGGCCACCCGCGCCGAGGTCAGCCGGCCCCTCCTTTACAAGCACTTCGCCAACGCCGGCGAGCTGTTGGCCGCCGCCTACCGCCGGGAGACGACCATCCTCGACGCAGAGGTGGCGGCGGCCGTCGACCAGGCGACCGGGCTGGAGGACGCCCTCCGGTCGCTCGTGCGGGCGGTGATCGACGAGACCGAGGCGCGCGGTGCCCTGCTCACGCGGCTCATCCGCGCCGGTGCCCGCGACACCCGGACCCATCAGGACCAGCGCGCCCGGGAGGGCCGCATCGTCCGCTTCGTCGCTCGGCTGGCCGTCGACGAGCTCGGCCTGGCCGCCCGCGACGCCATGGCCGCCGCCCGGGTCCTGCTCACCGGGCTCGACTCGATCGTCCACCAGTGGCACGAGCGGCCCACGGCCGACCAGCGCGCCTTTCTCGAGGACCTCTACGTCGAGGTGGTCCTCGGCGGCCTGCGGTCCGTGGCCCAGCGCCCGGCGCTCTCGCCCTGAGCCGTCCGCCTCGAGTGGTCGCCGTCACCGCCCGCGGCGAGCGGCGACGGCCCCGGTTCTGGCGTCTGGTCAGAGCGCCGGGCGGACGGGCGCCCCCGGCACGGGGGGTGCGGGGGGTGCGGGCGGCGGGGGCGGCGCCCCCGGCGCGCCGAGTCGCACCAGCTCCGCCGCCACCAGGCGCTCGTGCTGCTCGGCGTCTTCCCGGGCTCTCGCCGGCAGCCACCGGCCGGCGAGGAGGAAGATCGTCGGGAGGAACACCACCTCGCCGGCGACGCACACCCACCACCAGCGCTGCCACTGCGACGGCGCCGCCTTCTGGGCGGCGGCCACCGCCGGGCCATGGGCCGTCAGGTACGTGAAGCCCGGTTGGCTGGCCACCTTCCCGAGTGTGACGAGGCGGGCGAGGGACACCGTCCGGCTCACGTGGAGGCCGGCAGAGATCTCCCCGACCGCCTTGCCGATGAGCGCCAGTGTGCTCTGGTTGGCCTGGAGGCCCTTGAGCGTGGCGGGGTCGATGGCCGCCGACGTCTGCACTTGGTCGTGGTACTGGGCTGCCAGGTTTGCCACCTTGGGCCCGTAGGTCACGAGCGGCGTCATGGAGCTGACCACGATCGGGAGGGCCAGGGACGACAGGGTGACGATCGCCCGCAGCACCCAGCCGTTGATGGCGAGCCCGGTGGCGGTGAGGGCCGGATTGCGACGCTCGATGGTCTCCGTGAAGGCGGCGAACCAGGGGGCGTAGGCGATGCCGAGGAAGACCGCCAACAGGCTCATGATCACCGCGAACGTCGAGAAGCTGGTGTGGGGATGCGTCGTCCGGGTGAGGAAGACGACCGTCATCACGATCCCCCCGCACGCCCCGAGCACCATGAGGGGCTTGCGCACCCGCAAGCGGTCGGACACCGCTCCCGCGAGGAGCAGGGCGCCGGCGTCGAACGCCCAGAACCAGTTGCCGAGGCTGTTGGCCTTCTGGGTCGTGAAGCCGAAGATGGCGGCGAAGTACACGACGAGGAAGCCGACCATGGCGTAGTAGACGAGGAGCAGGACGGCGCCGCCGGCGGCCGGGACGACGATGTCCCACTTGAGCATCTGGCGCCACGGGTGCCGGATGGCCGCCGCCACGTCGATGCCCTTGGCCCGCGCCTCGACGAGCACCCGATCGCGGCTGCTCACCATCAGCTGGTCCCGCAGGTTCGGCGACAGCTCTCGCAGCCCGACGAGGGCGATCCCGAAGACGGCCAGGCCGGCGATGCCGCAGATCGCGAACTGGTCCTGCCAGGCGTGGAGGTGCGACAGCGTGTTGCTCGAGACGACCGCCACGACCAGGCTGCCCACCACCGGGCCAAGCGTCCAGAAGCCCATGGCCGATGCCCGTCCGAGCTGCGGCGAGAAGTCCCGCACCAGCGCCGGCGTCGCCACCAGGACCACGCCCTCGACCGCCCCGACAGCGCCGAAGAGGACGACGAAGGTGGTCGCTGTCGGCGCGTGGGGCAGGCCGAAGAGCACGAGCAACGCGGTCAGCAGCAGGCCCACGGTCACCATGTTGGCTCGTCCCCAGCGGTCGGCCAGCCCGGCGAGGACGGAGAAGACCGCTCCGGCGAGCCCCCCGACGACGCCGATGGCGTACACGTAGTAGCGGAAGGTCATGCCGTAGTGGGCGATGATTGTCGGGCTCACCGCGCCCGCCACGTAGAGCTCGTAGTACAGCATGATCGTCGCCACGACCACGATGGCCAGGTAGGCGACCCTGGGCCCGGGATCGGGATAGCGGTCGAGCGATCGATGCCACAGCCACCTGGACCGATGCCGGTCGGACGACGCCTCGACGGTCATGTCCACCCCCAGCCTGGCCGTCGCCGACGACCCGGCGCCGTGCAGTGACATCATGTCACCACACCCGCAGCCCGACAAGGGTCCGGCGGTTACGCCCTGGCGGTGACCTCGAGCGCATGCACCCGGAGCCGCAGCCGGACGCTCGTCCCCCAGTCGCCGGCGGCGATGTCGACGGTATCGGCGAGCTGTCGCGTGATCCACAGGCCACGTCCACCGAGCGCGTCGACCGGCGGCCGGCGGTAGCCGGCGAGCGGGTCCGTGAGGCCGGGTCCGTCGTCGTCCACCTGGACGACCGCCCACGCGCCGTCCCGCCAGCACGCGACGTCGACGACGGCCGCGGCGGCCTGCCAGGCGTTGGTGACGAGCTCGGTGGTGGTCACGAGGAGGGCGTCGGCCACATCCTCGTCCATGGCGCCGCCCAGGCCCAGGGGCGCGAGCCCGCCGGTGCCGAACAGCAGGGCACCCAGCTGCGCCCGCACGGTCCCGGGGACCAGGGCCCCGGACAGCCGGACGGCGTGGGCCGGCACCTCGAGGTGGTCGGCACGGTCCAGGGCGAGGAACGCCTCGGGCTCGACGTAGCGGGGCGCCGGGCAGGGTGGCTCCACGCCCACATGGGGGTGGCAGGCGTGTGCCCGCTCGAGGGAGTGGGGCGAGTGCTCCTCCTCGTCGTAGACGCACACCATCGTGACCGGCCGGCCTTCGAGGGCGTGGTTGAGCACGGCGTCGAACCGTTCCCACTCGGCCCACAGGTCGGGCTCGTCCACCGGCCAGGCGCACTCGCCGACGAAACAGAGGCGTGCCCCCCCTGCCAGCTGCTCGTCGACGAGCCGCTGCACCTCGCGCAACCGGCGCACCGGGTGCGCTGCCCACACCGCCGTGTCGGTCCACGTGACGGCGTCGGCCGCCGCGCCGAGCCGACGGCGCAACGCGCCGCCGCGGGTGGCGGTCAGGTTGACGCGGACGGCCTCGCCGTCCTCGACGGCACGGAGCACGCACGGGGCGAGCCGCGCCGCGAGGTCGCCGGGGGACCCGGCCATCACGAGGGTGTGGACCGCGGCGGGCGGTGCCACGTCGCCGTTGGCGCTCGCGTGGCTCGTCTCGCGCTGGAATCCACCCATACCGGCCTGCTCTCCGTCCCCGCCAGAGGAGCTTAGCTGCGGTCGGAGCCGCACTCGCAGATCACCGGTGGGATTGCACTCCGTCGGCGGCCCGACGAGGCTGCTCGGATGGCGACCGACCGGTACACGCATGGCCACCACGAGAGCGTCCTGCGCTCGCACACCTGGCGGACGGCGGACAATTCCGCCGCGTACCTGCTGGCCCATCTCCACCCCGGCCAGCAGCTCCTCGACGTGGGGTGCGGTCCCGGCACCCTCACGGTCGACCTCGCCACCCGGGTGGCACCGGGTGCCGTCACGGCCGTCGACAACGCCGGAGCCGTCCTCGACATCGCCCGGGCGACGGTCGAGCGCGCGGGGGCCACCAACGTCACGGTGCAGGACGCCGACGTGTACGCGCTCCCCTTCCCCGACGACCGCTTCGACGTCGTCCACGCGCACCAGGTGCTCCAGCACCGGGCCGACCCGGTGGCCGCGCTCGTCGAGATGCGGCGCGTCTGCCGCCCCGGCGGCCTCGTCGCCGCGCGCGACGGTGACTACCCGGCGATGGCGTGGCACCCCGCCGACCCGGGACTCGACCGCTGGCTGGAGGTGTACCTGGCGGTCGCCCGGACCAATGCCGCAGAGCCCGCCGCCGGCCGCCACCTCTTGGCCTGGTCACGGGCCGCAGGCTTTCGGGAGGTGACGCCCTCGGCGAGCGCCTGGTGCTTCGCCACCCCCGCCGACCGGGAATGGTGGGGCGGCGCGTGGGCCGACCGCATCACCCAGTCGTCGGTCGCCGAGCAGGCGATGGCCGCCGGCCACGCCGACCGCGCCGAGCTGGAGGCCATCGCCACCGCCTGGCGCCGGTGGATCTCCGACCCGGACGGCTGGTTCGCCGTCGTCCACGGCGAGGTGCTCTGCCGACCCTGAACGTCACCCCGTCGGTAGGGTGCCGTCATGTCCCCCTGGTCGGCGCTGCGGCGCGCCCTGCGCCCGGAGTGGTCGAACCGCAACTTCGACGTGCTGCTGGGGGCGCGGGTGGCGATGAGCGTGGGCCGGGCGCTGGCCGGGGTGGTGACGCCCATCTACCTCGCCCTCGAGGGCTTCAGCGCCGTCACGCTGGCCGTGTACGTCCTCCTGGTCGCGCTGGCGTCGGCGCTCTTCTCGACGGTCATCGGGCTCGCCGCCGACCGGTTCGGGCGGCGGCCGTTCCTCGTCGGGACGCCGCTCCTCACGGCCGCCGCCGGCGGTGTCTTCGCCGTGACCGGGTCGCATCCCGCGCTGTTCGTCGCCGGCGCCATCGGCAGCTTCGGTCGGGGGGCGGGAGCCGGGGCCGGGGCCGTCGGCCCGTACCAACCGGCGGAGGCGGCGTTCGCCACCGAGGCCGTGGGACCCCAGCATCGCAACGGCGCGTTCGGCCGGCTGGCCTTCGGGTCGTCGCTCGGCGCGCTGCTCGGCGGCCTGCTCGCGCTGCTGGTGCCGGCGACCCACGCCCACGGGGCCGCGGCCATGGCGACGTTCCGGCCGGCCTTCGCCGTGATCGCCGCCTTCTCGGCGGCTGCCGGGCTCACCGCCCTCGGGCTCGTCGAGCCGCGGCCTCGCCGATCCCCCACGCCACGCTCGCGGGGTCACCGCATCGGTCTCCGCCTCCCCCTGCGATCCCGCTGGCTCCTCTACCGGCTGTGGGCGACGAACACGGTGAACGGCCTCGCCGTCGGGATGTTCGGTCCGTTCGTGACCTACTGGTTCTTCCGGAGGTTCGGCGCCGGGCCGGGGGAAGTCGGCGTCCTGTTCGCCGTGATCAACGCCGCCACCATGGCGTCGACGCTCTCGGCAGCCGGCCTCGCCCGGCGATGGGGGCTCGTCCGCACGCTGACCGCCGTCCGTCTCGTCCAGGCCGTCCTGCTCGTACCCATGGTGCTGGCGCCGACGTTCGCCACCGCCGGCGCCGCCTACCTGGTGCGCATGCTCGTGCAGCGCATCGGGCTGCCGCTCCGCCAGTCCTACGTGGTCGGCCTGGCGGACGCCGACGAGCGGGCGTCGGTGGCCGCGCTCGCCAACGTGCCGTCGCAGCTCGCCATGGCCGGCAGCCCCCTCGTCACCGGCGAGCTCTTCCAAGCGGTGAACCTGTCGTTGCCGTTCGAGCTGTCGGCCGTCCTGCAGCTGGTGAACGCCGGCCTCTTCTGGGTCTTCTTCCGCCATCACCCGCCGGAGGAAGAACGCGGCGCGCAGCCGGCGGCGTCCACTCCGGTGCCGGCGAGGGAACGCTCCACCAGCGACGGCCAGTCCGGGTCGTCCTCGGGGTCGTGTCCGGGGACGAGGTGACGGCGCACGAACAGCCCGGCCAGGGCGCGCTGGCCCTCCGCGTCGGCCGCCGGCCCGGTGGCGGCGTCGGCCAGTAGGCACGCCGCCTGCAGGGCCCGGGTCAGGAGGTCGAGGGTGCGACGAAAGTGCGCCGCTCCGGCGGCAGCCTCCTCGACCGGCCGGGCCGCGTCGGCCGACAGGCGCGCCGCCGCCCGGGCGAGCGCCGCTTCGACCCGGGCGCCGTCGGGACCGGCCGCCTCACCGGCGGTCGCCAGCTCCTCGTGGACCCGTTCGACCATCGGGCCGACGAGGTCGAAGCGGGCGACGTCACGACGCACCTGAGCGCACAGCACGTTGTGGGTGCCCTCCCAGCTCTCGAACACGATGGCGTCGCGGTAGAGGCGGGGCAGCGGCGAGAAGTCCTCGATGGTGCCGTTCCCGCCCAGCAGCTCGATGGCCCGGTGGACGACGTCCGTGGCGGCGAGGGAGGTCACGTACTTGTTGGCGTTGACCAGGAAGCGGTGGACGGCATGCTCGGCCGCCGTGGCCTCGCCGGTCTCGAGCCGCTCGACGAGGTCGGTCAGCAAGATGGTCGACGAGAGCGCCGCTCGCTCCTCCGCCGTGATCACGGCCAGTTGCTCGCGGACGATCGGGTACCGCGCGATCGCGGAACCGAACGCCCGGCGGTGGCGGGCGAACCCCGTGGCCTCGAGCACCGCCCGCCGCATGATCCCGGTCGATCCGAGGGCGTTCATCCATCGGGAGGTGTTGAGCAGCTCGTCGACGGCGGTGTGGAAGCCCTCCTCGATCGGCCCGATCGGCCAGCCGAGCGCACCGGTGAAGTCGATCTCAGCCGACGCGAGGGCCCGCGTCCCCAGCTTGTCCTTCAGCCGGCGGATCCGGAACCCGTTGGGCACCCCGTCCACCAGGCGCGGCACGAGGAAGCACCCGAGGCCGCGCGTCCCGCCGGGCGCGCCATCCGGCCGAGCCGTGACGGCGAACAGGTCGGCGTCGGCCACGGAGCAGAACCACTTCTCGCCGGTGAGCCGCCAGGCGCCTGGCACCGTGCCGTCGGGGACGGCGATCGTGGCGTTGGCCCCCACGTCCGAGCCGCCCTGGACCTCGGTGAGGAACTGCGACCCGCGCCAGGCCCGGTCGTAGTCGCTCTCGACGAGGGGCCCCAGGTACCGCTCCTGGAGCTCGTCCGAGCCGCGATGGACGAGGGCCCGGGCCAGCCCGAAGGTGCACACGAGCGGACAGGCGTGCCCGCCCTCCCCGGCATGTGAGAGCAGGTAGAAGAGCGCCGCGGCCTCGTGGAACCCGCGGTCGCCGCGAGCGGCCGACGGCAGGCCCGATGCCCACACCGCCCGCCCGGCCGCCCGATGGGCCGGATGGAAGGCGACCTCCTCGACGTGGTGCCCGAGCCCGTCGAACGCCGCGACCGCCGGCAGGTCCCGACGGCGCTCGACCTCCGCCACCGCCGGCTCCACGTCGCGGGCCATGGTGCGGCCGAACGCCGAGAGGCGCCCCGCCATGGCCTCGACGCGTGCCGCACCGGCACGACGGCGCAGCACCTGCGCCAGGTAGGGCGTCGCCGCGTACCAGTCGTCGGCCAGCTCGGAGCGCCACGCATCGAGGTCCTCTCGCCCCGGCCACGCTGCCATCCACGCTCCTTTGCCGTCCGGTCGAGCGTACCGCTCGGTGACGGGCGCGCCCGCGGGCGGCCGGTGGCGGACGAGACCGGCGGCCGGGGCCCCTATGCGGGATGGCCCGGGTCGAGGTCCGTCACTTGGCTGAAGAGCAGGTGCCCCGGGAACGGGCCATCCCCGCCGTCGACCGGTTCGACGACGTGGGCCACGTGGTCGCCGACGTCGACGCGGCCGAGCACCCGGCCCTCGACCCACGCCGAGCAGTCCTCGAGCACGGGTACCCCCGTCAGGCCAGGCCGCCACGCCACGCCGGCCAGCTTGTCCGTGCGGTCACCGGTCAGCTCGCCGAAGTGCGCCGCCAGGTCGTGCTGGTCGGCGCCGAGCAGGTGCAGTCCGAGTCCCCGTGCGGCGGCAGCCACCGGGAAGGTGTGGTTCTCCTTCGACACGCAGACGAGATAGCGCGGCGGATGGATGCTGCACTGCGTGACGAAGCCGGCGAGGCAGGCGCTGGCCTCGTCCCCGTCCGCCGCCGTGACCACGAACATCGGGTAGTCGAGCCGGCCCACCATGGCGCGGTTCGCCTCGGCGGGACCGCCGCCTCTCACGGCGCGGCCCGCTCGAGCCGTCGCCCGACCACGCGGTCGTTGCCGTTGAGGGCGCGGGCGGTCACCCCGGCGCCGGCGAGCGGCTCGAACCACCACTCCAGCGCCGGCCCCGGGAGCCCGCGAGCGCTGAACCGCACGAGGAGGGGCTCGAACCCGAAGAGCGTCTCGTTCACGTCGAACGCCACTGTCAAGTGCCGGCCCGCAGCCACACGGTCCACGCTACCGACCACAGTGCCTGGGGAGCCGCGGGTGCCACACGAGCCTCCGTCGGACCGGTGGTGTGGCCTCAGCTGCCGCCCGCCGGGCAAGTGGTGGCCTCAGCTGCGGGCGGCCGGACCGGAGGTGGCGCTCAGGCGCCGGCTGGATCGGCGGCGCCGGTCAGCCGCTCGACGACGCGACGCAGCGCCCCCGTCGGGCGGCGGCCTTCGCCGTCCTCGCGGCCCACCAACTCGAGCACCTGGGCCACCGAGGGATTGACGAGTGCCCGCGCTCCCAGCACCACCGTCGGAACCGTCTCGCTCCCTGTCGCCACCGCACGTACGGCGGCGGCGGCTGCCGGGTCCTGCCAGATGTCGACCTCCCGGGTGGGCACCCCGGCCTTGGCCAGCCCCCGCCGGAGCCTGGCGCACCACGGGCACCCGGGCCGCCAGTACACCGTCGGCACCCCGGTCGCCGCGTCGGTGCCCGGGGTCACCTCGTCGCCGGCGTGTGCCTCCACGTCAACGCCCAACGTCGGGAAGGCCCGGGGGATTCCGCGTCAGCACGTCGACGAGTAGGCAGACGTGCCCGGTCCTGTGGCCGGGGTGTCGACGAGCCCCTGCCCTGTTGTTGTGCGCAGCACCGCGCCGAAATGGACGACGTACCACTGGCCTCGCCAGGAGATCATCGACGCGATGCCGAAGGACTTGACCGCCCCGCCCTCCCGGTAGACGACGCGGGCGTTGGGCACCTCGTAGTAGCCGATGCTGTTGTAGCAGACCCCGGGTGTCACCCAATGGGCGTACTGGGTGGGGACGCTGACGCTGACCAGTTGCGCCGTGGCCGCTGCCGGGCCGAGGAGCGTGTGGGCCGCCCCCACGTCGAGGGCGAACACACCGAACAGCCGTTGTCGCCAGTCTGTCTGCGGATTGGGGATCGACTTGAGCTGTACGTAGGCCCCGACGGGGAAGAACGCCGGCACTCCGGCGTTGGCGTTCCCCGTCACGACGGCCTGCCACAGATCGGCCATCTCCGCGTGGAACTGGGGCGATGTGGCAGACGGCAGTGTGCTCGTCTGCGGCAGTGTGCCCGGGCCCGTGGTCGTGGTGGTCGTCGGCGGCACCGTCGAAGTCGTCGGTGCCGATCCGGTGGTCCGGGCGACGGACGACCCGGACCGGCCGGCCGTGGCCCGGGCGGCGGCGGGCCGGGAGGGGGACGACCCGCCGAAGCCGAACGTCACGACCAGGACGATCGCCGTCACGAGGACCGACATGGTGACGGTCAGCCGCTGCCGGCGACGGCGGCCGAACGGCCGCCGAGGGCGTCGGCCCACCGGCGAGCGGTGGTCGGGAAGCTCGCCGGGACCACGCATCGATCCGGTTCATGGTACCGGCGGCGAGGGCCGGCCACCCGTCGGCTGGCCACCCGTCGGCTGGCCACCCGTCCCCAGGCCACCCGTCCCCGGGCCACCCGTCCCCGGGCCACGTGGTCGACGGCCTCGGTCTCGTCGTGGCCGGCCGAGGAGGCGCGCACCGCTCGCAGCACGAGCGCCTTCTCCTCCGGGTTGGAACCGCCCCGGATGGAGGACAACCGGCACTCCACGACGACGACGTCGAGTGGCGACCAGCCGTTGTGCCCGAGTCAGTGCGGGTACGCGCCTTCATGGCGAGACCGCACCCACTCGGCTCACTGGCCCCGGGCCGGCTCCTGCAGGTCGGCACCCCGCCCGGGATCGGCGGCCACCGGACCGGCGCTCCCGCGGCCGTCCCCGCCGTCCCCGCCGTCTCCGCCGTCTCCGCCGTCCCTGTCCGCCGCGCCGTCCCCGTCCGCCGCGCCGTCGCGCTGTGCGAGGGCGGCCGCTTCGCCTCGGAGCTCGGCTTGCCGCGGCACCCGGCGGTTGACGAGGAAGAGAGCGCCGCTGCCGATCCCGGCCATGCCGAAGGTGGCGATCAGCCGGTAGACGACGGTGGCGATGACCGCCGGGCCGGCTGGCGCCCCGGTGGCGGCGAAGGCGCCGATCATCCCGCCCTCGACGAACCCGATGCCGCCGGGCAGGGGTGCCACCGCCCCGGCGACCTGCGCCGTGGCGTAGGCGAAGAGCAGGGCACGCCACGGCACGGGCAGGCCGACCACGAGGAAGGCGCTCGCCAGCACCACTACATCGAGTCCCCAGTTGGCGACGGACAGCGCGTACACCACCACCCCCCCGGGCACGGTCGTCCGGAACTGGAGCACCTCGTCGCTGTGGTGGGCGGCCCGCCGGGCCAGGCGGAGACCCGGCAGCCGCCGGTCCTTGGCCAGCCAGGCCTTGACCGCCGGCAGGTGGTGGGCCACCGCCACCCCGGCGATCCCCGCCGCGACCAGCACGAGGAGGCAGCCAGCGAAGGCGAGCAGCCCGATGAGGCCGGCGACGGCGGCACCGCACAGGAGCAGCAGCAGGACCGAGAGGGCGGCGGTGAAACCGCCGGTGATGATGGCCCACAACGCCAACGGCAACGGCACCCCGTGGCGGCGGTACTGGTTGACGAGCCATCCGCTGGCCGGGGCCGTCCCCCCGGGGACGAGGTTGGTGAGGCCGGTGGCGGCGACCGTGAGGCTCACCATGGTGCGCCGCCGCAGGCGGGCGCCGCCCGCCACGAGGAGCCGCCGCTGGACGCCGGCATAGCAGAGGAAGGAGGCCACCTCGGCGCCGATCGCGGGTACCAGCCACGGGAGGCCGGACGGGTTCACCCGCCGGAAGGCCGTGGCGAGGTCGCCCCGGATCCGGTAGCAAAGGAGCCCGAACGCGACGACGATCGCCACGAGGAGGAGCACCTTGGGGGACGGCAGCCATCGCGGCCAACGGACGCGGTGCCGCCGGCGCTCCACCGTGCCGGTGGCATCGGCGTCGGCGTTGGCGTCGGCGTTGGCGTCGCCGTTGGCGTCGGGGGGTTCTCGGCTGGCTGCGTCCATCGGCGTGCCTCGTGGGTGATCGGGACGTTCCGCCCGTCCGTCGACCGGGGCGGGCGGCACGTCGGCGGTCGCAGCCGAGGCGGCGGGGCGCCACCGGCGTGCCGGTGCCCGGACGGGACACCTCCAGGCTACGGCGTGCCGGTAGCCTCGCTGACGCCGTGCCGCCGCCAGGGCGGCCGGCTGCCAGGAGGTACCGGATGGAGTCCCCCGCGGGTGCGAACGGGCCGTCGGGGCGGGGCGGGCCCCTCGCTGGGCTCCGGGTGGTCGAGCTGGCGGCGATCGGCCCGGTGCCCCATGCCGCCATGGTGCTCGCCGACCTGGGTGCCGACGTGGTGCGGGTCGACCGTCCCCCGACCGCTCGAGGGGGCGCGACAGTGCAGCCGGCCGGCCTGCTCCGCGGGCGACGGGCCGTGGCGGCAGACCTCAAGGACCCGGCCGACCTGGCCTCCGTCCGACGCCTGGTGGCTCGGGCCGACGTCCTGCTCGAGGGCATGCGGCCCGGGGTGTGCGAGCGGCTCGGCCTGGGTCCCGACGACTGTCTCGCGGCCAACCCGGGACTGGTGTACGGGCGGATGACCGGTTGGGGGCAGGACGGCCCCCTCGCTCTCCGGGCCGGCCACGACATCAACTACCTGGCGGTGACCGGCGTGCTGCACGCCATCGGCCCCGCCGGAGCGCCGCCGGTGCCGCCGCTCAACCTGGTGGGCGACTTCGGGGGCGGGTCCATGCTGCTGGTCACGGGCGTGCTCTCGGCCCTGTGGGAGCGGGGGCGGTCGGGCCGGGGGCAGGTGGTCGACGCCGCCATGGTGGACGGGATCGGCCTCCTGGCCGAGATGGTGTGGGCGTGGCGGGGCACCGGCTGGAGCGACGAGCGGGCGACGAACCTCCTCGACGGCGGGGCGCCCTTCTACGACACCTACGCCTGTGCCGACGGGCGGTACGTCGCCGTGGGCGCCCTCGAACCGCAGTTCTTCGCCGAGCTCCTCGACGGCCTGGGGCTCGACCCGGTGGACGTCCCGGCCCAGTACGACCGGGCCGGCTGGCCGCGGCTGCGCCAGGTGCTCGCCGAGGCGCTGGCCCGGCGGCCGCGCGACGAGTGGGCCGCCGTCTTCGCCGGGCGAGACGCCTGCTGCACGCCCGTGCTCACCTTCGAGGAGGCCGCCCGCCACCCGCACGTGGTCGCCCGCCACGGCCTGGTCGACGTGGCCGGCGTCGTGCAACCGGCCCCCGCACCCCGCTTCTCGCGGACCCCGGCCGCTCGCCCCGCCGCCCCGCCGTCCGCCCCGACCGACGTCGAGGAGGTCCTCGCCGACTGGCGGGAATGACGGCTCGTCCGCGGCAGCGGTGGCATGGCGGCGGCGGCGTGGCGGCAGTGGCGTGCGGCCCGTCGTGGCGCCGCCGTGGCGCTGCCGTGCGGCGGCGTGCGGCGGTCAGCGCTCGTAGCTGTAGAAGCCCCGGCCGCTCTTGCGCCCGAGCCAGCCGGCCTCCACCATCCTTAGGAGCAGCGGCGGCGGCCCGTAGAGGGGCTCTTTAAACTCGTCGTGGAGGGTGTCAGCGATCGCCTTCAGGGTGTCCAGCCCGATCAGGTCGCAAAGGCGGAGCGGGCCCATCGGGTGGGCGCAGCCCTTTTCCATGCCGGCGTCTATGGCTTCGGCCGTCGCGAAGCCCGACTCGTACATCCGGATGGCCGATAGCAGGTAAGGGATGAGGAGGGCGCTCACCAAGAAGCCCGCCCGGTCTTTCGAACGTACCACCGTCTTGCCCAACCGCTCGCTCACAAACGAGGCGACCGCGTCTACCACCCTCTCGTCTGTCAGGAGCGACGGTATGACCTCCACCAGGGGCTGTACGGGGACCGGGTTGAAAAAGTGCACGCCGAGCACGCGTCCCGGCCGCTCCGTGGCCCGCGCCAAGCGGATGAT
>DAHUZJ010000066.1 GCA_027306585.1 Acidimicrobiaceae bacterium | reverse complement strand
GTGGGCGGGGCACCCGGGGTGGGCGGGGCACCCGGGGTGGGCGGGGCACCCGGGGTGGGCGGGGGCGGCGCCCCCTCCCTGGCCGAGGCCGTGGCGACCTATTGGGTGGCGGGCCCCGAGGCGACCGCCGTCCGGGCACGCCCGGCGGCGGCCGACGTGCCGGCCGCCGTGCTCCGCCACCTGCCGACCGGGGTGCTCGAGGTCGGCGGGCGAGACGTCGCGGAGCTGCTCGCTCCCTGCTACGTCGCCCTGGCGACGGCCGCCGCGCGGCGGGCCCTGGCGGCCGACGGCGACGGGAACGGCGGGAGCGATGACCGGAGCCACGGCAGCGACCGCCGTGCGCACGCGCAGCCGTAGGGAAAGGACCCGGCGGTCCGGGATCGCGCGATCTCGTGCCGGGAGGAGGCGCCCGGGCCCCGCCTGCCCTGCGGGACGGACGCTGCGGCTCAGGTGCCTTGCAGGAGCCGGCGCACCTCACCCGCCAGTTGGACCGTTCGCACGGCGGCGTCCGCCGGGACGGACATCACCCGGACCACGAGGTCGGTGAAGCCGAGCGCACCGAACGGCGCCAGCTGCTCGGCCACCGACTCGGGGTCGCCGTAGGCGACGGCCTCTCGCGCGAACCCGCGGTAGCCGGCCGCCATCAGCTCATCGCCCACCCGCTCCGCCGCCGCCCGAGACTCGTCGAGGTACACGTCCTTGCGCAGGGCGATCCGGCGGGGCTGCCGGTCGTGACGGGAGCAGGCGTCGAGGTAGACGGGGAGCAGCGCCTTGGCCGTCTCGAGGGTCACTGTGGCGTTGGCGTACCAGGCGTCGCCCAAGCGGGCCGCCCGGTCGATCGACACCGCGACCCCGCCACCGATCCACCACTCGACCGGCTGCGGCGGGATCGGGCACACCTGCGCACCCTCGACCCCGTACCGCTCGATGTCCACCCGCTCGCCGGCCAAGAGCCGCTGGACCGCCTGGATCCCCTCCTCCAAGAGGGCGCCACGCTGCGCCAGGGGGGCACCCATGCCGCCGAACTGCGCCGCCCCACCCCCGGCCCCCACCTGGACCACGAACGGACCTTCGGCGATCGTGGCCAGGGTCCCCACCTGCTCGGCCATCAGGACCGGGTGCCACAGCGGCAGCAGGAAGAGGCAGCCGGCCGGCCGGCCATCCCACTCGGCCAGCACCCGGCCCAGCATCGGCACGTTCTGGACGTAGTACGCCGGCGCCGTCGAGTGGTGGTCGCCCAGGCACACGAGGTCGAGGCCGGCCTGGTTGGCGGCCCGGGCCTGGGCGACGACCGAGCGAGCGCCCTCCCGGGGATCGTCGGCCGAGCCCCGAGACCCGATGGAGATGCCGAGCCGGATCACTGCGCCACCGCCGTCGTCCGAGCGTCCATCCCCTCAGTCTTTCGCACACGGTGGCCGCGGCGGGGCGGCGGGGCGGCGGGGCGGCGGGGCGGCGGGGCGGCGGTGGGCGGCCGGCGCCAAGAGCGACGGCCGGAGCGAGAGGCCGACGCAGGTGATGCGCGGTGTTCCACCTGCGCCGGCCCGAGCTCCTGCTCGCGAACGGGGCACCCTTAGGGGGGGCCGAGGGCGCCACGCTCGTGCGAGCTACCGGCGGTCGAGCCGGTGCATGCAGTGTGCCGGGCTCCCGCACCCGCGACCAGGGACGAAGGTCCCATTGACCTGCAGGCCGACCCCGTCGTAGCATGAGTTTCATGATGAGACTCACTCGGCGCCGGTGGGCGGTCTTCGGCGTGACGGCCCTTGGCGCCTTCATGGGCTCGCTCGACCTCTCGATCGTGAACGTGGCCTTCCCGTCGCTCGCCCGCTCCTTCCCCCGCGACAGCGGTGCCGCCTTGGCGTGGGTCATCACCGCGTACGCCATCGTCTTCGCCGCTTTGCTCGTGACGGCCGGGCGGACGGCCGACCGGCTGGGGCGCCGGCGGGTGTACTTCTGGGGGCTCGCCGTGTTCACGCTGGGGTCGGCCCTGTGCGGGTTGGCGCCGTCGGTGGCACTGCTCGTCGTCGGGCGCGTGATCCAGGGCGCCGGCGCCGCGCTGCTCCTTCCCGCCTCCCTCGGCCTCCTCCTCGACGCCTTCCCGCCCGAGCGGCGGGCCCAGATGGTGGCTCTGTGGAGCGGCGTCGCCGCGCTGGCCGTCGCCACCGGCCCCTCGGTCGGCGCCCTGGTCGTCACGGCCGGCGGGTGGCGGTGGGCCTTCTACCTGAACGTGCCGATCGGCGTGCTCACCCTCTCGGCCGGCCGGACCGTCCTTGCCGACGACCGGCCCGCGGCGCGCGCCACGTCGCCCGATCTCGTCGGCGTCGCCCTCGTCACGGTCGCCCTGGCCGGTCTGGTGCTCGGCATCTCCGAGGGTCCGGGGTGGGGCTGGGGCGACCCGCGCGTGGTCGCCGGCCTGGCGGCCGCCGCCGTGCTCGGCGCGGCGTTCGCCCGCCGCTGCGCCCGCCACCCGGACCCCGTCCTCGACCTGACCTTGTTCCGGTCACGGGCCTTCGCCGCCGCCAACGCCGCCACCGTCGTCTACGCCATGGGGTTCTTCGCCATGCTCCTCGGCAACATCCTCTTCCTGACCGGCGTGTGGGGCTACTCGATCCTCGCTGCCGGCCTGGCCGTCACCCCCGGGCCTCTCGTGGTCGCCGTCGTGTCCGGGCCGGCCGGCCGGCTGGTTGGCCGGCTCGGCTTCGCGCCCCTCCTGCTCACCGGGCTCGGCGTCTTCGCCGTCGGCCTGGCGTGGTTCGTGGTGCGTGTCGGGCTCCACCCCGACTTCGCCGGGACGTGGCTTCCCGGCACCCTGATCGTCGGCGCCGGGATCGGCCTGAGCTTTCCCGTGCTCGGTGCGGCCGCCGTCTCGGCGTTGCCGCAGGACCGCTTCGCCGTCGGCAGCGCCGTGAACCAGACCAGCCGGCAGGTCGGTGGCGCCCTCGGCATCGCCATCCTCGTCGCCATCCTGGGCCCTGCCGCCACGGCCGCCGGCGCCGGCGCCATGGGGGACGCACTGGCCCTGACCCGCTTCGACCACTTGTGGACCTACGCCGCCATCGCCACCGGCCTGGCCGGCGTCATCTGTGCCTTCATCCGCTCGCCGCGCCGAGCGTTGGCGGCGCCGAGCGCCACCACCACGGCCGTCGCTGCCGCCACGGCGCCCTCCACGGCCGCGGCCAGCGACGGCCGCTGACGATCGGTGCGCCAGCCGGTCACGAGGAGCAGGAGCCGACGGCGGTGGCTCGGCCCGTGCCGGACGGGTGCAGGATCGTCCGCGAGCTCGGCACGGTGATGGTGACGGGTACGCCGAAGTCGGAGAGCGTCAGGGTCTCGACCGTCTTCTCGCGATGGCCATGTCCCGGTGCCCCGCCGGCGCCGGCGGCCGCCGACGCGACCAACGACGTCGTCGTCACCCGGACGATCCGCCCACGGCCGTCGACCCAGAGCTCCACTGTCTCGGTGGCACTCGCATCGCAGCGCGGCTGGACGGCGACGGCCAGCCGGAAGCGGGTGGTCGCCCGGCCGTCCAGCGAACCGCGCCCGAGGTCCTGTACCCCGACGATGCTGGCCGGATGGGCGAGCGGGCCGAGGACCCGGTCGAGGGCGTCGATCGACTGGTGCAGTTCGACGACGTCGGGCACGGTTCGGCTGCCGAGCGGCCGGGGCAGGGACGGCACGACGTAGGTGCGCTCGACCACGCCGACCACCACGTACCCCGGCTCCGGCCCACCCGACCTGCGGGCGGTGGCAAGCCGGTACTCGTCGGCCGAGAAGCTCACGACCCCTGTTGTGCGTTGGGCGACGGCCAACGGCCCGCCGGTGCCCGTCGAGGCGATCCGGATCGCCACGTGGGCGGTGCCCGCGGCTTCCGTGGCGTCGACGACGGTCGTCACCCAGGCGCTCGGCGGCTTGCCCCCGGGCCAGCCGAGCGACCCCACCACGGCGCCCGCCGCTGCGCCCAGGCCGACGAGCGCCGTGGCCACCACCGGCAACACCCGTCGCACGACGGGAGTCTCGCGCCGCTGGCCGAGCGAGGCAACCGTCGTGCAACCTGGTCGGGACTCGTCACCGGGTGGGCGTCATCGGGTGGCCGAGGCGTACACCGGGCTGACGTCGAAGTTGCCGACGCCGAACCTCGCCCGGTGGCCGTTCGTCGAGCAGATCTCCACCCCGTAGTCGACCTGCCACAGCTTGGCGGCCGACGTGTGCTCGACCCACCCCTTCGCCACGGCGTGCTGGAAGAACGCCACCAGGTCGTACGTGCCCGAGGTGAAGTTCGACCGGGCGACGAAGGCCACGTAGTCACCCGACGAGGCGGTGCCGCTCAGGTACACGTCGAAGGTGTGCCCACCCGTGGCGAACGTGCCCATCCGTGTCCCGCCGGGGCTCTGCCCGTTGTTGTAGTTCCAGATCATCAGCTCGGAGGTCCCCGCACCCCCGTAGCCGTTGATCCAGATGTCGTAGGCGTACTCGTAGTCGTACCCGCGGCCCGACGGCCTCGTGGCGTCGGCAAACGTCGTGGACAGCGACGCAAGGGAGCGCAGGGCCGGCCGGTGGTCGAACGTCATCTGCGCGTTCGGGTACGTCTGGACGGCCCCGCCCTGGCTCGTCATGCTCGCTTCCACGTACCAGCGGTCGTAGCTGCAGCTGGAGAGGGTCTGGTGCACCGAGAGCGGGTTCCACATGTTGTTGGTCACGTAGTAGCGCCCGTACGTGGCGCCCCCGTGACGGGACGACGTCGTGAAGTTCGGGTGGGTGCAGACGTTCGACGGTGCGGTGGCCGACATCGCCGATCGAGGCGCCGTCGCGGCCGGCCCGTGCGCGGCGGTTGTGCGCGACGCGGTCACTTGGCTCGGCAAGCTCCGTTCCGGCAAGAAGGCGGCCGCGCCGACACCCCCCATCACGACCAGCGTCAGCAGGCCCACCGGGATGCGCCGATCCATCACGGTGCCGCCAACGGCCGAGCCGTGGCATCGCCGGCCCGCGGTCCCCGTGGGCGGAGCATTGGCATGGTCTCGGTGTCTGAGGTCGCCATTGGTCGGGAAGGGGCGGTCTGCGGGTGGTGCCCGAGGAGCTCCTTCGTCCAAGAGCAAGGAGCAGCCCCCTGTGATGCAGCGAGCGGTCAGATCGCTCCCAGGTACACCGTGACCGGGACGGGCGTCAGGCCCAGGCCTTCGTAGAGGGCCCTCGCCGGCGCGTGGAAGGGATCGCCGCCGGTGCCGACCTGCACGACCTCGGCGCCGCCGGCACGCAGGTGGTCGATGGCATGCTCGCACAGCGCGCGCCCGACGTGCTGGCGCCGGTGGCGCGGCGAGACGGCGAGGAGGTAGATCTCGCCGTGGCGCGGCCGGTCGCCGAACCGCCACGAGACGAGACCGGCAAGGGTGCCGTCGGCGAGGTGGGCGACGGCCGCATGGCGGCCGGACCCGGGAGCGTGCAGCGTCGGGAGCTCGTCCCGATAGTCGTCGGCCCAGTGGCCGTGCTGGTGCCGGTACACCGCTTCGCCGAGGAGCGGGCGGGCGTACTCCTCGAAGAAGGGGGCGAAGGTCTCGACGAGCAGGTCGAGGAGCGCGGGATGGTCGTCGACCCGGAGCGGTCGAAGGTGCATGGCAGGGCCTTTCCGATGAGAGAACGAGCGACGGTCGGGTTCAGGGACGCCCGTGCGGCGTCCTGGCTCGCCGACGGCGAGCGTTCTCTCAGCGGGTGCGCGAAGCGGCGTGGCACTGCACGGCGACGATCCTCGCGCACCGGGAAGCGGGTGACAACTGCGCCGCCCGGCTGCTCCGCCCCTGCCGGGCGGCGCATCCGCAGCGCCGCCCCCCTGCCGGGGTCAGGCTGCGGCCTGCACCGTGACCTCGTCCCGCAGCACGGCGAGCAGCTCGGTGGCATCGATCACCAGGTGGTCGGCGCCGTCCACTCGCAGCTCGGTGCCGGCGTAGCGCGGATAGAGCACCCGGTCGCCGGGCTTCACCTTGACCAGCTCCTCGTCGTCGCCCACGGCCACCACGAGTCCTCGCTGGGGCTTCTCCTTCGCCGTGTCGGGGATCACGAGGCCGCTCGAGGTGACGCTCTCCTCCTCCAGCACCCGCACCAGTACCCGCGCGCCCAGCGGTTCCACTCGTTCCGTCATCACTGCTCCTTCTCGTTGGTTCTCGTCGGTTCTCGTCGGTCGGCTTCGTGTCGGTGGCTGCGCCCCGCCGACGTCAGGCCCGCGTGCGCAGGCCGAGCAGCCGGTCGATCTGCGGCTGGTCGAACCCGACCACGGGACGACCGTCGATCTCGATCACCGGCACGCCGATCCGCCCCGTGCGGCGCACGAGGTCGTTGGCTGCCTTCTGGTCACGGGAGACGTCGATCTCCTTGAAGGACACCCCCTGGCTGCGCAGGTAGCCCTTGGCCCGTTGGCACCACGGACAGGTCGGCGTCGTGAACACCAGCACGCGGTGCCGGGTCTGGGTGGCGGGCATCAGTGAACCTCCTTGGTCGTTGCTCGCGCCGTCATGCCTCGACGGAGGGGCCGACCCCGGCGCGGCGGTCGGCGATGATCTGGTGGACGAGGTCGCAGGCGTCGGCGATGCGCGGCTCCACCAACCGGTAGAACACGGTCGTCCCCTCCCGTCGTGCCGCCACCAGCCCCGCGTGGCGCAGCACCGAGAGGTGCTGGCTGGCGTTGGGCAGGCTCATGCCGATCTGCTCCGCCAGATCGCCGACGCACTGTTCGTCGTGGCGAAGGGCGTCGATCAGGAGCAGGCGCTTGGGGTCCGTGAGGACCTTGCACAGCTCCGCGTGGAGCCGGAACGCCACGTCGTCGGGCGGTACGGCCGCCGTCCTCTCGCCCACGGCCGCCGTCCTCCCCCCCACGGCCGCCGTCCTCTCGCCCACGGCCGCCGTCGCCGTCCTTGACCGGGTCACGTGGAACAGCATAGCGGTCGTTGCGTAGTTGCGCAGTCACGCAAGCTCTTCGTCGGGACTTTGGTCACAACATCGTCCCGACCGGGAACGCGTGGACGGCCACCGCCGTTGTGCCCAGCAGGGTCCCCGCTCCGGGGGACTTGCACGGGGCCCTGCGGGGCCAGGCAAAGGAGGCGCACCATGGCCCTGATCCGGTTCCTCGAGTCGACGCTCGGTCGAGCGATCCGCGGCGTGATCGGCCTCGCCATGATCGGCGTGGGCGTGTGGCTGGGTGGCTACGGGTGGGTGCTGGCGGCGGTGGGCCTGGTACCGCTCGGAGCGGCGGCCGCCGACGCGTGCCTCGTCGCGCCGCTTCTCCACGCACCTCTGCGTCCACGGGTCCACTGAGCGCACTACGCCGGGCGCCCGCGTCCGGGCCGTGGGCGCGTCGCCGAAGTTGATCCCGCTGATGCTGTGCGGCTTGCCGAGGTAGTCGGCGAAGGACGCACCGAGCGGCCGGGTGACGATGTAGGACATCCAGAAGGCGGCGATGCTGCCCGGGCCGAACCGCCACCACAAGACCGCCGGGACCAAGATGACCACGCTGAACATCACCCCCGAGGCCAAGTAGCCGAGGTGCAAGGAGGCGGCGGTGAAGTCCCCGAGCGCCGAGCCGAGCGCGAAGGCGGCGAACACGGTCGCCCAGTAGAAGGCCTCACGCCGCTGCGTCGTGATGCTGTGGATCGACAGCGTGCGCTCGGCCCGCTGCCAGGACCAGAAGACGGCGCCCAGCACGACCGCCCACAGGAGCGTGGTCCCCCCATATCCCGGCCGTCGGCCGGCACGACCCGGTCGCCGGGGCTCGCCGACTACCGGCGACGCCGGCCGACGACGGCCGTGGGTGGAGCACCCGGCCCGGCTGGACCGGGCAGGTCCGGTGGCCCGGGCAGATCCGGTGGCCCGGGTGGACCCGGTGGGCCCGTGCGGGGACCGTCCGTCCCGGGAGCCTCCACGGAGGACGCAGCGATCGGCGAGCCCGGGACGTCGCGGCGCCGGGGGCGGGCGACCGGCCGTGACGACGAGCTCCCGATCCACCGGTGCGTGCCGTAGGCGGCACCGTCGGAAGGACGGGGGGCGTGCACCGGCGGCCGCCCCGACGAGCTGGCGATCCACCGGACCCCGCCGGCTGGCGCACCGCCTCTGGCCGGGCGACCCCGACGCGGCGTTGTCGGGAACGCTGTCAGCGTGCTGTTCAGGTACCGGGGGCTCGAGGCGGGCGACCCTGTGGCGGCTGCCCCCTCCGCCCCCGACGTCGCCTCCTTGTAGCTGCGGAAGCGGTGGACGGCGCCGTAGACGACGGCCACCACGACCACCGCGCCGAGCACGTACCCGATGTCGCCGAACGCCTTGGCGAGGGCGTGCCAGTGGGCGCCCACGCCGTAGCCGATGCCGGCCCAGGCACCGTCCCACAAGAGGGACCCGGCGGCAGTGAGGACCCCGAAGCGCACGAGCGGCACCTCGGCGATGCCCGCCGGCACGGCCACGAAGTTGCGGATGACCGGGAGCAGCCGGCTGCCGAAGACCCCGAAGCGCTGATGACGTTCGTACCAGGCCTCGGCCCGGTCCAGGTCGCGGTGGCTGAGCAGGACGTACCGGCCGAACCGGTCGACGACCGCCCGACCGGCGTAACGGCCCACCGTCCAGGCGACGTAGGCACCGACCACCTCGCCGAGGGCGCCGACCACGATGACCCCGGGCAGGCTCAGCTTGCCCTGGGCGGCCAGGACGCCGGCGAAGCCCAAGGTGAGCTCCGAGGACGTGGGCACGCAGCACGACTGGAGCACGCACAGGATGAAGATGGCGCTGTAGCCAGCGGTGGCGACGAAGTTCGTGAAGTTCAGCAAGCCGAGCAGGTGCACGCCGGGGAGTACCTCGCAAGCCGGTGGACCCGGCAATGTTACGCGTCGACGCCACGCGCCCCCGGCGTGGTCACCGAGCCGGCGCGGCCGTCAGCCGGCCGCCGCGTCGGCCGGTTCGGGTGCCGTGGCGGCGGACACGATGGCGTCGACGCAGGCGTCGAGGGAGACCACCGTCGTGTCGATCACCAGGTGGTAGAGGCGTCGGTCGTCGGGATCGGCACCGTAGAGGTGGCGGAGGTAGGCGTCGCGAGCGTGGTCGGTGCGGCGGAGCTGCGCGTGCGCCGTCGCCTCGTCGATGCCCATCGCCGCCATCGCCCGGCGGGTCCGCCCGCTGGCCGGACCGTCCAACCGGACATGGAGGGCGTCGGTGCGACCCCCGAGGACCACCGCCGCGCCGCGGCCGAGGACGACACCCCCGGACCCCTCCGCCATGTCCACGAGCACCGCCTCGGTGGCCCGGCGGTAGGCCTCCTCGTCGTCGACCGGCCCGGTCTCGAGGCCGCTCGGGCCGAAGGCCACCGGGGCCCCGACGAGGTGGATCAGCGACCGGACGATCTCACCCTGCGCCCGCTCGTCATGTGCCATCGCCGCCTCGGGCGGCACGCCCAGGCGGTCGGCGACCTCGAGGGGGACGGCGCGGTCGAAGAACGGCAGCCCGAGCCGGTGGGCGACCGCCCGGCCGATCTCGCCACCGCCCGATCCGAACGACGCCGAGATGGTGACCACCCGCTTCGGCGACGAGGCAACAGGGGCCGCCCCGCGCGCCACCGTGAGCGTCGGCGCCGGGGCCTGCACCGGCGCCACCCCGACCCCGACCCTGGTGCCGGTGCCGGTGCCGGTGCCGGCGGCCGCCGTGCCGCCCTTGCCCCGCAGCCACGACGCCCCTGCAGCCACGAGGCACATCACCAAGGCGAACGTGAACACGATGGTGAGCCCGTGGTGGAAGGGGGCGGCGACCAGGTTGGAGAAGAAGGTGTGGCCGGTGAGCACCGCCCGCTGCGCGGACGAGAGATGAGAGAGCGTCGGCCCGAGGAGCGTCTCCATCGGGCTGTAGCCCAAGAAGGCGGCGAAGAGGACGGACACCGGCGGGAGGGCGGCCACCTTGGCCGCCGCCGGCGCCGGCACCCCCTGGGCCGTCAGCCCGTGGGTGAGAGCGGCCGGCAGGGTCGCCGACAGCCCCACCACCATGATCGTGAAGAAGAGGCCGATCGACAGGGTCATCCCGGCGTTCTGGAACGTGGACCGCATGCCCGACGCCGCCCCTCGCCGGTTGGCCGGGACCGAGTTCATGATCCCGGCGGTGTTGGGTGCGGCGAAGAGGCCCATGGCCAACCCGTTGGCCAGCAGGAGGAGGGCGAACCACACGTAGCCGAAGTCCACCGGGAGGAGCATGAGGAGGCCGAAGGTGACCGCGGCGGCGATCATCCCGCCGGTGGCGAAGGGCCGGGCGCCGAACCGGTCGGACAGGTAGCCCGATGCCGGCCCGGCCACGAGGAAGCCCAAGGTGAGGGGGAGCATGTAGATACCGGCCCACAGCGGCGTGTCGACGAAGTCGTAGCCGTGGAGCGGCAGCCAGATCCCCTGCAGCCAGATGATCAGCATGAACATGAGGCCACCGCGGCCGATGGAGGCGAGGAGGCCGGCGACGTTCCCGGCGGCGAAGGCCCGGACCCGGAAGAGGCGCATGTCGAACATGGGCTGCGTGACCTTCGTCTCGACCACGACGAACGCCACCAGGAGCACCACCCCGCCGGTGAGGAGCCCCAGCACGAGCGGGTTCAGCCAGCCCATCGTCGAGCCGCCGTAGGGCTGGAGCGCGTAGGTGATCCCGACGAGCAGGGCCACCAGGCCCACCCCGAACAGCACGTTGCCCGGGAGGTCGAGGTGCCCCCCTTCCTTTGCGCTGATCTCCCGGAGCTTGAAATAGCCCCAGACGGTGCCGAACAGGCCGATCGGGACCGAGACGTAGAAGATGAGGTGCCAGTCGACGGTGGCGAGGAGGCCGCCGGCCACGAGCCCGATGAACGTCCCGGCGATCGCCGCCACCGCGGTGATGCCGAGCGCCCTCCCGCGCGGGTCCTCGGGGAAGGCGTCGGTCAGGATGGCCGTCGAGTTGGCCATGATCATGGCGCCGCCGACGCCCTGCACGACGCGCATGCCGATGAGGTAGAGCGCCGCGCCCGACCCGCCGAAGTAGGTCAGCGAAGCGGCCAGGGACCCGGCCGTGAAGATGGCGAACCCGAGGTTGTACATCCGCACCCGGCCGAACATGTCGCCGATGCGGCCGAAGGTCACCACCAGGACGGCGATGACCACCATGTAGCCCATCAGCATCCACAGCAGGTAGCTGGTGTTGGTCGACGTGAGCGGGTCGATGTGGATGCCCCGGAAGATCGCCGGCAGCGAGATGAGCACGATCGAGGCGTCGATCGTCGCCATCAGCATGCCGATGGTGGTGTTCGTGAGGGCCATCCACTTGTAGCTGTCGGAGCGGTCGAGCCCGGTGTCGCCAGCAGCCGGCGACGCAGCTCTGCGGTCCGGGGTCAACGTGCCTCCTCTCGGATCGTGCGCCCGCCCGACGACGCGGGCCACACCCGGGGCCGGGTGCGCACCGGGGCGCCGGCGGCAGGGCTGAGCGCCTCGGCCAGCTGGCGCATGCTCGAGCCCTGGTCCGGCAGCAGCAGCAAGGCCCGCAGCTGGTGGGCGGTAGGCACTCCTATTCGAACCTTGCTGACGTGCGGGAACGGCTGACGACGCTGCTCGGCGGATCGCACGGCCGTCAGCGGGGACCGGTCGTGTAGGCGACGCTGCGGTGCCGGACAGCGAGCACGCGGACGACCCGATGGTTGTCGTCGAACTGGTAGATGATCCGGAACTGGTAGATGATCCGGTACGCGCCGACGCGAAGCGACCGCAACCCGCGGAGCCGCCCTCGAAGTGAGTGGCCCGCTTCGGGTTCCCGTTCGAGGGTGCCGAGGGCCTCGATGACTGCGTCGGACAGCGGCCTGTTGAGGTCGAGCACCTCTCGGCGAGCCCGCTGGACGAGCTCGACCCGGCTCACCTACAGGCGTCGCGGCGGAGATCTCGACGAAGCTCGGCGAGGCTCACGGTCTCCCCGCGCTCGGCTTCGTGGCGGCCTTCGTCGATCGCGGCGAGGGTGCCGGGGTCGGAGAGGATCTCGGCGGTCTCTTCCAGGGCCTCGTACTCGTCGACGGGGACCAGCACGGCGGCGGGCCGGCCCCGGCGGGTGACGATGACGTGCTCTCGCAGGTCGGCGACCTGGTCGATGACCTGGCTGAGCTCGCTGCGCAGCTCTCGGACTGGGACCGTCCTGCTCACACATGCAGTGTACCGTATTGAGTACACCTCGGTGCGGTCAGGGTCCGCTGGGCCCGTCGAGGGTCTCTCCGATCATCCGGGCCAGTTCTGCGCGGTTGTGCACGCCGAGCTTGGCGTAGATGTGGGACAGGTGGTACTCGACCGTCTTGGGGCTGACGACCAGCTGCTCGGCGATCTCGCGGTTGGTGAGGCGATCTCCGGCCAGGCGGGCGACGGTGTGCTCGGCAGCGGTGAGAACCCCCGCCGATCCCGCGTGGCTGTCCGGACCGAGGCATGCCAGGGCGGCGTCTGCCTGCTGCAGGTAGGCGAGCGCGCCGGTGCGGGCGAAGATGGCCCGGGCGGCCCGAAGGTGCCCGGTCGCGCCGCGGCGGTCCCCCGTCGCTGCGAGCGCGTCCGCGTAGGCGAGCCGGAGCCGGCCCGACTCGAGGGGAAGCTGCAGAGACCGGCCCAGCGCGAACGCCGCGTCGAAAGCCAGGCGTGCCCCTTCGACGTCTCCTCTGGCGGCACACAAGCTGCCCCGCACCCGAGCCGAGCTCATCTGCGCCGAACGCCGGCCCAGCTCCGCCGCCCGCTTGTCGTAGACGGCGAGCACCGCTGCTGCGTCCTCCAAGCGGCCCAGCCCCACCAGCGCCTCTGCCAGCACGGGCCCGAACGGCGAGATACCGAGCTCGACCGAGGCGGCGATCTTGGCTGCAGGGGCCGAGGCGACGAGCAGGGCCTTGGAGTCTCCGCGTGCGAGGGCCAGGGCCACGTGCACCCCGGCTGCTGCTGCGAGCCAGCCCCTGAGCCGCTCTTGCCCGCCTGGCTCTCCGGCTATGCGGCTGGCCGTTTCGTTGATGACACCGGCATGCGCCTCGGCGGTGGGGAGATCGCCGGTGGCCGCGGCAACATATCCCGCCCGGGAGTGAGCCGCAGGCCAGTCCCAGCGCCAGC
This sequence comes from Acidimicrobiaceae bacterium, assembly GCA_027306585.1. Lineage (GTDB taxonomy): Bacteria > Actinomycetota > Acidimicrobiia > Acidimicrobiales > RAAP-2 > DAHUZJ01. The sequence goes on along the minus strand of DAHUZJ010000066.1, from coordinate 257 downwards.
CGCTGGCGTCGACGATGGCGCAGGCCAGCTCGATGTGCGCAGCTGCTTCTTCGAGGCGCCCGAGGCGGTAGCAGGTCTCGGCCAGCAAGGCGAGGGGCTGCCCGACGTGCAGCACCTTGTAGGCGGTCTGCAACAGGCCGGTGTCGCCGTAGCCGGCGTCGTTGAAGCGGGGCGGATCACCGGGGGCGATGATCTGGTAAAAGCCCCTCGTGTACTCCAACGAGTTCGCTTCGAGCCACCGGCCGTAGTGCCAGAGT
>DAHUZJ010000110.1 GCA_027306585.1 Acidimicrobiaceae bacterium | reverse complement strand
CCGGAAAGGCCTCGCCAACGGCGATCAGACCCTCGGAGTAGGGGCCAGTGCTGGCAGCGACGCGGTAGGTGCCGGGCGTGGTCGCGTCGAACGTGGCGACGCCGGTGCCCTCCATGCCGCCGATCATGTAGGTCGGTCCGTCCGTCGGCTCGACCGTGACGGCGTTCCCGGTCGGGTCCGTCACCTTGACCGTCACCGGATAGAGCTGGCCATGGCAGTTGGGCGCATCGAGGCAGGCGGTGCCCTCTGCGTAGACGTAGTACGTCGTGGAGTGGTCGACCTGCAGCGTGAGGACCCCGGGGACGCCGACACGGGCGAAGCCCTCGGCTTGGGCGCTCTTGGTCTGGCTGCCACCGAAGCCGACACCCAGGGCCACGGCAAGCCCACCGACGAGCAGCAGGACGGCGAGCAGGTAGCGGGAGCGACGCGGCGTGCGCCGGGGGTGCCCCGGACGCTCGGCTTCGGTCGGGGAATTCCTCACGGCCATGGCAGACCACCTGCCTTCCCCCTCAGCCGACCACGCCGGTGGACACCCGGGGAGGGGCGAAGGTCCCAAGTGAGAGCAGCGACGCTCGCCAACCTCGAGGTCGAATCGGCCGGCGCTGCTCAGCCCCGAACGGCCGGGATCGGTCGCTGAGCCTCGGCGAGGGCGCGGCGGAGCTCCGGGAGGCCGGGTGCCAGCGCCACGAGCAGCCATCCCGGACCCTCGAGCTCGAGCCAGGCCCAGCCCTCGCCGGTCGCACGTGGCGGGGGCGCGAGCTCCGGGCCGGCCACGAGGACCGTGGCGACCGCTTGGGCGTCGGCCACCACGGCCGGACCGTCCCATCCGGTGGCCGCAGGGCCGAGGTGGAGCTCGTGGCGGAGCAATGGTCGGCCGGCGACGTCGGCATCGAGCCGCAGCCGTGCGTTGCCGGGGCCCTCGCCATGCCGGCCGAGCAGGACGAGCTCGGCCCATTCCACCGCCGCATCCGGCGCGCACTCGAGCAGCGTGCGCTGGTCGTGGTCCGCGCCCGAGGTGACGATGAGCGGCTCGGGCCACCACGACAGCCGGCTCCCTGGCCCGGCGACCGCATGCACGGTCCACCGAGAGGACCCACCGGCGTACGCGATGGACGCCGCGCTCGAGCGGACCGTCAGGTCGCCCCCGGCCGTCGTCGCCACCTCGACGCGGACGTCGTCGTCGCCCACCGGGCTGGCGGCCGTGCCCACCAGGTACACGCCGTCCGGCGTGGGGCGGAAGGCGACGGGCGGCGCGTCGACGAGGCGCGCCACCGCCGACCCCGGCCCTACGGTGAGCTCGGCGCAGCCCCGCACGGGTCCCGTTCCTCGAGGTGCGCCGTCACCCAGCCGGCGACGTCGGTCGCTCCCGGATCCTCCACCAGGCTGGTGAACAGGACGGGCCGGTCGCCCCGGCGGGCCCGGGCGTCCCGCGCCATGACGGACAGGTCGGCCCCCACGAGGGGGGCAAGATCGGTCTTGTTGATCACGAGGAGGTCGGACGTCGTGATCCCCGGCCCGCCCTTGCGCGGCACCTTGTCGCCGCCGGCGACGTCGATGACGAAGATCTGGGTGTCGACGAGCCCGTAGCTGAACGTCGCCGTGAGGTTGTCCCCGCCCGACTCCACGAGCACCAGCTCGAGCCCGGGGTGGCGCGCCTCGAGGGCCTCCACGGCGTCGAGGTTGGCGCTGATGTCGTCACGGATGGCGGTGTGCGGACAGCACCCCGTCTCCACCGCGGCGATCCGCTCGTCGGGCAGCACGGCGGCCCGCCGCAGGATCTGCGCGTCCTCGGTCGTGTAGATGTCGTTGGTCACGACCGCCATGTTCCGGGTGGGCGACAGCGCCCGGGCGAGGGCGGCCAGGAGCGCCGTCTTGCCCGACCCGACTGGTCCGCCGACGCCCACGCGCAAGGCACCGCTGCGGCGGGGACCGGCGGCGGGCGTGGGCGGGACGTCGTGGCTGCCGTGGTCGTGGCTGTGGTCACGAGGCAAAGAGCCGCACCTCCCATCGGGCGTGGTGCTCGGCGCCGACCTCGACGAGCGGCGCCCCGAGCGCGGTCAGGTCGGCCGGCGCAGCATCGTGGACCGGTCGCCCGCCGAGGTCGGCGGTGAGCTCGGCGACGACCGCCGCCATGGCCATCGGGTCGAGGCCCAGCAGCCGCACGGCGGCCCATGCCGGCCCGGTGACCGCCGCCCAGCGGGCAACGAGCGCCGCCCCGCGGTCCGACACCCCGGTGGCACCGGCGGCCGCACCCAGCGCGATCGGCCACAGGGGCCCGTCGGGGTGGAGGCCCGCCGCCACGTCGAGGCCCGCCGACGGCCAGCACCGCCGCGCTGCCCGGCACAGCCCGCGGCCCTGGGTCCGCGCGGCGCGCCGGAGGGCGGGCGAGGGGGTGCGGGCGCCGAGCTCGCCGTCCAGCTGCTGGCCGCCGACGAGGTCCGCGCCCGCGCCGACCCAGCGCCGGGCGGCGGCGGCGAATTGGGCGTCGACCTCTCCGCTCGTGGTGAGCCGGCCCACCAGGTACCGACGGAGGGTGGGGAGGTCGCGCACCCTCCCGGTGCCGACCGCCTCCTCGATCCCGCCGGAGTGGGCGTGGCCGCCGGTGGGCAGGCGACCGTCGGCCAGCAGGAGGAGCCCGGCGAGGTTGTCGTCGGCCACCGTCAGGTCGGCCACCGTCAGGTCGGGCACCGTCTCGTCGGCCACCGTCAGGTCGGGCACCGTCTCGTCGGGCACCGTCAGAAGAGGAAGTACCGCTGGGCCATCGGCAGCTCCTCTGCCGGGCGTTCGGCGATCGGCTCGCCGTTCACGGTGACGACGAAGCTGTCGGGGTCGACCCGGATGTCGGGCAGGGCCGCATTCTCCGGGAGGTCCGCCTTGGTCAGCCGGCGGGTGTCGGCCACGGGGACGAGCCGGCGGCGGACGCCCAGCCGCTCCGCCAGCCCGTCCTCGAGCGCGGCGGGTGCCACCCAGGCGACGGAGGTGGCGGCGGCCACGGGCCCGGCGGCACCGAACATCGGGCGGGGCAGCACCGGCTGGGGCGTCGGGATGGAGGCGTTGGCGTCGCCCATCTGGGCCCAGGCGATCATGCCGCCCTTCAGCACCAGGCTGGGGCGGACGCCGAAGAAGCGAGGGTCGTAGAGGACCAGGTCGGCCAGCTTGCCCGGCTCGACGGAGCCGACCTCGCCCGCGAGCCCGTGGGTCACGGCCGGGCAGATCGTGTACTTGGCCACGTACCGCCGTGCCCGCAGGTTGTCGGCGCCGTCCGGGCCATGGCCGTCGCCGGGGAGGGCACCCCGACGTCGCTTCATCGCGTGAGCCGTCTGCCACGTCCGCAGGACCACCTCGCCGATGCGGCCCATCGCCTGGGAGTCCGATCCGATCATGGCGATGGCCCCCAGGTCGTGCAGGACGTCCTCGGCGGCGATGGTGGACGGGCGGATCCGGCTCTCGGCGAACGCAAGGTCCTCGGGCACGTGCGGGCTCAGGTGGTGGCAGACCATGAGCATGTCGAGGTGCTCGGCGATGGTGTTGAGCGTGTGCGGGCGCGTCGGGTTGGTCGAGCTCGGCAGCACGTTGGGCTCGCCGGCCACGCGGATGATGTCGGGTGCGTGGCCGCCGCCCGCACCCTCGGTGTGGTAGGCGTGGATCGACCGGCCGGCGATCGCCGCCAGGGTCGACTCGACGAAGCCCGCCTCGTTGAGCGTGTCGGTGTGGATGGCCACCTGCACGCCGGCGGCGTCGGCCACCCGGAGGCAGGCGTCGATGGCCGCCGGGGTCGTGCCCCAGTCCTCGTGGAGCTTGAAGCCGGAGGCGCCGCCGCGCAGCTGCTCCCACAGCGCCTCCTCGCCGACCGTGTTGCCCTTGCCGAGGAGCGCCACGTTGACCGGCCAGCCGTCGAGGGCCTCCAGCATGCGGGCGAGGTGCCAGGCACCCGGGGTCACCGTCGTCGCCCGGGTGCCCTCCGCCGGACCAGTCCCGCCGCCGACGATCGTGGTCACGCCCGCCGCCAAGCCCTCTTCGAGGACCTGCGGGCAGATCAGGTGGACGTGGCAGTCGATGGCGCCGGCCGTGAGGATCTTCCCGTTGCCGGCGATGATCTCCGTCGACGGCCCGATGACGAGGTCCGGGTGGACGCCGTCCATCACGTCGGGGTTGCCGGCCTTGCCGAGGGCGGTGATGCGCCCGTCGCGCACCCCGACGTCCGCCTTCACGACGCCCCAGTGGTCGAGCACGACGGCGCCGGTGATGACGAGGTCCGGAGTGCCCTCGGCCCGGGTGGCGCTGGACTGGCCCATCGACTCCCGGACCACCTTGCCGCCCCCGAAGACGGCCTCGTCGCCGGCGAGCCCCGGTCCGCCGCAGCGGTCCTCGGTGACCTGGACGAGCAGGTCGGTGTCGGCCAGGCGGATGCGGTCGCCCGCCGTCGGCCCGTAGAGGGCGGCGTACCGGCGCCGGTCGAGGGGCTCAGGCATCGTCCCGGGCCTCGTGGGTCGGCGGGGCGGCTGGAGCCGGTGGGGCGGCTGGAGCCGGCGGGGCGGCTGGAGCCGGTGGGGCGGCTGGAGCCGGTGGGGCGTCGTCGTCGAGGGGTCCGGCGACCTCGCCGCGGAAGCCGGCGGCCACGCGCCGCCCGGCGAACGGCACCAGTTCGACGTCTCGTGCCGCCCCCGGCTCGAACCGCACGCTCGTGCCCGCGGGCACGGCGAGGCGCCGGCCGCGTGCCGCGGCCCGATCGAAATCGAGCGCCGGGTTGGCCTCGGCGAAGTGGAAGTGCGAGCCCACCTGGACCGGGCGATCACCGGTGTTGACCACTCGGAGGGTGGTGACGTGCCGACCGGCGTTCAGCGTGATGGCACCCTCCGCGACGAGCACCTCGCCGGGCACCACGGGCCGGTGGCCAGCCGGGGAGCCTGTCATCGGATGGGCTGGTGCACGGAGACGAGCTTGGTACCGTCGGGAAAGGTGGCCTCGACCTGGACCTCGTCGAGCAGCTCGGGCACGCCGTCGAGGACGTCGTCGCGCGAGAGGACGTCGCGGCCGGTCGACATCAGGTCGCTCACCGATCGCCCGTCGCGGGCGCCCTCCAGCACGAAGCTGGTGATGACCGCCACCGCCTCGGGGTGGTTCAGGCGCAGGCCACGCGCCCGTCGATCCCGTGCGACCATGGCGGCGAGGGAGACGAGGAGCTTCTCCTGCTCGTGCGGGGTGAGGTTCACCGCCCCTCCGGCAGGATCACCCGGACCACCATTGCAGGATGCTATCTCGCATGAGGAGACAGACGCCATCGACCCGCTACGATCCCCGCATGCCGATGTCCGGCATCGTGCGATCCGGCGGGTCCCTCGCCCCCGCTGCCGTTCTGCAGCGATCGGCCTACAGGAGGGCCCGATGACCATGCTCCGCTCGACGACGATCCTCCAGCCCGGCGAGGGGCCGCGGACCGGGCAGTACGTGCAGGCCGCCCTCGAGCACCTGACGTGGGGACGCATCCGGGCGACCGGGCCGGCACCGATCGCCACCGTGGCGCCGGGCGAGACCTTCACCCTCGACACCATCAGCCACGAGGGCTTGCTCGGCGACCAGGGCCGGGATCCGGTTGCCTTCTTCGGGCAGTTCGGCGTGGCGCCCGACCAGGTGCTCGCCGACGCCATCGCCCTCACGTCGAGCGACGTGCTCCACGACCCTGTCGAGCAGGGGCCGCACGTCGTGGTCGGCCCCATCGAGGTGGCGGGGGCGGAGCCCGGTGACGTGCTCACCGTCGAGGTGCTCGACCTCCTGCCCCGCGCCCCCTACGGGATCGTCGCGAACCGCCACGGCTTCGGCGCGCTGCCGGGCGAAGTCCCCGAGCCGGGTGACGGTGGCGTGGTGCCCGGCGTGGTGTCCCGCTTCGCCACCGCCGACTGGGAGACGGGCACCGGCGTCGTCTACGCCCCCGACGGGCGAGGGCTTCGTCTTCCCCTGCGGCCGTTCCTCGGCCTGGTGGCGGTGGCACCCGAGGGTGCCGACGTGAACTCGGTGCCGCCCGGCCCCCACGGCGGCAACCTCGACGTGCGGCTCCTGGGCAAGGGCAGCCGGCTCCACCTGCCGGTGCGCTGCGAAGGGGCCATGGTGCAGATGGGCGACCCGCACTTCGCCCAGGGCGACGGCGAGGTGGCCCTCACGGCGTTCGAGGCGTCGCTGCGGGCGGTCCTGCGGGTGGGGCTGGTGAAGGGTGGGTGCCCGTCGTGGGACCTGCCCTACGGCGAGACCGACGACGCCTGGCTCGTCCTCGGCCTGCACGAGGACCTCGACGAGGCGGTGCGCGTCGCC
>DAHUZJ010000050.1 GCA_027306585.1 Acidimicrobiaceae bacterium | reverse complement strand
GGGGGCACGGTCGTCGTGGTGGTGGTCGGGGGGGCCGTGCTGGTCGTGGCGTGGCTCCCGCCCGTGGCACCGGCCGCCGACGCGCTGCCCGCGGCCCCACCAGCACTCCCGGCACTCCCGGCGCCACCACCCCCGCCGCAGGCGGCGAGCACGAGGCCGGTGACCACGAGGCCGACGAGGAACGCCGCGCCGGGCAGCGGCACCGGCCCCCACATGGACCGCCGGCGAGCCGTCCGGGTCCCCGACGACGCCCCGCGGGAGGCCCGGCGTCGGGCGGCGTCCACACGGGCATCTCGGCCCCGCATCGCGCTCCTTCCTCTGCCGCCGGCGCCTGGTCCCGTCGACGACCCTCGAACGGGCCGTGACGTTAGCGGCTTACCGGCGGCTCGCCAGAGCGGGTCACCGGCTTTCGGGCCACCAGCGCGACCCGCCCTTCCATCCGGCAGAGGGGGTGGGCGGCGGCGCGTTGGTACTCCCCCAGGAGCTGGTCGAACGTCGGACCGTCGAGGAAGCCTTGGCCGACGATGCCGGGCTTGGCGGCCAGGAGCCGGGCCGCCGTGAGCGCCCGGAGCTGGTCCCCGGGGCTGGTGTGGAGATGCTGGGCCTGGGTCAGCACCTCGAGCCGGACGATCTCGAACCCCTGCTCGGCGAACAGGACGGACAGCTTCCGCCCGATCCGCCGGTCGCCGCCGTACGAGGCCTGCCAGGCGTCGAAGGCCGCCTCCAGGCGGTCCAGGGCCTCGGAGCGCGGGTAGGTCGCCCCGAGCCCGTCGTCGACGTCGAAGGCGAAGGCCAGCCCTCCGGGGCGCAGCACTCGCCAGAGCTCGGCGACCACGGCCGGCGGGGAGGGGACGTGCTGGAGGAGGAGGGTGGCCGTGGCCAGCTCGAACGAGCCGTCGGGAACCGGCAACGCCTCTGCCGAGCCCTCGCGGAACGCCACCGTGGCGCCGGGGTCCAACCACGAGGTCAGCCCGCCGGCGAGCTCACCGGCGGCGGCGGCGACCGCCGGGTCGACGTCGACGCCCGTCACCGTCACCGGCTGCCGGTGCGCGAGCTCGAACGCCACCGAGCCGTACCCGGTGCCGACGTCGAGGACGCGCCAGCCCGGGGCGAGCGGCACGAGCGGCAGGAACGCCTGCCGGACCGGCGCGATGGCCACGGTCTGGCCGAGCAGCGAGCCGCCGGGCGGCGAAGGGTGGGTCGCCAGGAACCTGCGGTAGGCGGCCGTCAGCGCGTCGTCGGCATCGCCGGCCGCCGCGGGTGCACGAGTGAAGGAGGAGGCCCCGACCGGGGCCCCGTGCGAGAGCTGTGGCCCGGTCACCCAGCGGATGTTAGCCACGGCACCCGCGGCTGCCGGGCCCCCGCCTCGGTCCGCCCTCAGGTCCCCGCGCGGGGGCGGCTTCGGGGCGACCCGGTAGGTGGCCCTGGAGGAGCAGGCAAGCGCCAGGGGTCGCGTGACGACAATTGGGACGGTGGCCGAGGCGTGCCTCGAGCCCCGGGGGGAGCCATGGACGTGGAGCAGCGACCACCACGGGCGGCGGGGACATACACCTCCGGTCCGTGGCTGCACGCTCAGGCCTTCCAGCCGGCGACGGCACCGGTACGTACGGCGGTCGCCGATGCCCTCGAGCAACGCGCCGAAGAGGTCGTCGCTGCCGTCCTGCACGCCATCGCGGCCGACGGTGCGCTCCCGGCGCCGCCCCGGCTCCTCGAGTCGCAAGCCGGGTACACGCGCCACGGGGTGATGCTGACCATCCGGTGGGTCCGGACCGGCGAGGTCGCCTCCCGCGAGGAGCTCCAGCACCTGGTCGGCACCGGCGACAAGGCGACCAGCGTCACCGGACAGATCACCCGCATGGTCCTGGCCAACCTCGCCTTTCGCGACGCCGTGCGTGACATCCTGCGCGAGGAGGTCGACCGCCAAGGAGGTTCGCTCGCCCTGCTGCTCGCGTTCCACGGCGGCGTGGACGCCGGCTTCCGCCGCAACCTGTTGCAGATCGGCCGGACGTTCGACCGCCGGAGCCGCGCCTTCGACGAGACGCTGGCCCAGAAGGAGGCCGCCCTCGAGCACCACGCCCTCCACGACTCGCTGACCGGCCTGGCCAACCGGGTGCTGCTGTTCGACCGCTTGGCGCAGGCCGGTGAGCGCAGCCGGCGCCATCCGGACCGCGGGAACGTCGGCGTGGTCTTCATCGACCTCGACGACTTCAAGGAGGTCAACGACGGGTGGGGCCACCTCGTGGGGGACCTCGTGCTCCAGGAGACGGCGAGGCGCCTGTTGGCGACGGTTCGCCCGGAGGACACGGTGGCCCGTCTCGGCGGTGACGAGTTCGTGGTGATCTGCGAGGGGCTCCCGGACCGCCGATGGGTCCTGTCGGTGGCGCGCCGCATCGACGCCGCCATCCGTCGCCCGATGACGCCCAACAGCCTCGTCATCGCCCTCACCGCCAGCATCGGCACGGCGACCGGCGTGCCCCCCGTACGCGACGTCGACGGCCTGGTCCGTGAGGCCGACGACGCGATGTACCGTGTCAAGCGACGGGGCAAGCGTCGACGCAGGCCCGACGTGCTCGGCGATCGGGCCCTCGCCGGCACGCCGTCTGATGCCTGAGGGCCACCGCCCGCCCGGGTCGGCGGCCGGGGTGCACGGGTCCGGTTCGGCCGGCTCCGGCCCACAGAGGTCTCAGGAGGACCACGCATGGAGGGGGAACCCAGCAGGACCGCCATGGCGACGGCGGTGGCTCGCGCCCGGCACCGCTTGTACGACGATGCCCCGTGGGTCCTCGACGACCCGTTCGCCCTGGTGCTCGTCGGCCCGATCTGGCGGCTGATCGAGCGGCGGACGGAGCGGCACTACCCCGAGCCGGTGGACCGGGCCTACCGGGCCGGCATCGTCCTCCGTTCCCACTACGCCGAGAGCCGGCTCGTCGCCGGCGAGTTCGCGCAGTACGTGGTGCTCGGTGCGGGACTGGACGCGTTCGTCTGGCGGCGGCCGGACCTCGTCCGGACCCTGCGCGTCTTCGAGGTCGACCATCCGGCGTCCCAGCGAGGCAAGCGCGACCGGGCGGCAGAGCTCGGGCTGCCCGAGCCGGGCAACGTCGCCTACGTCCCGGTCGACTTCGAGGTCGACACCTTGGCCGACCGGCTCGACGACGCCGGGTTCGACTGGTCCGCCCGCACGTGCTTCAGCTGGCTGGGCGTCAGCATGTACCTCACGGTCGACGCCATCGACACCACGCTGCGGACGGTGGCGCGCTGCGGCCCGGGCTCGGAGATCGTCCTCACCTACGCCCCCGACGACGAGGCGCTCGACGACATCGGGCGCCAGTTCGACCAGATCGCCGGGCGGCTGGCGGCCGACGCCGGCGAGCCGATCGTGACCCACCTCTCTCGTCTCGAGGCCGAGTCGATCGCCACCGGCGCGGGGCTCGAGGTCGCCGACCACCCGTCGATCGAGGACCTCGTCGACCGGTACTTGTCCGAGCGCCGCGACGGCCTCCGGCCCTACACCGCCGAGGCGCTGCTCACCGCGCGGGTGCCCTGAGCCCCGGCCGGCCGGCCAGCTCCTCCGGCGCGGGTCGACGCGGGCTCAGCCCTCACCCACCGCCGCCGACAGCGCGTGGTCGAGGTCGGCCAAGAGGTCGTCCACGTGCTCGATGCCGATCGACAGGCGGATCATGTCCGCTGGGATCCCTGCCTTCTCGAGGTCGCCCGGCGTCAGCTGCCGGTGGGTGGTCGACGCCGGGTGCACCACGAGGGACTTCGTGTCGCCCAGGTTGAGCACGCGCTTGAAGAGCCGGACCGAGTCGAAGAACCGCAGGCTCGCGGCGTACCCGCCCTGCGCCCCGAAGGTGAGGATGGACGGGGCGCGGCCGCCGAGGTACCGCTGGACGGCGTCGTGCGACGGATGGTCGGGGAAGCCGGCGTAGCGCACCCAGGCCACACGGGGGTCGGCGGCGAGGTGCTCGGCCACGGCGCGGGCGTTGGCCTGCTGGCGCTCGAGCCGGACGGCCAGGGTCTCGAGCCCCTGAAGGGCGAGGAACGCACTGAACGGCGCCAGCGTCGGCCCGGTGTTGCGCATCCCGACCGTGCGGCAGCGCACGATGTAGGCGTTGTCGGGAAAGTCGCGGGCGTAGACGACGCCGTGGAAGGCGGGCTCCGGCCGGTTCAGCATGGGGAACCGCTCGGCGTGGTCGGCCCACGGGAAGCGCCCGCCGTCCACGATGATCCCGCCGAGCACCACACCGTGGCCACCGACGAACTTGGTCAGCGAGTGGACGACCACGTCGGCGCCGTGGGCGATCGGCTTGAGGAGGAGCGGCGTGGCGATGGTGTTGTCGACGACGAGCGGCACGCCCCGCTCGTGCGCCAGCTCGCTCAGCCGGTCGAGGTCGATCACGGTGCCCGCCGGGTTGCTGACGCTCTCGCAGAAGACCGCTCGGGTCCCCTCGTCGATGAGGCCGGCCATGGTCTCCGGATCGCAGTCGTCGGCGATGCGCGCCTCGATGCCCTCCTCGGCCAAGCCGTGGGCGAGCAGCGTGTAAGTGGCCCCGTAGAGCTCGGGCGACGTGACGACGTTGGTGCCGGCGGTGGCGAGGTTGCGGAGCGCCTGGTACACGGCGGCCGCCCCGGAGCTCACGGCGAGCGCGCCCACCCCGTCCTCGAGCGCCGCCAGCCGCCGCTCGAGGACGTCGTTGGTCGGGTTGTTGAGGCGGTTGTAGTGGAAGCCGGGCGACTCGAGGTCGAAGATCCGCCCGGCCTCTTCCGCGTCGGGCAGCTCGTGGGTGACCGTCTGGTAGATCGGGACCGCCGCGGAGCGGGTCGACTCCCCGTCGTACCCGCCATGGATGGCGAGCGTCTCGTCGCGCATCGTGTCCCCCCTTCGGCTCGGCCTCAACCCGCCCGTCGCCACGAGTGTGACAGCTTGCGCGCCTGCACCTCGTCGAGCCAGTTGGCGACCAGCCGGTCCATGGGGGCTCGCCACTCCGCCTCGATGCGGCGGGCGAGGGCGTCGAAGGGAAAGACGGCCAGCAGGTCCGGTCCCGCGCCGGGGGCCGTCGCCCGAAGCCGGAAGGCGCCGGCGAGCGCCGTGCCCTGGGCGTCGAGGTAGCCGCCCGGCACGTCCGGGTAGTGGGGGCGAACCCCCGCCAGGTAGCGGCCCACGTCGCGCCGGTACTCGCGCAGGAGCGTGGTACGGGAGTACTCGGGGTGGCCCTGCAAGAGGAGCACCAGCGCCGGGTCGTCGCGTACCGCGACGCTCCACCCGGCCTCACCCCACCCGAGCAGGACGGCGTACCCGGCGGCCTCGACCGTCGGCGCCGGCACGTCGTTGTGGCGGGAGTGCGGGCACGTCACCGGCCCGATGCCTTCCGTGAGCGGATGGCCGGCCCGCACCGACTGGGCGTAGACCCCGCTCGCCTTGGCCACCAGCTGTCGGCGGTCCACGCCGTCCAGGGCCAGCAGGGCCCCGTGGGCGGCGAGGCACGAGCAGACGAGCGAGGACGTCGACTCGACCGACCACCGGACGAGGTCGGCGAGGGCCGGCCACAGGGGCTCGTCGCGAAGGCGGTCGGCTCGGGGCTCGGCGCCGGTCACCACCACGGCGTCGGGCGGCCGCCGGTACAGCTCGTCGAGGTCCTCGTACCGCTCGGCCAACCGGCGCCGGACCGCCTCGCTCCGGCCCGGCTCGGGCAGGGTGGTGAGGCGCACCTCCACGCGGGTGCTCCCGGCCCCGGCGAACAGCAGCCGGGAGAACTGCCGCTCCGACTCCTCGAAGGCGGCGTCCGGCATGTTGTTGACGAGCGCGATCTCGAGCGCGGGCGCCGGCGGCAGCTTCGCCGGCCCCCACCAGCCTCGGGCCGCGGCCGCCAAGCTCATGCCACGGCCTCCGTCGGTCCCTTCTCGGGCTCGCCCCCCTCGAGCGGCAACGACTCGGGCCGGAGCTCGTGCTCGTAGGCGACGCCCGCCAGCTGGTACATCCGCCGGTCGACGGCCAGCACCTCGTCGTGGGTGTCGGCGCACCCCACCACGGCGGCGACGAAGGCGCGGCTCCCCTCTCGGGCATCGACCACCTCGCCCGGGCCGAGGTGGACGGACACGCAGTCCACCCCGGGGAGGGCCGCCACCTTCTGGAGGCCGTCGATGGTGCGGACCCGGCGGGCCGAGGTCGGGGGCTGGAGGAAGAGGCGGTACCCGATGCGGCGGCAGTCCAGGAGGCCCGTGAACCCCGCCGGTTCGCCGAGGGCCACCTGCAGGCAGGCCCGCAGCAGGTCGGCGCCGGCAGCGACCTGGAGCATCTCGTGGACGCCCCCGCCCATGCGGCCGTTGACCTCGAGCACCCGGGGGCCGTCGGGGGTCAGCTTGATCTCCGTGTGGACGCACCCCACCTCGACGCCCAGGGCCCCGAGGGCGGCCGACGCCAGGGCCTGCACGTCCTCCTGCTCGGAAGCGGCCAGCGTGCTGGGGATGAAGAAGCCCGTCTCCCGGAACGGCGGCGCCGGACGGAGCCGGCCGGTGACGGCCACGTGGTGGCGGCCGGTCCCGTCGGCCACCGTCTCCACCGAGACGTAGTCGGCGAAGGGGTCGCGCTCGGCGCCGGGACGGCTGCGCAGGTACTCCTCGGCCACCAACGGCTCGGGGGTCGCTTCGAGCCAGGCCAGGACCGTCCGCAGCTCCCACGCGTCGTGCACGAGGAACGTGTGGCGGCTGCCCGACCCCGTCCGCGGCTTCACCACGACCGGGTAGGTGATCCGCGCCGCCACGTCGGTGACGAACGCGGCGTCGGGGAGGGCGGGGATCTCCCACACCCGGGGCACGGGCAGGCCGGCGGCGCGCAGCGCCCGCCGCTGCTCGGACTTGTCGGCGAGCCGGCGGGCCACCGCCGGCGTGTGGAAGGGCAGGCCGAGGCGCGCCGCGAGCTCGGCCATCCGGACGAGGTCCACGTCCCGGAAGGCGACCACCCCGTCCGGCCCGAGAGCGGCCACCTCGTCGGCCAAGCCGGCTGCGTCCTTGCCGGCGCCGTCGACCACCCACCCGAACCGGCGCAGCAACCGCGGTGGGACCCCGCCGTCGGCCTCGTCCGAGTGGACGAGCCACGCCAGGTCGCAGAGGTCCTCGGCCGCCGCCGCCAGCTGCAGGAACGCCACCGAGCGCTCCCCGTACGGGACCAACACGAGCGGTCGGCTCATCACGCCTCCTCCAGGATCTGCTCGGCGCACACCCGTGCGTCGAGGAAGGCCCGCACCCGGCTCGCCGGGCCGGGGATGTAGGCCGTGTAGTAACGGACGCCCTCGGCCAGCGCGCCGAAGACCCAGAGGCGCCGCTCGGGGTGCCCGTCGGCCCGGACCGGGTGGAAGTCCTCCGTGAGGTCGATCGAACCCAGCTCCTCGCCGTCCACCTGGAACTGGCGCACCCGGCCGTCGGCGAACAGCTGCCGCAGCAGGGGCGAGCTCGAGTCGTGCACGGTGGGCTGGTCGATGTGGGCGGCGACGAGCCGGTCCACCCGCTCGGCGTGCTGGCGGTCGAGGAGCCGCGAGGCCACGACGGCGCCGTCGCCGTCGGGCACGACCTCGGGCGACGGCCCAAAGGGCGTGCGGACGATCTCGGCGTCCATGAGCGCCAGCAGCTGCTCGTTGCGGTGGACCGGCGGGCCGGCGACGATGCGGGCCACCCGGTTGCGCAGGTTCGCCTGGAAGTCCCGGTGGGAGGCCGGTGCCAGGCCGCCGTACTCGACGGCGTCGCGCATGGCGTCCCGGAGGGGGCGGAGCACCTCGTAGGCGACCTTCACCGGGCTCGCCCCGTTGGGGACGAGGGCAGCGTCCACGTCGGTGGCCAGGAGGTCGGTGACCCACACCTCGTAGTCCTTGGAGCTCACGAACGACTCGCTCTCGCCGGCGAAGAAGTGGGCATCGGCGTCGAAGGCCCCGAAGCGGTCGGCCAGCCCGGCCACCGCCCCGGAGAACCGGCCCGCCCGCCACGCCGCCGCCAGCCGTTCGGCCACGACCGGCGCCGCACCCGGGCCCTCGGCCAGCCGGGCGGCCTGGGTGTAGTAGGCGACGGTCATCTCGGCGAACACGAGCGGCAGCAGCTCGCGGCGGGCGTCCATCCGTCGACCGTCGGCGCGCAGCTCGCGCAGGGCCGTCCGGGTGCAGATGACGGCCTCGAACTCGTCCGTGAGGTCGGTCGCACCGAGGGACTTGGCGCAGTACGGCGTCCCGCTGCGGGAGAACAGCGCGATGCGCGGCTCCGTGCCGCTCGGCCGGTAGCGGAGCCGGCCGTCCCGGCGGACGAACGTGCCGCCGCGCCCCCGGGTGAGGGCCATCACCACGTCGAGGGCGACGAGGCCCATGCCCTGGACGCCGACGGAGGTGAGCTCGGGCACGGTGCCGGCGAGGCCGTCCACCGGGTAGGGCGGCAGGAAGGCCGCACCCGGCGGCCGCCCGTTGGGCGTGTGCCCGGTGGTGAGCACCACGTGGTCGACGTCGAGCACGCCACCGCCGGCGAGCCGGAGACGCTCCCGGCCGTCGTGCGCTTCGAGCCCTGCGGCCGTGGTGGGGTGGTGGACGAAGGTGACACCCTCGGGCGCCTCCCGCTCCAGGCATCGGTAGGCCCATGCCAGGTACTCCCCCATCAGCCGCCGGGGCAGGAAGTCGTGGGGCGTGAGGGGACGGCCGCGGGTGGTGACGTCGCACCGGTCGCCGACCCACTGGTAGCCGGAGGCCACCGCCCACTCGTAGAAGCCCATGCCGGCCCGGCCCGGGGCGGCGAACGGGTACATCGAGTGCTGCCCGCACGGGGTGTTGAGGATCAGGTAGTCGGGCTGCGGCCCGCCGTAGACGCCGGAGCCGGGGGTGCCCGGCTCGACGACGTGCACGGTGAGGTCGTGCCGGGACGACGGGCGTTCGAGAGCACCGGTCACGAGCCGCTCGAGGACCGAGAGCCCCCACGGCCCCATCCCGACGATGGCGACGTCCGTCATCGTGCCGCCCGCCCCGTCGTCTTCCCCTGTGCCATCCCTTCCTCCCTCGTTCGGTTCGGGGGGCAAGGTACGCAGGGGGCGTCCCGTCGCCGGTTGGTGGCCGTCCCCCGCCGGGCGGGACGGCTCTGGTCGGCGCGACATGGCGTCCGACCAGGGACGACGGGCTCTCGGGGCCCATGGCGAGCTCGGGCGGCATGGGACGCGTGCCGCCCCCGGCTCGGCTACGGCGGAAGCGCCCGCCGCCGTGGTGGGGCGCTCGTGGGACGCGGGCGAGGCGCGGTCGCGGCCGTCCCGGCAGCCACCGTCGGGCTCGGGCCGGTGACGGGAGTCGACCTCCCCGCCGCGAGCGAGGCCAGCTACCCCCGGGGCTCAGCCCGTCAGGACCAGCAGCCGGGGCTCACGCGGCGCGATCGGACGGTGCGACTTGGGCGGTGGAGGTCAGGCCGACCAATGGCAGCGCGGGCACTCGCCCTCGAACACGTCGCCGCAGGGCACGTCGACCGGCCCGTGGGGCAGATCGGCGCCGAGACAGTGGGCATCGAGGCATTCCCGGGCACCGTCCCGGTGGCGGACCAGGACGCCCTCGCAGTCGGTCACCGGGTCGTCGATCGCCCGGAGCTGGGGCGGAGCCGCCGGTGACGGGTTCGTCAAGGTGGGAACGGAGGCGAAGCTGACCATCGCCGCCCAGCTTCGCAGGGGGGTGTGACGCGGTGGTGGATGCGGCCGCGCCGACCGGGCGGACAATGACGCCGGCACGCCGGGCCAGTGGCGGGCGGCCGCCGATGCCGTCCTCCGGTCGGTCTTGACGGAGGCAGGCCGGCAACGGGTGGACGACCTCGTCCCACCGCCTCGATCCTGATCCGCCATCGTCGGGCTCCGTGGACTCGGCGCGTCAGCGGCGGACGGCCGTGGTGAGCCAGGCCTCGACGGTCCCCTGCTCCATCAGGACCTCGAAGCGGGCCGGCTCGATCGCCTCGATCCGCCAGCCGTCGACGAACGCCGCTCGCAGCTCGGCTTCGGTGACCCGTCGGGGGCCCCAGGTGCCCGGCTCCCGTTCGCTGAAGCAGCACCCGAGGTACCGGCCGCCCGGCCGCACCACGGCGGCCAGCGAGCGGACGTACCGGCAGCGATCCTCGTCGCCGAACACGTGGAACAGGCCACTGTCCAGCACGGTGTCGAACCGCTCCTCCAAGTCCGCCAGCTCGAGGGCGTCCCACCGCAAGAACCGGGCGTCGAGCCCCCGCTCCTCGGCCTTGCGGCGGGCACGGGCGATCGCGGTCGGTGCCGCGTCGACACCGGTCGCGTCCAGCCCCCGCTCGACGGCCATCAGCACGTGCTCGCCGGTACCGCACCCGACGTCGAGGACCCGGCCACGCAGGGCGCGGGCATCGACCAGGGCGGCGAACACCGCCTGGGGCCGCCCGATGTCCCACGGGGGCGTACCCACGTAGGCGGCGTCGAACCCGCCGGGCGCGTGGACCTCTGCTCGGGCCGGACCGTCGCTCACACGTGCTCAATAGCACACCGCCAACGGGTGGTACCGGGCATGCCGAGCCGCTCACGGGCAATCCGCCGGCCGAGCTCGTCCGTACCTGTGATGACAGGACGGCCCACCCGCAGGAGGTGCGAGACATGAGGCAACGCAGCATCCGGGTCGCCATGCCGGCGATCATGCTCGTCACCGGGGCCGCCGTCCTGTTCGGGTCTCAGGAGGGCGTGCCCGTCGCCGGTGCCAGCTGGCACGCCACCGGCGCCCACACCACCGCGACGAAGAGCGCCGGGAAGAAGGTCGCCGGCAAGAAGAGCTCCGGCAAGAAGAGCTCCGGCAAGCACGGCGCCCACGGCACCAGCGGGCCGTCGCTGAAGGTGGCCAAGGTGGCGGCCGTCGGGACAGTGCTCGTCGATTCAGGGGGCCAGACCCTGTATGCGTTCAGCAAGGACCACCAGGGCAAGTCCCAGTGCGACGGCTCCTGCGCCAAGGCATGGCCGCCGCTCGTCGTCGCCCGCGAGCCGGTCGCCGGCAAGGGGGTCGACAAGTCGCTGCTGGGGACGATCCGGCGTGCCGGGCACAAGCTGCAGGTCACCTACGGGCACTGGCCGCTGTACACGTTCTCCGGGGACACCGGCCCCGGAGAGGCGCACGGCCAGGGCCTCACAGCGTTCGGCGGCAAGTGGTCGACGATCGGCACCGACGGGTCGGCCTTCACCTCGTCCACCGGGTCCGGCCACTCCACCACCACCACCACCAGCGGTGGGGGGTACGGCGGCGGCAGTGGCGGGTACGGCTACTGACCTGGGCGGACCGGCGGGTGCGGCGTGACCAATCCGCCATGGACGTCCGCCCGTACCATGTGACGTGGGCCTCCCCATCCAGGACCTGCCGGACGAGGTGCTCCTCGCCGGGTACGGCCAGGGCGATCCCGAGCTCGCCGTCGCCTTCGTGCGGCGCTTCCAGGCCCGGGTGTTCGGCGTGGCGCTCGCCATCGCCGGGAACCCTTCGGTGGCGGAGGACGTCGCCCAGCAAGCTTTCGTACGTGCCTGGCGGCACGCCGGCGCCTACGACCCCCGGCGGGCATCGGTCGGCGGGTGGTTGGGCGTGATCACCCGGAACCTCGCCCTCGACGCGGCGCGTGTCCGACCGGCGGCGGGACTCGACCCCTCGGGCTTGCTCGAGCGCCTCGTCGATCCGGCGCCGGCCGCGGACCCCGAGGGCCTCCTCGTTGCCGCCGAGGCCGCTGGCACCCTCCGGGAGGCTCTCCGCAGCCTGCCCCGCGAGCAGGCCACGGCGGTCGTGCTCGCCGGCATGGTCGGGCTGTCGGCGAGCCAGATCGCCGAGCGGGAGGGCATACCCCTCGGCACGGCCAAGACCAGGGTGCGCACCGCCCTCCGCCGGCTGCGGGCCGAGCTCGAAGTCCAAAGGGCACACCGTGCCTGAGGGGTGCGGCGCGCTCGCCGGCGAGCCGCTCGCCGAGATCGCCCTGGGCATCGCCGATGCGCAGGACCGAGCGGCCGTCGTCGCCCATCTCGAGAGCTGCCCGGCGTGCCGCGACGAGCTGCGGGCGATGACCGAGGTGGCCGACGGCCTGCTCGAGCTCGTCCCACCCGCCGAGCCGCCGGTCGGGTTCGAAGAGCGGGTCCTGGCGGTGACGCAGCCCGCTCCCCGGACCGTCCGCCGTCGGTGGCCCCGGCTGGTGGCAGCGGCCGCGATGGTCGCCGTCGCGCTCGCCGGAGGCTGGGCACTGGCCGGCCGGCTGTCGTCGCCCGCACCGGCGGGGAACGGAGCCGTCGAGACGGCGGCACTGCGCGCCGGCAACCGCACCGTCGGCCAGGTGGTGCTCGTCGAGCACGCCCACCCGTGGATGTCGCTCCGACTCGACGCCGGGCCCCACGACGTGACCGTCCGCTGCCAGGTGGTCGGCAACGACGGCCGCAAGGTCACGGTCGGGACGTTCTGGGTCGCCGACGGTCGCGGCTACTGGGCGGCAACCCTTCCCGCCGACCTCTCGGTGTCGAAGGCGCAGCTCCTGCTGCCCGGAGGCCGGGTGCTCGCCGCGGCGACCATCCTTCCGGGCTGAGCACCGTTCCGGGCTGGGCGTCCTGGGTCGTCGGCGCCGCAGGCGGTCGGCGGTCGAGGCCGCAGGTGCTCAGCCGTCGAAGCCGAAGGTGCTCAGCCGTCGAAGCCGATCGACAGGGACAGATCGCGGCCCGCCGACGCCTCGCCCTCGCGGCGCGCCAGGTCGGCGACGGCGAGCCCGTAGGCGTCGGCACCGGCCAGAAAGCGCGGTGGCGGTGCCGGCACGTCGGCGAACCCGACGAGCAACCGGGCGAGCTTCCGGGGGTCGCCCTCCTCCAGCCCGCGCTTCGCCTCCTGTGACGACCGCAGTCCCGCGGTCGCCGCCGCGTAGGCGTCGATCTCCTGCTCGCCGTACACGAGGGACTCCTCACCGAGGAACTCGGTCCGCAGGTACCCCGGTTCCACGAGGGTGGAGCTGATCCCGAACGGAGCCACCTCGGGACGGATGCTCTCGAGGAACCCTTCGATGGCGAACTTGGACGCGTGGTAGGCGGACCGGCCCTCACCGCCGACCAGGCCCGACACTGACGAGACCGTGAGGAGGTAGCCCGACCGCTGTGCCCGCATGTGCGGCAGCACGGCCCGGGTGACGTGCAGGACGCCGAAGACGTTGGTGGCGAACTGGGCCTCGATCTGTCCTGGCGTGAGGTCCTCGAAGTAGCCGAACAATCCGTAGCCGGCGTTGTTGACGAGCACGTCGATCCGCCCGAACCGGGCCAGCGCCGCCTCGACGGCCGTCTCGACGGAGCGAGGTGTGGTGACGTCGAGCGCCGTCACGAGCAGTGTCGGGTGCCCGTCGCCGAACCGGGAGGCGAGGGTATCGGGTCGTCGCCCCGTCGCCACCACCGCGTGCCCGGCGTCGAGCGCGGCGCGGGCGATCTCCGCGCCCAGACCACGGCTCGCGCCGGTGATGAACCAGACCTTGCCTTCCGTCACGCCGCCGACCGTAGCGCCTTCACCACCGGGTGCAGACGAGAAGCTCCGGCATCTTCTCCATTCCCGTCCCACACCCACCCGGGCCGGTGCGCAGCGAACGCCGAAGGTCGGGCGCTGTGGCGCCGAAGGTCGGGGTCAGCCGGCGCCCAAGACCTCGTCGGCCACGGCCAGCTCGGCCACGAGCGAGTCGAGGGACACCGAGTGCGGCGGCGACCCGTCCCTCGCCATCCGGCGGCTCACTTCCTGCAGGATCGCATTGGCCGGGGTCGGGACCCCGTGCAGGCGGCCGAGGAGGGCGATCTCACCGTTGAGGTAGTCGGCCTCGGTGGTCCCGGTCCCGCGCACCAGGCTCTGCCACGTCGAGCTCCCCGGCCGGGGACGGCCATCGATTGTCGTCCACTCGATGACCGTCCGGCGCTGCCGGTCTTCCTCCACCGAGACGAGGTCGATCCCGGCCCGGTCGAAGCAGGCGCGCGCTTCGTCCGCCATCCGCCGGGCGAGGTCGCTGTCCAGGGCGGCCTCGCCGCACGCCGCCTCCAGCGCGTTCCCCAGGTTGATGAGCAGCTTCCGGTACTTCCACCGCATGATGTCCGCCACCGGCTCCGCGCTGAAGCCGGCGTCCTCGAGGTCCCGAGCCACCGAGCGGCAGCGCTCGTCCGTCCCCGACGGGTAGCGCCCGAGGTCGAGGATGCCCCATACGCCGCGTGCGTGCACCTCGACGACGCCCGGCTCGAGGTAGGTGGCCGGGAGCACCACGCACACGCCGTAGACGTGGTCGAAGCGACGCAGGGCCAGGCGCTCGTTCTCCACACCGTTCTGGAGGCAGACCACCGGCGTCGCCCGGCTCGCCACGGCCGCCAGTTCCTCTAGGGCTTGTGCCGTGTCCTGGCTCTTCATGGCGAGGACGACGACGTCGTCCGGCCCGGGCGCCGCGTCGGCGATCGTGGCCACCACGGGGACGGCCAGCGTCTGCGGTCCCTCCGGGGACGCCAGGTACAGGCCCTGGCGGGCGACCGCCTCGTGGTGCGCGCCGCGCGCCACGAGCACCACGTCGTGGCCGACGGCGAACAGCCGGCCGCCGACGGCGCTTCCGACCCCACCTGCTCCGTAGACGATGTAGCGCACGATGACGGCCTAGCACGTCGCGCCCACTGGCGGTCGGACGGCGCTGCAATCGGCCGCCGGGGAGGCGATGTCGCCGTCGCGAAGCCCCTGGCCGGCTCCCGGACGGGGCGGGGGTGAACGGACGCCCCGCTGGCACCGAGGGTAGGTTGCCCCTCGTGGACGTCGCGACCGAGTCCCAGGGAGACGCCCACGCCGCGGCGGTGCGACGCCGGAGGCTGAAGTGGCTCCTCCCCCTCGCCCTCGTCGTGACCGCCGGCCTCGTCGTGGCGCTCGTCGCGGCCTTCAACGTCTCCAACAAGATGAACAGCCCCGCCATGATCCAGACGGCGGGGTTCCACACGCCGATGAGCACCACACCGGTGGCGTTCTCCTTGCCGGTCCTCCAGGAGAGCGCCGGCGCACCCGGCGGGGCACCGCAGACGGTGACGATGTCGTCCCTGCGAGGAACGCCGGTCGTCCTCAACATGTGGGCCAGCACGTGCACGGTCTGCAAGCAGGAGACGCCGGCCATCG
>DAHUZJ010000015.1 GCA_027306585.1 Acidimicrobiaceae bacterium | reverse complement strand
ACGCGTCGGGCGACGGCGCACGGTCGGGGGGTTCCTGGCGACGGGAGCGCCCCGGGGCGACGTTGGTCCCCCGGGGCGGCCGTCGCATCCTCCATGTTGGGCGGCCCTGGCACTGCCCGCCACGCGGCTCCGGGCTCGTGTCCCCGGCACTGGCATGGACCGCCAGACGGCTGGCCCCATCGTGTGGCCGCGGGCGCCGCGAGCCAACCGGCGTCGGCTGTCCATAACCAAATAGTGTGAGATATCATGAGAAGCCTCGCGCTCATGAACCATTGCTTCACGCTCAGGTCACATTCACCGAGCTCTCACGGTTTCCGAACACGCCGCCACGCCGCCACGCCGCCACGCCGCCACTGTCAGGCGGTGAGCACCACCTTCCCGAGCTTCCCGCCCGCCACGAAACGCTCGTAGGCCGCCGCCGCGTCCTCCATGGCGTACGCCTCGCACACGGGCACCCGCACCTTGCCGTTGGCGAGGAGCGGCAGCACCTGTGCCTCCACCGCCGCGACGACGTTCGCCTTCTCCCGCCGGTCGCGGGCCCGGATCGTCGACCCGCCAAGGCGGGCGCGGGACCGCATGAGGTGGAACAGGTTGAGCTCGATCTGCGCCCCACTGCCGACCCCGACGACCCACACCCGCGCCCCGGTGGCGAGGGCGCCGAGGACGCTGGGCAGGCTGGCCGCCCCGACCAGCTCCAGGGCGACGTCGAAGGGACCCTGGTCGCTCGCCTCGTCGGGTGCGACCACGAGGTCCGCGCCGAGGGCGACCACCTCGTCCCGCCGGGCCGGGTCCCGCACGGAGGCCACCACCCGGGCGCCGGCCGCCGCCCCCAGTTGCACCGCCGCCACACCCACGCCGCCGGCGGCACCGGTGACCAGCATCCGTTCGCCCATGCGCAGGCGGCAGTTGGAGAAGATGGCGTCGAAGGCGGTGGCGAACACCTCGCAGAAGCCGCCGGCCTCGGGCCACGACAAGCTCGCGGGCACCGGCATGGCGTGCAGCTCGTCGATGACCGCCCGCGTCGCGTGGCCACCGCCGCCGAGCAGGCCCATGACCCGGTCGCCGGGGGAGAAGCGGCGCACCGCCGCGCCGACGGCGACCACTTCGCCGGCGATCTCGAGACCGGGGATGTCGGCCGGCGACCCGGGGGGTGCGGGATAGCGCCCGGCGCGTTGGGACATGTCGGCACCGTTGAGCCCGGCCGCCCGGACGTCCACGAGCAGCTCGGTGTCGCCCGGTTCGGGGTCGGGCCGCTCCTCCCACCGCAGCTCCCCGTCGTCGATCACCACTGCGTGCATCGCCGCTCCTCCTGGTTCGTGGCCGGTGCCGGGACGGACGGCCCGGGGCGCGGAGCCAGAACTTACCGATAACCTGCCGCCATGGCCCTCTTCGACATCCCGATCCACACGCTCCAGGGCGACCCGTCGTCGTTGGAGCCGTACAAGGGCAACGCGCTGTTGCTCGTCAACGTGGCGTCGAAGTGCGGGCTCACCCCCCAGTACGAGGGGCTCGAGCAGCTGCAGCGCCAGTACGCCGACCGGGGGTTCAGCGTCCTCGGCTTCCCGTGCAACCAGTTCCTGGGGCAGGAGCCCGGCACCGCCGAGGAGATCCAGCAGTTCTGCTCGGCGACGTACGGGGTCACCTTCCCGATGTTCGAGAAGATCGACGTCAACGGTGCCCAGCGGCACGCGCTCTACGAGCAGCTCACGCAGGTGCCGGACGCCGAGGGCCGCGCCGGCGACGTCGAGTGGAACTTCGAGAAGTTCCTCGTGTCGTCGGACGGCGAGGTCGTCGGCCGCTTCCGCCCGCAGGTCGTGCCGGAGGACCCGGCGCTCGTCGGGGCCATCGAGGCCCAGCTCCCGAGCTGAGCGCGCCCCCGCCGTCCTTCGAGGCCGCTGTCTTCGACATGGACGGCCTCCTGGTCGACTCCGAGCGGCTGTGGCACGAGGCAGAGGTGGACCTCCTCGGGCGCCTCGGTGTGCCCCTCGTCGCCGATGCGTGCCGCCGCACGAAGGGCATGTTCGTGCGCGAGGTCACCCGCTATTGGCACGAGCGCTACCCCTGGTCGGCGCCGTCCACCGACGAGGTGGCGGTGCAGATCGTCGACCGGGTCATGGAGCTCGTCGCCGAGAAGGGCAACCTGCAGCCGGGTGCCCGGGAGGCCGTCGAGCTGTGCCGACGGCGGGGGCTGGCCCTCGCCGTGGCGTCGTCGTCGGAGCACCGCCTGATCCGCCTGGTGCTCGACCGCTTCGACCTGGCCGACCTGTTCACCGTCGTGCACTCGGCCGAGCACGAGCCCTACGGGAAGCCCCACCCCGCTGTCTTCCTCACCGCGGCCAGCCGGCTGCGCGTCGCCGCCGAGCGTTGCGTGGTGTGGGAGGACGCACCAGCTGGCGTGCTCGCCGCCAAGGCGGCCCGCATGGCCTGCGTCGCCGTCCCGGAGGAGGCCGAGCGGAGCCGCCGCGAGGTCGCCATCGCCGACGCCGTCCTCGACAGCCTGGAGCAGGCGGACGACGCGCTCCTCGACCGGGTGGCGGCGGCCCACTTCGCCGACGCCCTCGCCACTGCGTAGAACGTTGGCCGTGACCCGCCCGTTCCGCCCGTTGCCGGCCGGCGGCGATTTCGTGACCCTCGAGCAGGAGGAGCTCGCCCGCTGGCGGGCCCAGCGCGTGTTCGAGCGCTCCATCGAGCAGCGCGAGGGTGCCGGCGCGGAGCCGTGGGTGTTCTACGAGGGCCCGCCGACGGCCAACGGCCGGCCCGGCCTCCACCACGTCTGGGCGCGCGTCTACAAGGACCTCTTCTGCCGGTACCGCACGATGCGCGGCTTCCTCGTGCGGCGCCGTGCCGGCTGGGACACCCACGGCCTCCCCGTGGAGGTCGAGGTGGAGAAGCGCCTCGGCCTCGTCGGCGGCAAGCGCCAGGTCGAGGAGGAGGTCGGCATCGCCGAGTTCGTCCGCCTCTCCAAGGAGTCGGTGCTCGGCTACGTCGAGGACTGGAAGGCGCTCACCGAGCGCATCGGGTACTGGGTCGACCTCGACGCCGCGTACTGGACGTTCGACGCGTCCTACGTGCAGTCGGTCTGGTGGCACCTCCAGCAGCTGTTCGACGCCGGGCTCCTCTACGAGGACCTGAAGGTGGTGCCGTACTGCCCGCGGTGCGGCACGGCGCTCTCCAGCCACGAGCTCGGCCAGCCCGACGTCTACTCCGACGAGGAGGACGAGTCGGCATACGTGCGGCTGCCCCTGGCCGGCCCGCCCGGCCCGCCCGGCCCGCCCGGCACCGGCAGCCCCGCCGGCCTTCCCGGGCACCCCACCCACCTCGTCGTGTGGACCACGACGCCGTGGACCCTCCCGTCCAACACGGGCGTGGCCGCCAACCCGGACCTTCCGTACGCCGTGGTGGACGGGATGGTGGTGGCCGAGGCGCTGGTCGAGCACGTCTTCGGCGACTCGGGCCCGGGGCGCATCGCCGGCCGCTTCCCGGGCCGGGCCCTCGAGGGCCTCCGGTACAGGCGACCCCTCGACGTGGTGCCCCTGCCCGCCGGCGTGGACGAGGAGGACGGCTGGCGGGTCGTGCTGGCCGACTACGTCACCACCGACGAGGGCACCGGCCTCGTCCACCTGGCACCTGCCTTCGGCGAGATCGACCGGATGGTGGGGCGGTCCGCCGGCCTCCCCACCCTCAACCCCGTGGGGCCGGACGGCCGGTTCACCGACGACGCCGGCTGGCTGGCGGGCCGCGCCGTGCGCGAGGCCAACCACGACGTCAACGACCACCTCGAGGCGGCCGGGCTCCTCCTGCGCCGGCAGCCCTACGTGCACTCCTACCCGCACTGCTGGCGGTGCGGGACCCCGCTCATCTACTGGGGCAAGCCGAGCTGGTACGTCGCCACCTCGCGTCGAAAGCACGACCTCGTCGCCGCCAACAAAGGGGTGGAGTGGCACCCGCCGCACATCAGGGACGGCCGCTTCGGCGAGTGGCTCGAG
The DNA here is from genome assembly GCA_027306585.1 of Acidimicrobiaceae bacterium. GTDB lineage: Bacteria > Actinomycetota > Acidimicrobiia > Acidimicrobiales > RAAP-2 > DAHUZJ01. The sequence goes on along the minus strand of DAHUZJ010000015.1, from coordinate 26,329 downwards.
AACAACGTCGACTGGGCCCTGTCGAGGGACCGCTTCTGGGGCACCCCGCTCCCGATCTGGCGCTGCGAGCGTGGCCACGTCTTCTGCGTGGGGTCGCTGGCCGAGCTGTCGGAGCTGGCCGGCCGGGACGTGACCGGCGTCGACCCGCATCGGCCGGCCATCGACGAGGTGACGTTCCCGTGCCGGGAGTGCGCCAACACGCAGCCGCTCACCGACACCCCGGTCGTGACAGGGCCCGGTATCGGACCGGTCCCCCTCGCGGCGCGGGTGGAGCCCGTCATCGACGCCTGGTTCGACTCGGGCTCGATGCCGGCGGCGCAGGTCGGCTTCCCGCACGTGCCGGGGTCGGCGGAGCGGTTCGCCTTCCCGGCGGACTTCGTGACCGAGGCCATCGACCAAACGCGCGGCTGGTTCTACTCGCTCCTCGCCGTCAACCAGCTGGTCCACGGCGCCGCCCCCTACCGCAACGTGATGGTGCTCGGGCACATCGTCGACGCCGAGGGGCGCAAGATGTCGAAGTCGCTCGGGAACGTGATCGACCCCTGGGACATCCTCGGCACGAGGGGCGCGGATCCCCTCCGCTGGTGGATGTTCAGCCAGGGCTCGCCGTGGACCTCGACCCGGGTGAGCCTGGCGGCCATCGACACGGCCCTGCGCGACACCCTGCTCACGCTGTGGAACACGGCGAGCTTCTTCACCACCTACGCGTCGCTGAACGGCTTCGACCCGGGCGACCCGGCGGTGCCGGCCCCGCCCGCCCGCCCGCCGCTCGACCGGTGGGCGCGCTCGCGGGTCGCGTCGACCGTCCGGGACGTGACGGACGCCCTCGACGCCTACGAGCCCCTCGAGGCCGCGACGGCCCTCGCCCGCCTCGTCGACGACCTGTCCAACTGGTACGTGCGGCGCAGCCGGCGCCGCTTCTGGCGCACCGACCCGGGTGCCCCGCCCGGGGACTCGCTCGCCGCGCACGCCACGTTGCACGAGGCGCTCGTCACCTGTGCTCTCCTGTTCGCCCCCCTCTGCCCGTTCCTCGGGGACCGGCTGTGGCGAGAGCTGGCGGGTGCGGCCGAGGAGGAGTCGGTCCACCTCGCCGACTGGCCGACAGTCGACGCGGAGGCCATCGACGGCGAGCTGGAGCAGCAGATGGGGCTCGCCCGCCGGCTCGCGTCCCTCGGTCGGGCGGCGCGGGGCGAGGCGGGGGTGAAGGTGCGCCAGCCGCTGGCCCGGGCGCTCGTGTACCTCGCCCCCGGCGCGCCCGTGCTGCTGCCCGGCATCGTGGAGGACGAGCTCAACGTGGACCGGGTGGAGCTGGCCGAGGAGCTGGGCGAGGTGCTGCGGTTCGAGCTGGTGCCCAATTTCAAGGTGCTCGGTCCCCGGCTGGGGGAGCAGGTGAAGGGCCTCCGCCCGGCCCTCGAGCGGGTGGACGCGGCGGCGGCCGCCGCCGCGCTCGAGGTGGGGGGCACCGTGACGGTGGAGCTTCCCGGGGGCCCCATCGAGCTCGGCCCGGGCGAACTGGAGCTGCGGGTCCAGGGCCAGGAAGGGTTCGCCGTGTCGCGGGAGGGCGGGGAGGTCGTGGCCCTCGACCTCACGCTCGACGACGGCCTGGTCCGCCGCGGCCGGGTCCGTGAGGTGGTCCGCCACGTCCAGGAGCTCCGCAAGGAGCTCGGGCTGGAGGTCTCCGACCGGGTCCGCCTCCACCTGACCGGCCTGGACGACCTGGCGCCCCTCTTCGAGGACGTGGGGCGGGAGGTCCTGGCCACCGAGGTCGTGACCACGCCGGGAGAGGGGGAAGGCCTCGAGGTGGAGGGCGGCCGGGTGTGGGTGGAACGCCGGTAGTGTCACGGGCCATGCCGAGCGCGCGCAAGATCGTGAAGCCCGTGGCGGCGGCCGCGGGCGTGGCGGCCACCATGGTCAGCGTGTGGTGGTTCGCTTTCAAGCCACGGCGCAAGGCGAAGGGCGGTTCGTAGGTCACACCGGCACGCGAGAATCGTGCCATGCCCTTCTCCACCGTCAACCCCACCACCGGCGAGGTCGAGAAGACGTTCGAGCCGCACTCGCCCCGGGAGGTCGAGGACCGCCTGGCGGCGGCGGCGTCCGGCTTCGCCGAGCTCTCCGCCATGGGCGTCGGCGAGCGGGCCCGGCGCATGGTGACGGCCGCCGAGCTGCTGGAGGGCGAGCTCCCCGACATCGCCCACATGCTCACCACCGAGACGGGCAAGACCTTCGCCGCCGCCAAGGGCGAGGTCGCCAAGTGTGCCCTGGCCATGCGGTGGTTCGCCGAGCACGCCGAGGCCCTCCTGGCCGACGAGCCCGTCACGGACCGCAGCTGGGTCCGCTACGAGCCGCTCGGGCCGGTGCTGGCCGTGATGCCGTGGAACTTCCCGCTGTGGCAGGTGGTGCGCTTCGCCGCCCCGGCGCTGATGGCCGGCAACGTCGGCGTGCTGAAGCACGCATCGAACGTCCCGCAGACCGCCCTCTTCCTGGAAGAGCTGTTCCGGCGGGCCGGCTTTCCCCGCGGCGCCTTCACCAGCCTCCTCGTCGGCCACGACGTCCTCGGGGACCTCATCGCCGACGAGCGGATCGCCGCGGTGACGCTCACGGGCAGCGAGGGCGCCGGGATGGCCGTTGCCGCCGCCGCCGGCAAGGCCCTCAAGAAGTGCGTCCTCGAGCTCGGCGGGTCCGACCCGTTCGTGGTGACGGCCACGGCCGATCTCGACCGGGCCGTCGAGGTGGGGGTGCAGGCCCGGGTGCAGAACAACGGCCAATCGTGCATCGCCGCCAAGCGGTTCGTGGTGGAGGTGGCCGTCTACGACGCCTTCACCGACCGCTTCACCGACCGCATGGCCGCCCTGGTCGTGGGCGACCCGCTCGACCTGGGGACCGACGTCGGGCCGCTCGTCTCGGCGTCCCAGCGGGACCAGGTCGCCGCCCAGGTGGAGGATGCTCGCGAGAAGGGGGCCACCGTCCGGTGTGGCGGCTCGGCGCCCGACCGTCCGGGATGGTTCTACGAGCCGACCGTGCTCACCGACGTCACGACCGAGATGAAGGTGTTGACCGAGGAGGTGTTCGGCCCGGTGGCGACCGTCGAGCGGGTGGCCGACCTCGACGAGGCCATCGCCGTCGCCAACCGCACCCGGTACGGCTTGGGATCGAGCGTGTGGACCCGGGACGAGGAGGAACGCCGGCGCCTGGTGGCCGGCATCCAGGCCGGCCAGGTCTTCGTGAACTCGATGGTCGCCTCCACGCCGGACCTGCCCTTCGGCGGCATCAAGCGGTCCGGGTACGGCCGGGAGCTGTCGGGCCTCGGCATCAAGGAGTTCTGCAACGCCAAGTCGGTGTCGGTCGGACCGTGATCGCGTACCTCGACCACGCCGCCTCGTCGCCGCTCCGTCCCGAGGTGTTGGAGGCGCTCGCGCCGTTCCTGGCCACGCAGTTCGGCCACCCCTCGTCGTCGCACCGCGTGGGCCGTGCGGCTCGGGCCGCCCTGGAGGAGGCCCGTGACACGGTGGCCCGGCTCCTCGGCGCCGAGCCCAAGGAGGTGGTGTTCACCTCGGGCGGGTCCGAGGCCGACAACCTGGCCGTCCTGGGCGTGCTCGGGGCGGCCGCCCGGCCCGGCCGGGTCGTCACCTCCGCCGTCGAGCACCCTGCCGTCCGCGAGCCGGCGAGGGCGGCAGCCCGGTACCTGCCGGGCGTCGAGCACGTGGAGGCGCCGGTCGACGCCGACGGTGCGGTGGACCTCGATCGGCTGGCCGACATGCTCGACGAGCAGGTGGCCCTCGTCTCCGTCATGACCGCCAACAATGAGGTGGGCACCCTCCAGCCCCTCGCCGACGTCCTCACCCTCACGCGCCGCCTCGCGCCCCGGGCTCTGGTCCACACGGACGCCGTCCAGGCCGCACCGTGGCTCGACCTGGCGACCGTGACCGCCGGTGCCGACCTGGTCTCGATCAGCGCCCACAAGCTCGGCGGTCCCAAGGGTGCCGGTGCCCTCGTCGTCAGCGAGGGCACGCCCCTGCGCCCCCTCCTCCACGGTGGAGGGCAGGAGCGGGAGCGGCGCGGCGGCACCCACGACGTCGCGGGGGCCGTCGGGCTGGCGACCGCCCTCGCTGCCGCCGTGGCCGGCCGGGAGGAGGAGATCGTGCGGGTGCGCGCCCTGCGCGACCGCCTGGCCGACGGCCTGGTGGACCTCGTCCCCGGGGCCGCCGAGAGCGCCGACCGACGTCGTGTGCTCCCGGGCCACTGCCACGTCCGGTTCGCCGGCGTCGACCACGAGGAGCTGCTGGTCCTCCTCGACGACGCCGGGGTGTGCGCCTCGGGCGGCTCGGCCTGCGCCAGCGGCGCGCTCGAGCCCAGCCCGGTGCTGGCCGCCATGGGCCTGGGCGGGGGCGGGGTCCGGTTCAGCCTCGGCTGGACGACCACCGGCACCGAGGTCGAGCATGCCCTCGAGGTCGTGCCCAAGGCGGTGGCCACGTTGGCCGGGGCCGGCCGGCCCCGGCGCTGACGTGGCCCGGGTGATGGTCGCCATGTCGGGCGGCGTCGACTCCTCGGTGGCCGCCGCCCTGCTCGTGGCCGACGGCCACGAGGTCGTGGGCGCCACCCTCAAGCTGTGGGGCGGCCCCTCCGACTCGGGCTGCTGCTCGGTGGCCGACGTCGACGACGCACGGCGGGTCGCCCAGCAGCTGGGGATCGCCCACCACGTCTTCAACTTCACCGAGCAGTTCGGTGCCCAGGTCGTCGAGCCGTACGTCGACGCCCACGCCCGGGGCCGGACCCCCAACCCGTGCATCGAGTGCAACCGGCACGTCAAGTTCGACCTGCTCCTCGAACGGGCCCGGCGCCTCGGCTTCGACCTGCTCGCCACCGGGCACCACGCCCGGGTGGCGGTCGAGGACGGGCGCTACCGGCTGCGCCGCGGGGCCGACCCGGCCAAGGACCAGTCCTACGTGCTCTCGATGCTCGGCCAGGCGGCGCTGGCCGGGGTGGTGTTCCCCGTCGGCGCGCTGACCAAGGCGGAGGTTCGGTCGCACGCCGCAGCGCTGGGGCTGCGAACCGCCGCCAAGCCCGACAGCCAGGACGTCTGCTTCATTCACGGCGTGGAGGGACGGCAGGGCTTCCTGGGCCGCCGCATCGACCTCCACCCGGCCACCCTCGTCGACGCAGGGACCGGCGAGACGGTGGGGTCCGTGGACGCCGTCGAGCTCGTGACCGTCGGGCAGCGCCGCGGGATGGGCCACAGCACCGACGGGGCGCGCCGCTACGCCGTGGCCGTCGACGTCTCACGGCGCCGGGTGGTGGTGGGCGCCGACCCCTCCGTGGGCGAGGTGGCGCTCGACCCGACCACGGTCACCTGGGTGGACGGTCCGCTGCCCGACGGGGCCCCTGCCGTGGCCCAGGTCAGCGCCCACGGCCGTCCGGCCCCGTGCCGGTGGACCGGTGGCCGGGTGGTCTTCGAGGCCCCGCAGCGCCCGGTGGCGCCCGGCCAGACCGTGGCCCTGTACCACGACGGCGATCCCGACGCCGTGGTCGGTGCGGGGGTGGCCGCGTGACCGACCTGGCGGCCCGGGCGGCGGAGCTGCGCCAGCTCATCGAGTACCACAACCGCCGCTACTACGAGCTCGACGAGCCGGAGATCCCCGACGCCGACTTCGACGCGCTCGTCCGGGAGCTGTGCCAGATCGAGGACGCCCACCCCGAGCTGGCCACCGAGGACTCGCCGACCCGCCACGTCGGCGGCGCGCCAACGCAGCTGTTCGCCGAGGTGCGTCACCGCGTGCCCATGATGAGCCTCGACAACGCCTTCGACCAGGCCGAGCTCGACGCGTGGGCCGAGCGCCTGGCTCGCCTGCTCCCAGGAGTCGACCTCCCGGACCTGGCGCTCACGTGCGAGCCGAAGGTCGACGGGGTGGCGATGTCGCTCACGTACGTCGACGGGCGCTTCGTCCGCGCCGCCACCCGCGGCAACGGGGTGACCGGGGAGGACGTCACCGCCAACGTGGCGACCATCGCCGACGTCCCGCACCGGCTGGCGCCGTCGGCCGGCCCCTACCCGCACCACCTCGAGGTGCGCGGTGAGGTCTACATGGGCGCGGCGGCGTTCCACGAGCTCAACCGGCGGGCGGCCGCCGAGGGGACCAGGACCTTCGCCAATCCGCGCAACTCCGCCGCGGGGTCGCTGCGCCAGAAGGACCCGGCCGTCACCGCCACGCGGCCCCTGTCGTTCTGGGCGTACCAGATCGGGGAGGTCGACGGGGCGCCGCCCGAGACCGCAGGCGGGTCGGCCGGCGGCCCGGCCGGCGAGCCCGCCGGCGGCCTGGCGGGGTGGCCCCCGGGCCGTCAGAGCGAGGCCCTCGAGCTGCTCGCCAAGGCTGGCTTCCCGGTGAGCCCGGACGCCGTGGTGGTACGAGGGGTGGCCGCCGTGCTCGCCCGCTGCCGCGAGGTCGAGCAGCGGCGCCACGACCTCGGGTACGAGGTCGACGGGGTGGTCGTGAAGGTCGACGACCTGGCCCTCCATGCGCGCCTGGGCGCCACCTCGCGGGCACCGCGCTGGGCCGTCGCCTTCAAGTTCCCGCCCGAGGAGCGCACCACGCTGCTGCGTGACATCGAGGTCTCGATCGGCCGCACCGGTCGGGCGACGCCGTTCGCCGTCCTCGAGCCGGTCCTCGTGGCCGGCTCCACGGTCGGGCTGGCGACCCTGCACAACGAGGACCAGGTGCGGGCGAAGGACGTCCGGCCGGGGGAGCAGGTGATCGTGCGGAAGGCCGGGGACGTCATCCCCGAGGTGGTGGGGCCGGTCCGCGCCAAGGGTCGCCGGCCACCGCCGTGGACGTTCCCCACCACCTGCCCCTCGTGTAGGGGCCCGCTCACCCGCCTCCCGGGGGAGAGCGACACCTACTGCACCAACATCGACTGCCCGGCCCAGCGGGTGCAGCGGGTCGTCCACTTCGCCTCGCGCGCCGCCATGGACATCGAGGGCCTGGGGGACGAGCGGGTGCTCCAGCTCATCGGCGAAGGGCTCGTGACCGATCCTGCCGACCTCTACACGCTCGACGCCGGCCGGTTGGCGGCCCTCGAGCGCATGGGTGTCGTGTCGGCCGGCAACCTCGTCGGCGCCATCGAGTTCTCGAAGGAGCGTCCCCTGAGCCGGCTCCTGGTGGCGCTCGGCATCCGCCACGTCGGACCCACCGTCGCCCGGGCCCTGGCGGGCGCCTTCGGGAGCCTCGAGGCACTCCGGGCGGCTCCGGTGGACGCCCTGGCCTCCGTCGAGGGGGTGGGCCCCGTGATCGCCGACGCGGCCGTCGCCTTCTTCACGAACCCGGCGAACCAGGTGGTGCTCGACCGACTGGTGCGCCTCGGCCTGAGCACCACCGAGCCCGGCGCCACCGGCGACGCCGTCCGGCGCACCATGGCCGGGAAGTCCGTTGTCGTCACCGGCAGCGTTCCCGGCTACACGCGGGAGGAGGCGGAGCTGGCCATCGTGGTGCGGGGCGGGAAGTCGCCCGGCACCGTGTCGAAGAAGACGTTCGCCGTGGTGGTGGGGGAGTCGCCGGGCGCCTCGAAGACGTCGAAGGCCGAGGCGCTGGGAGTTCCCACCGTTCCGGCCGAGCGGTTCGACGAGCTCCTCGAGACCGGCGAGCTCCCGGCCTAGAGCGCCCAGGTCCCACGGCGGACCAGCGGGGAACAGCGCGTACCGTGGGTGCGTGCAGGGCGTTGACCGGGGCGTCCACCGCCCTGCCCCCGTGCATCGGTAGCCTAGGGGGGCTGCGATGCCCCTCATCTCCGACTCCATCGGCCGGGTGCTCGGCAACCGGTACCGGCTGATCTCTGCCCTCGGCTCGGGGGCGTCGGCCCACGTGTACCTTGCCGAGGACGTCACCCTGCAGCGGCTGGTCGCTGTCAAAGTGCTCCAGCCGACCTTCTCGCGCGACGAGCGCTTCCTTCGTCGGTTCCGGGCGGAGGCCCGGGCGGTCGCGGCGCTCAACCATCCCCACATCCTCCGGGTGTTCGACTGGGGCGAGGACGCCGACGGGCCCTACCTGGTCGTGGAGCACCTCGGGGGTGGCAGCCTGCGCAACGTCCTCGACCGCGGCGTCCGGCTGGACCCCGCCCAGGTGGCGCACTTCGGCACGCAGGTGGCCGACGCCCTCTCCTACGCGCACGCCCGCGGGCTGGTGCACCGGGACGTGAAGCCGGCGAACCTCCTCTTCGACGAGGAGGGCCGGGTGCGGGTGGCCGACTTCGGCGTGGCCCGGGCGCTGGCGGAAGCCGCCTGGACGGAGCCTGCCGGCGCCATGGTGGGCACGGCCCGCTATGCCTCGCCCGAGCAGGCCGAGGGCCACAACGTGGACGGCCGCGCCGACGTGTACGGGCTCGCCCTCGTCCTCTACGAGGCGCTCACCGGCGAGGTCCCGTTCACCGCCGACACCACCACCGCCACCCTGCGAGCCCGAATCGGCGCCCCGCTTCCCCGCCATCCGGACCTGGGTCCGCTGGACGACGTGCTGGCTCGTGCCGCTGCGCCGGATCCGCACTCCCGGCTCGACGCCGTCACGCTGGCCGAGCGCCTGCGGGCGGTCGCCGCCACGCTGGCGCCCCCCGCCCCGTTGCCGCTCGCAGGTCCCGGCCCGGTCGGCTCGTTCGACGAGGCGACGGCGACGGCGATGGCGATGGCGCCCCCCGCCTCGGGCCCCACAGCCACCGCCACGGTCGCGGCCGCCGACGGTCCGGTCACCGCCACGCTGGCCGCCGCGCCCTGGCCCGCGACGGGCACCCGGCCGCCGATGACCGCCGCTCGGTCGAGCCGGTCAGGGCGGCGACGCCGGTGGCCATGGGTCACGGCGGCGGTCGTCGTCGCCCTCCTGGCCGCCGCCGCCGGGTGGGTGGTTGCGACCAAGGCCTACCTTCCGAGCCACCGTCTCCCATCGCTGCTCGGCAAGCCGCTGACCGAGGCCCGAGATCTCGCCGCAAGCGACCACCTGGCGCTCGCCGTGGCGTCGCCGGTGCACTCGACGACGATCGCCTCCGGGTCGGTCGTCCACCAGACACCGTCGCCGGGGACGTCGGTCAAGCAGGGCAGCACGTTCGTCGTCGTCCCGTCCGAGGGGCCGCCGTCGGTGCCGGTGCCCTCGTTGGCCGGGGGGATCACCTGCACCGTCGCCGAGCGGCTGCTGACCGAGGCGCACCTCAAGGCCACGTGTCCTGCCCTGCTGGCCTTCACAGACAGCGTCCCGGCCGGCGACATCATCAACTGGGCTTACCAGAACCGGCTCGACCCGACCCAGGCGCCGTACGGCTCGACCATCGGCATCGCGGTGTCCAGGGGTCACGCCCCGGTGGTGGTGCCGACAGTCAAGACCCAGACCTACACAGCCGCCGCCGGCGCCCTGAAGGCCTTGGGGCTCACGGCCACCCAGGCACAGACATACTCGACATCGGTGCCGTCGGGGCAGGTGATCGCCACCACACCGGCCTCTGGCGCGACAGTGCCCTACGGCTCGTCCGTCCAGGTCAAGGTGTCGAAGGGGCCCCAGACCGTCCTGGTGCCCACAGTCGTCAACCAGTCGGTGGCGAAGGCCACGGCGGCCATCCAGAAGGCCGGGCTGACCGTCGGCCCCGTCTACGGTCCGCAGGGCGGCAAGGTGTTCACCAGCGTGCCTCTGGCGGGCCAGCAGGTGAAGCCGGGCAGCACCGTGACGCTGTACACCCAGTGACCGCCGGCCACGGCCTGGCCGGCGCAGGCTGCGATCTCTGCGAGGCGGCGCGGCTCACCCCCTGGCACGCTGAGGACGACCGCTGCTGGGTGGCCGACTGCGAGGTGTGCGGCGTGCCGATGGTCGTCTGGAAGCGGCACGGCGCACAGCCGCCCGACGGCGAGGTGGCCCACATGGTGGCCGTCCTCGACCAGGTGGCCGACGCTCGGTTCGGCCCGGGGCGTTGGTCCCTCGATCGGGTGATGCGCCAGATCCCCGGCCACTTCCACGCCCATGCCCGGCCCCACGGCCACTGGAGCGTGGCCCCCGGCCTGTAGTGGCGCCGGAGCCCCTCCATGCCCCCTCCGGTGGCGGGAACGCGTGTGCTGGTGGCCGCTCGGCCAGCCGTGCCACGCCGGCCTCCTGCTCGAGCGGGCCAACGCAAATGGGGCTGCCACCGGGTGCCCCGCTACCCTGGTCCACGCCGGCGCCACCGGCCGGCCGCGCGGACCAGAGGAGGGGCGTTGACATGGGTGCACTGGACGGCCGGGTGGCCATCATCACGGGGGCGGGGCGGGGCATCGGGCGAGAGCACGCGCGCTTGTTCGCCGCCGAGGGTGCCAAGGTCGTTGTCAACGACCTCGGCGGGGCCGTCGACGGCTCGGGCGACGACCGCACCGCCGCCGAGTTGGTGGCGGCCGAGATCCGCGACCAGGGCGGCGAGGCCGTGGCCAACCAGGACGACATCGCCGACTGGGAGGGTGGCAAGCGCCTGGTCCAACAGGCCGTCGAGACCTTCGGTGACCTGCACGTCCTCGTGAACAACGCCGGCATCCTGCGAGACCGGGTCATCGTCAACATGACCGAGGAGGACTGGGACAGCGTGATCCACGTCCACCTGAAGGGCCATTTCGTGCCGACCCGCCACGCCGCCACGTACTGGCGGGAGCAGTCGAAGGCGGGCCGCGAGGTGCGAGCCTCGATCGTCAACACGTCGTCGACCTCCGGGCTCCTCGGCAACCCGGGACAGGCCAACTACGGGGCGGCAAAGGCGGGTATCGCCGCCTTCTCGGTGATCGCCGCCCAGGAGCTCGGTCGCTACGGCGTGCGGGTGAACGCCGTCGCCCCTGCCGCCCGCACCCGAATGACCGAGTCCACGCCTGGCCTGTCGGACATCGTCAAGGCGCCGAACGAGGACCAGTTCGACGTGTGGCACCCCGCGAACGTCTCGCCGCTCGTGGCGTACCTGGCCACTGAGGACTGCCCCGCCACGGGCCGCGTCTTCTTCGTCCAGGGTGGCACGGTGCGCAACTTCCAGAACTGGACGATGACCGAGAGCATCGACCGGCCGGGGCGCTGGACCGTCGGGGAGCTCAAGACCGAGATGGAGAAGCTCGGCGTTGCGGCGTCGCCGGACACCCACTCGGCGACCGAGCTCTCGTAGCCGGGGTCAGTCGGTGATGGCGCGCAAGCGCTCGGCCAGCTCCCGGGCGGTGGTGTCGGGCGGCATCGTCTGCAGGAGCACCAGCTTCGCCATGTCGCCCTGGACCCGGATCTTTCCCGCCATGAACGCCTGCATCCCGGCCTGCGGGTTGCCCTCGACGAGGATCGCCCGCGCCGTCACGTAGTCGATGGTCACCTCGAGGTCGGCGACCTCGAGGTGACCCTTGTTGAGCTCGACGTCGCCCGAGGTCGTGTCCAGGTGCGCGTTGAGGTCGCCGTCGCCGAAGGGCATCTCGGTCACCACCAGGTTCATCCGCACGGTGTGCGGCACGGACTGCGTCTTCCCTTGGTACTCGGCGCGGATGGCATGGGCTTCGGTCATCCACTCGTCGCTGAGGAAGGCGTGGGGCATTCGAAAGCTCCTTGGGCATCGAAGGGCGGCCGTGCGCCGCCCGTCGCCTGGATAGCATGCCGAAGCGTGCCCTCCCCCGTCATGTCAGGTGCGGAGCCCTTTGCGGCTGCCGGTGGCCCCCTGGGGGTCCTCGTGCTGCACGGGTTCACGGGCACGCCCCAGTCGATGCGCGGCATCGCCGAGCGCCTGGCGGCGGCCGGGCTGACGGTCGAGCTCCCCCTGTTGCCAGGCCATGGCACGGCGATCGCCGACCTCGTCCCGCGGCGGTGGCCCGATTGGGCCGAGGCCGCCGAGGCGGCGTACGCGGGCCTGGCCGCCCGCTCCGAGCGGCTGGCTGTCGTCGGGCTGTCGATGGGCGGGACGCTCACCTGCTGGCTGGCGGAGCGGCACCCCGAGATCGCCGGCATCGTGCTCGTCAACCCGATCGTGTCCCCGCCCGACGACGACTTCCGCGCCGCCATCCGCCAGCTGCACGACTCGGGCACCGAGATCGCCCCGGGCATCGGCTCCGACATCGCCGATCCGGGGGTGAAGGAGCTGAGCTACGACGGCACGCCGCTGGCGGCGGTGCTCTCCCTCTTCGAGGGCACCGAGGAGGTGGCCGTCGGCCTGGGCGGCATCCGCTGCCCCGTGCTGCTCCTCACGAGCCGGGAGGACCACGTGGTCGCCTCGTCGAACGGGGACCTCGTCGAAGCGACCGTGTCGGGGCCCTGCGAGCGCGTGTGGCTCGAGAACAGCTACCACGTGGCGACCGTCGACCTCGACCGGGAAGAGGTCGAGTCCCGCACGGTCGCTTTCGTGACCGGCCTGGGGAGGGCGTCGTGAGCTCCGGCGGCCGCCCACCGCTCAGTCGAGACGAGGTCGCCCACGTGGCCGTCCTCGCCCGCCTGGCCCTCACCGACGAGGAGCTCGATCGCTTCACCCGGCAGCTGGCGCAGGTCCTCGACCACGCCGCCGACGTCGCCGCCCTCGACCTCGGGGGGGTCGTGCCGACCGCCCACCCGTTGCCGCTGGCGAACGTGCTGCGTCCCGACGAGCCCGCGCCCTGCCTCGATCGCGACGAGGTGCTCGGCGCCGCGCCGGTCGTGGAGGACGGCCGGTTCCGGGTGCCCCGCATCGTGGGGGAGGCCCCGTGACCTCCGGCCGCTCCGCGGCCGCCCTCGCCGCCGCGGTCCGCGCCCAGGAGCGCCGGGCTGCCGACGTGGTCGAGGAGGCGCTCGCTGCGATCACCGCCGGCGACGGCGAGCTCGGCGCCTTCCTCCACGTGGCCGCCGAGGAGGCACGCGCGGCGGCCGAGGCGGTGGACCGCGCGGTCGCCGACGGCCGCGACCCGGGCCCGCTGGCCGGCGTGCCCGTGGCGCTCAAGGACAACCTCTGCACCCGCGGCATGCCCACGACCTGCGCCTCGCGCATCCTCGACGGCTGGCGGCCGCCCTACGACGCCACGGTGGTGACCCGCTTGCGGGCGGCGGGAGCGGTGATCGTCGGCAAGACCAACATGGACGAGTTCGCCATGGGCTCGTCGACGGAGAACTCGGCCATCCGGCCGACGCGCAACCCGCGGGACTCGAGCCGGGTCCCGGGCGGCTCGTCGGGTGGCTCGGCGGCGGCCGTCGCCGCTGGGTTCGTGCCGGTGGCCCTCGGATCGGACACGGGCGGCTCGATCCGCCAGCCTGCGGCCTTCTGCGGCACCGTCGGGCTGAAGCCGACCTACGGCGCCGTGTCCCGCTACGGCCTGGTCGCCTTCGCCAGCTCCCTCGACCAGATCGGGCCGCTCACCGCCACCGTGGCCGACGCCGCCACCATGCTCGAGGTGATCGGCGGCCACGACCCCGCCGACAGCACCTCCATCGACCGCCCCGCGCCCCGTCCGGCGCTCGACGCCGGGGCCGACGGACTGCGGGTCGGCCTGTGCCGTGAGCTGGTCGACGGTGTGGCGGCCGACGTCGCCCGCCAGGTCCGGGCCGCCGCCGACGCCCTCGCGGCGGCCGGTGCGAGGGTGGAGGAGGTGTCGATCCCCGAGCTCGGCTGGTGCCTGTCGGCCTATTACCTGCTCGCCCCGGCCGAGGCGTCCTCCAACCTCGCCCGCTACGACGGGGTCCGCTACGGGCTGCGCAAGGACGGCGACGACGTGGCGGCGATGAACGTGGCCACCCGGACCGCCGGGTTCGGTCCCGAGGTGAAGCGCCGCATCATGCTGGGGACGTACGCGCTGTCGGCCGGCTACTACGACGCCTACTACGCGCAGGGCCAGAAGGTCCGGACCCGGGTGATCGAGGCCTTCGACCGGGCCTACCGGGGCGTCGACCTCCTGCTCGGTGCGACCACTCCGTCCACCGCCTTCCGGCTGGGGGAGCGGGTCGACGATCCCCTGGCCATGTACCTGTCCGACGTGTGCACGGTGCCCTCGAACCTCGCCGGGCACCCGGCCATCAGCGTGCCCTTCGGGACCGGCGACGACGGCCTGCCGGTCGGCGCCCAGCTGCTGGCGCCCGCCCTCGAGGAGCCGAGGCTGCTGGCGGCGGCGGCCGTGCTCGAGGCGGCGGCTCGATGAGCCCGGGCGCCCCGGCCGGCCCGGCCAGCGACCTCGTCGGCCCGGCCGCGAGCGACTGGGAGACCGTCGTCGGGCTCGAGGTCCACTGCGAGCTGAAGACGGTGACCAAGCTCTTCTGCGGCTGCCCGAACAGCTTCGGCGACGAGCCCGACACCAACGTCTGTCCCGTCTGCCTCGGGCTCCCCGGATCGCTCCCCGTGCTCAACGAGCAGGCGGTCGAGCTGGCCATGCGCATCGGGGCGGCGCTCCAGGCCGAGGTCCGGCCCTCCACCTTCCACCGGAAGAACTACTTCTACCCGGACATGCCGAAGGACTACCAGATCAGCCAGTACGACGAGCCGATCAACGTCGGCGGGTGGCTCGACCTGCCCGACGGCAGCCGGGTCGGGATCGTGCGGGCCCATCTGGAGGAGGACACCGGCAAGACCACCCATCAGGGGGCCGGCGGCCGCATCCACTCCGCCGACTACGCCCTGGTGGACTACAACCGGGCGGGGGTCCCCCTGGTCGAGATCGTGAGCGAGCCCGACATCCGCTCGGCCGCCCAGGCCCGCACCTACGCTGCCGAGCTGCGCGCCGTGCTGGTGGCGACCGGCGCCTCCGACGGGCGCATGGAGGAGGGTTCGCTGCGCGTGGACGCCAACGTCTCCGTGCGGCGGGTGGGGGAGCAGCGCTTCGGCACCCGCTGTGAGATCAAGAACCTCAACTCGCTGCGGTCCCTCGCCCGGGCCGTCGAGCACGAGGCCGCCCGGCAGGTCGCCGTCCTCGAGGCCGGCGGTGCCGTGGTCCAGGAGACCCGGCACTGGGACGAGGAGGCCGGCCGCACCATCGCCATGCGCTCCAAGGAGGAGGCCTTCGACTACCGGTACTTCCAGGAGCCCGACCTCGTCCCGCTCGCCCCGGACGCCGCCTGGCAGGAGCGGGCGGCGGCGTCGATCGGGCTGTTGCCGGCCGCCCGGCGGCACCGCCTCCTCGCCCTCCTCGGCCAGGACCGAACCGGCGCGCAGGAGGACCAGGTCCAGTCGGTGGTGGACCAGGGCCTCGACGACTTCGTGGTGGCCGCCGTCAGCGCCGGGTCCCCCGCCCCCCTCGCCCTGGTCCGGGCGTCCAACGAGCTGGCGGCCGACGTCGGCGCTGCCCAGCGGCTCGAGCCGTCGTCGTTCGCCGCCCTGTGCAAGCTCGAGGCCTCGGGCGAGCTGACCGCCACGCAGGCCAAGGCGGTGCTGGCGGAGCTCGTCGAGGCCGGGGGCGGCGACCCGGCCGCCGTCGCCAGGTCGAAGGGGTTCGAGGCCATGTCGGCCGACTCGTTGGCCGGCGTCGTGGCCCAGGTGGTCGAGGCCAATCCCGACGAGTGGCGCCGCTACGCCGCCGGCGACGACAAGCTGGCCGGGTTCTTCACCGGACAGGTCATGAAGGTCACGGGGGGGAAGGCGGACGGCAAGGCCGTCGCGGCGGAGCTGCGCGGCCGCCGAGAGCAGCAGGCCTGACGTCCGGCGGTGGACCGGACCCAGGCCCCGCTGGCGCGGCACCCGCACGATCGGCGAGCGCTGGTCGTGATGACCATCGGGCACGCCGTCCAGCACTTCTACGTCGCCGGGCTGGCCGTCGCCTACCCGTTCGTGGTCGCCGCCCTGCACGTGTCCTACGGCGAGCTGGGCGTGGTGCTCACCGCCGCCGGGATCGTCGGCGGCGCCCTCCAGGGCGCGACCGGCCTGCTGGGCCGGACCCGCGCCAGGGTGATCCTCAGCGCCCAGAACGCGGGGCTCACCCTGGCCACGGTCCTCGGTGCCGTGGCCCCCGGCTTCGGGCTCTTCGCCGGGGCACGGATGCTGGGAGCGGCGGTGAGCTGGCCGCAGCACCCGGTCGGCTCCGCCTACCTGTCGGACCGGTTCCCGCACCGCCGAGCCACCGTGCTCAGCTGGCACACCGCCGGCGGGTCGATCGGTACGGTGGCCGTGCCCCTGGGGGTGGCGGCCGTCATCGCCACCGCCGGGTGGCGGTGGGCCCTCGTGGCCCTCGCCGGCGCCCTCGGCGTCGGGGCGCTGCTCGTCGCGGTGGCTCTCCCAGCCGAGCACCGGCATCCCGCCGTCGACGCCGAGGACCAGTCCCGGGTGTCCCTGCGGGCGCTCCTGCACCGGCGGGAGGTGCGGGCCGTACTGGTCGCGGCCACGGTGGCGGCGGGCGGGCGGGGCCTCGGGACGCTCAGCATCTACATCCCGGCCGACCTGCGGACCCACCTGCACCTGCCGGCGCTCACGGTCGGCGCGGTGTTCACGGTGGTGATGGCGGCCAGCGTCCTGGGGCCGATCGTCGGCGGGAACCTCGGCGACCGCTTCGGCCGGCGGCGGAGCCTCGTGGTCACCTACCTGGCCGCCGCCGTGGCACTCGTGGCGTTCGGCTTCCTCGGCTCGAACCTGGCGCTGCTCTTCCCGGTCGGCGCCGTGGTGGGCCTCCTCGCCTACACCGAGTCGCCCCTCCTCCAGGCGGTCTTCTCCGACATGAGCGTGGGGGCGAACCCGCGCGTCGCCTTCGGCTTCTACTTCGCCATCGCCTACGGCGTCGGCGCGTTGTGGACGGCGGCGCTCGGCTGGATCGTCGACAGCTTCGGGTTCCCCGCCGCCTTCGTCACCATGGCCGCGTCGTTCGTGGTGGCGGGGCTCGTCATCGCCGCCGGGGTCCGGCCGTCACCGGGGACCGTGGCCGACACCGACCAGCGCCCACGCCCCGGCCCCACGCCCGTCCCGCACTGACTGGGTACGCTCCTACCATGACCATCCCGAGCACCGAACGCCCCGGCATGAAGCCCCGCAGCTTCGAGGTGACCGAGGGTCCCACCCGGGCCCCGGCACGGGCGATGCTCCGGGCGGTCGGGATGACCGACGCCGACTGGGACAAGCCCCAGGTCGGCGTGGCGTCCAGCTGGAACGAGGTCACCCCGTGCAACCTGCCGCTCGACCGGCTCGCCAAGCGGGCCAAGGAAGGGGTGCGCGAGGCGGGGGGCTTCCCGTTCGAGTTCGTCACCATCGCCGTCTCGGACGGGATCTCCATGGGCCACGAGGGCATGCGGGCGTCGCTGGTGAGCCGGGAGGTGATCGCCGACTCGATCGAGACGATGATGCACGCCGAGCGCTTCGACGCCCTGGCGACGTTCGCCGGCTGTGACAAGTCGCTCCCGGGGATGCTCATGGCGGCCGCCCGCCTCAACCTCCCGAGCGTCTTCCTCTACGGCGGCTCGATCCTGCCCGGCCGCCTGAAGGACAGGGCGCTCGACGTGGTCAGCGTCTTCGAGGCCGTTGGCGCCCACGCCGTCGACGCCCTCTCCGACGAGGAGCTGGCGCTGATCGAGCGCAACGCCTGCCCGACCGAAGGCTCGTGCGCCGGCATGTTCACGGCCAACACCATGGCCTCGGTGGCCGAGGCCCTCGGGATGTCGCTGCCCGGCAGCTCGTCGGCCCCGGCCGTCGACCGCCGGCGCGACGACTTCGCCTTCGCCTCGGGCCGTGCGGTGGTTCGCCTCCTCGAGCAGGGGATCCGCCCGCGCCAGATCATGACGAAGGAGGCGTTCGAGAACGCCATCGCCGTCACCATGGCCCTCGGGGGCTCCACCAATGCCGTGCTGCACCTCATGGCCATCGCCCACGAGGCGCGCGTGCCCCTCGAGCTGGAGGACTTCAACCGGATCGCCGCCCGGGTGCCGCACCTGGCCGACACCAAGCCGCACGGCCGGTTCCACATGGTCGACATCGACCGGATCGGCGGGGTGCCGGTGGTCATGCGCGAGCTCCTCGAGGCCGGCCTCCTGCACGGCGACTGCCTGACCGTCACCGGGCGGACGGTGGCCGAGAACCTGGCGGCCCTCGACCCGCCCGCACCCGACGGCACGGTCGTGCACCCGCTCACCGACCCGATCCACGCCGACGGGGGACTGGCCATCCTGACCGGCTCGCTGGCACCGAACGGCTCGGTGGTCAAGGTCGCGGGGATCGACCAGGGCGAGTTCGAGGGGACGGCGCGCGTCTTCGACGGGGAGCCGGCGGCGATGGACGCCATCCTGTCCGGCCAGATCCAGCCGGGCACGGTCGTCGTGATCCGTTACGAGGGCCCCAAGGGCGGTCCGGGCATGCGCGAGATGCTGGCCGTGACCGGCGCCATGAAGGGGGCCGGGCGGGGCTCCGACTCCGCCCTCGTGACCGACGGCCGGTTCTCGGGCGGCACCCACGGGCTGTGCATCGGCCACATCGCGCCCGAGGCGGTCGACGGCGGTCCCATCGCCCTGGTGGCCGACGGCGACCGCATCCGCATCGACGTGCACGCCCACCGGGTCGACCTGCTGGTGGCAGAGGACGAGCTGGCGCGCCGCCGGGCGGTCCTCAAGCCGTTCGAGCCCCGCTACACCTCGGGCGTGCTGGCCAAGTACGCCCGCCTGGTCACCGGGGCGGACCGCGGAGCAGTCACCGAGCCCTGACGGCCCGGCCCGGCCCGGCCCCGGCCCGGCCGGCCCCGGGCGGGGCCGGGCGGGCGATTGCCATCGGCCCGGCGGCCCTGGTACTGTCCCGGGTGATGACTTCCCACACGGGCCTCGTACTGCTGACCTAGCGCGCGACCCTTCCCGTCGCGCGCCTTCCGACCTCCCTCCGGGGAGGTCGTTTCAATTCCTGCGCACGTGTGCCGATAGCGAGACGTGAAGAAAGGCTGACCATGGAGCTGACCGGGGCCCAGGCCCTCATCAAGAGCCTCGAGATGGAAGGGGTGGAGGTCATGTTCGGCCTCCCCGGCGGGGCCATCCTGCCGGTGTACGACCCCATCATCGACTCCTCGATCCGCCACGTCCTGGTCCGCCACGAGCAGGGCGCCGGGCACATGGCCGAGGGGTACGCCATGGTGACCGGCCGGCCCGGCGTCGCCATGGTCACGAGCGGGCCGGGGGCGACCAACATCGTGACCCCGCTGTCCAACGCCTACATGGACTCGACGCCGCTGGTCGTCGTCTCCGGCCAGGTCTCCACGGCGTCGATCGGGACCGACGCCTTCCAGGAGTGCGACATCACCGGCGTCACCATGGGCATCACCAAGCACAACTGGCTGGTGAAGGACCCGGCCGACATCCCGCGGGTGGTGGCCGAGGCCTTCCACGTGGCCACCACCGGCCGGCCCGGGCCCGTGCTCGTCGACGTGCCCAAGGACGTGGCCAACGGGCGCATGGAGTGGTACTGGCCTGAGTCGGTCGACCTGCCCGGGTACCGACCCGTCACCGTGGGCGACCCCGAGGCCGTGCGCCGGGCGGCCGAGCTCATCCGGGCCGCCCGTCGTCCCGTCATCTACGCCGGCGGCGGCATCTTGAAGGCCCGGGCGGCGGACGTCCTCCGGGCGCTGGCCGACCGGACCGGCATCCCGGTCGTGACGACGCTCATGGCCCGCGGGGCCTTCCCCGACTCGCACCCCCAGTGCCTCGGGATGCCCGGCATGCACGGCAACTACACCGCCGTGACCGCCATGCAGCGCTCGGACCTGCTCATCGCCCTCGGCACCCGGTTCGACGACCGGGTCACCGGCAACGTGGCCAGGTTCGCCCCCGAGGCCAAGGTGGTCCACGTCGACATCGACCCCGCCGAGCTGGGCAAGGTCCGGCGTCCCGACGTGGGCATAGCCGGTGACTGCCGCCTCGTGATCGAAGAGCTCCTCGAAGCCCTGGCGGCCACCGGCCAGCACGCCCGCGCCGACGGGTCGGCCGCCGGCGGCGAGGCCGGCTTCGGCGACCTGGCGCCGTGGTGGGACCAGCTCCACCGCTGGCAGGAGCAGTTCCCCCTGCACTACGAGCCCACCGAGGGGCCGCCGATCAAGCCGCAGATGGTGATCGAGACCCTGCGCGAGCAGACGGGCGAGGACACGATCGTGGTCGCCGGCGTCGGCCAGCACCAGATGTGGGCGTCGCAGTACTGGCGGTTCGAGCACCCCTACACGTGGGTCAACTCGGGCGGGGCGGGGACGATGGGCTTCGCCGTGCCGGCTGCCGTGGGGGCCAAGGTCGGGCGGCCGGACCGCACGGTGTGGGCCATCGACGGCGACGGTTGCTTCCAGATGACGGCCCAGGAGCTGGTCACCGCCAGCGCCGAGCGGATCCCCGTCAAGATCGCCATCCTCAACAACGCGTACCTCGGCATGGTGCGCCAGTGGCAGGAGATGTTCTACGGGGAGCGCTACTCGGAGGTCTACCTCTCGCCCGACCTCCCCGATTACGTGAAGTGGGCCGAGGCCATGGGCTGCGTGGGCATGCGGGTCGAGTCCCCCGACGAGGTGCTGCCGGCCATCGAGAAGGCCAACAGCATCGACGACCGCCCGGTCGTGGTCGACTTCCGCACCGACGCCTTCGAGAAGGTGTACCCGATGGTGCCGGCGGGGGCGTCCAACGACGACATCGTCGTCCACCCGGCGCACGACGGGCGGGCCCGGTGAGCCCCCGGAGCCGGGAGAGCCGGCTGCACGTCCTGTCGGTGCTGGTGGAGAACAAGGCCGGCGTGCTCGCCCGGGTGGCCGGCCTCTTCTCCCGGCGCGGGTTCAACATCTCCTCGCTGGCCGTGGCCCCGACGGACGAAGGGGAGCGGTTCAGCCGCATCACCATCGTCGTCGACGTGGACGCCGCGCCCTTGGAGCAGGTCGTCCACCAGCTCGACAAGCTGGTCAACGTGGTGGAGATCTCCGAGCTGGCGCCGGCCGACGCCGTCCAGGGGGAGCTGCTCCTGGCCACCGTCGAGGCCGGGCCGGCGGAGCGCTCACAGGTGATCGAGCTGGTCGGGGTGTTCGGCGGCGAGGTCGTCGACGTCGGGACCTCGCAGCTCACCGTCATGCTGGCCGGCCGGCCCGACCAGCTCGACAGCTTCGAGCGGCTGCTCGAGGGCTACCGGGTGGCCGGGCTCCAACGGACCGGTCGCGTGGCCCTGCCTAAGCTGGGGGCTTCGTCGCCGCGCCTCTCGCAGGTCGGCTGACGGCCGACCATCCGACGACAGATCTCAGGAGCCCTCCCGATGGCCACGCTGTACTACGAGTCCGACGCCGACCCCACCCTCGTACAGGCGAAGAAGGTGGCCATCCTCGGCTACGGCTCCCAGGGGCACGCCCACGCCCTCAACCTGACCGAGTCCGGGGTCGACGTGCGCGTCGGGCTGCGTGAGGGCTCCTCCAGCCGCCGGAAGGCCGAGGAGGCCGGGCTCAAGGTGACCTCCCTGGAGGACGCCGCCCGGGAGGCCGACGTCATCATGCTCCTCGTCCCGGACCACGAGCAGAAGGCGGTGTACGACGCCGCCATCGCCCCCCACCTCGGCGCGGGCGACACCCTCCTGTTCGCCCACGGGTTCAACATCCGCTTCGGTCAGATCGTCCCGCCCGAGGGCGTCGACGTCGCCATGGTGGCACCCAAGGGCCCGGGCCACCTGGTGCGGCGGACCTACACCGAGGGGGGCGGGGTGCCGAGCCTCGTCGCCGTCCACCAGGACGCGTCCGGGTCGGCCCACGCCCTGGCGCTCTCGTACGCCCACGCCATCGGGGCCACCCGGGCCGGGGTCCTCGACACGACCTTCGCCGAGGAGACCGAGACCGACCTCTTCGGCGAGCAGGTGGTCCTGTGCGGGGGCATGACGGCCCTCGTCACCGCCGGGTTCGAGACCTTGGTCGACGCCGGGTACGCGCCGGAGTCGGCCTATTTCGAGTGCCTCCACGAGCTGAAGCTCATCGTCGACCTCATGTACGAGCAGGGGATCGCCGGCATGCGCTACTCGATCTCGACAACGGCCGAGTACGGCGACCTCACCCGTGGGCCGCGGGTGGTCAACGACTCGGTGCGGGCCGAGATGCAGCGCATCCTGGGCGAGATCCGGGACGGATCGTTCGCCGAGGAGTGGATCGCCGAGAACCGCAACGGCCGCCCCGTGTTCAACAAGCTGCGTGAGCAGGGGCGCCAGCATCCGATCGAGAAGGTCGGCGCCGAGCTGCGCGAGATGATGCCGTTCATCACCGCCGGCAAGCAGCGGGTGGAGGACGCCTCGGGCGGCTGAGCCGGCGCGGCTGAGCCGGGCCGGCTGAGCCGGCCCGCGCCGCGGGCGGGCCGGCTCAGGCCAGCGCCCCCACCACGTGGGTCACGCAGGCACACACCGCCGCCACGTCCTCGGGGTCGATCGCCGGGAACATGGCGAGCCGCAGCTGGTTCCGGCCCAGCTTGCGGTAGGGCTCGGTGTCCACCACGCCGTTCTCGCGCAGCGTGCGCGCCACCGCCGCCGCGTCCACCGCGTCGACGAAGTCGATGGTGCCGACCACGTGGCTCCGGTCCCGGGGGTCCTCCACGAACGGCCGGGCGAACCCGGACTGCTCGGCCCAGGTGTAGAGGATCTCGGCCGAGCGGTCGCACCGCGCGGCCGTCCACTCGAGCCCGCCGTTGCCCAGCATCCAGTCGAGCTGCTCGGCGAGGAGGTAGAGGGTGACGAGCGCGGGCGTGTTGTACGTCTGGTCCAGCCGGGAGTTGTCGAGGGCGATCTTGAGGTCGAGGGAGGCCGGCACCCAGCGACCCGAGGCGGCGATCCGCTCGATGCGCTCGACGGCCGCCGGCGAGCAGAGGGCGAGCCACAGCCCGCCGTCCGAGGCGAAGCACTTCTGCGGGGCGAGGTAGTAGACGTCGAACTGGGACGGGTCGACCCGGAGGCCGCCGGCCGCCGAGGTGGCGTCGACCGCCACCAGCCCGCCGCCCTCGGCCGCCGGCACCGCCCCGGCCGGACGGCGGACCTCCATGGCGACGCCCGTCGAGGTCTCGTTGTGGGTGAGGGCGTACAGGTCGACGTCCTCGGCCGCCTCGGGGAGGGGGTGGGTGCCGGCCGGCGACTCGATGACCTGGGGGTCCTTCAGGTGGGGGGCGGCCTTGGCGGCGGCGGTGAACTTGGAGGAGAACTCGCCGAAGGAGAGGTGCTGGCTCCGCTCCTCGATGAGGCCGAACGTGGCGGCGTCCCAGAAGGCGGTGGTCCCGCCGTTGCCCAGCAGGACCTCGTACCCCTCCGGCAGGGAGAACAGGTCGCGGAGCCCCTGGCGGACACGGCCCACCATCGCCCGCACCGGGCGCTGGCGGTGGCTCGTCCCGAGGTAGGTGGTGGCCACGTCGAGGAGCCCGGCGACCTGCTCGGGCCGCACCTTGGAGGGTCCGGACCCGAAGCGGCCGTCCCGCGGGAGCAGCTCGGGAGGCAGTTTGATGGGGGCGGTTGTCACTATGGAATCATGGCACTCGTGCCTGCCGCCCCTGCAAACGCCCGTGCACGACTCTCGGCCCGCGCCGCGGCGGTCTCGCCGTCGGCCACCCTGACCGTGGACGCCAAGGCGAAGGCGCTCAAGGCGACCGGCGAGCACGTGATCGGCTACGGGGCGGGCGAGCCGGACTTCCCGACCCCGGCCCACATCGTCGACGCCGCCGTGGCCGCCTGCCGGGAGGTGCGGTTCCACCACTACACCCCGACGGGCGGCCTCCCCGAGCTGCGGGAGGCGGTCGCCGCCAAGACCGAGCGGGACTCCGGCTACGACGTGACCGCCGCCCAGGTGCTCATCACCAACGGGGGCAAGCAGGCGGTTGCCAACTCGTTTGCCGTGCTGTGCGACCCCGGCGACGAGATCCTCCTCCCCGCCCCCTACTGGACGACCTACCCCGAGTCGATCGCCCTGGCGGGTGGCCGGCCGGTGGTCGTGCACGCCGACGATCGCACGGGGTACCGGGTTTCGGTCGACGACCTCGACCGGGCCCTCACGCCGCGGACCAAGGCGCTGCTCTTCGTCTCGCCGTCCAACCCGACGGGCGCCGTCTACCCGCGGGAGGACATCGAGGCGATCGGCCGCTGGGCCGTCGAGCGGGGCGTCTGGGTGGTCACCGACGAGATCTACGAGCACCTCGTGTACGGCGGCGCCGAGCAGCACTCGATGCCGGTGGTCGTCCCCGACCTGGCGGACCAGTGCCTGGTCGTCAACGGCGTGGCCAAGACCTACGCGATGACCGGCTGGCGGGTGGGCTGGATGATCGGCCCCGTGGACATGGTGAACGCCGCCAACAACATCCAGTCGCACGAGACCTCCAACGTCGCCAACGTGTCCCAGGCCGCCGCCCTGGCCGCCGTGTCGGGCGACCTCGCGGCGGTGGCCGAGATGCGGGAGGCCTTCGACCGCCGCCGCCGGACCATCGTGCGGCTCCTGCGGGAGATCCCCGGGATCGAGTGCCCCGAGCCCGAGGGCGCCTTCTACGCCTTTCCCAAGGTGACGGCGCTGCTCGGCCGCGAGCTGCGGGGGCGTACGCCGAGGACCAGCGCCGAGCTGGCCGAGCTGTGCATCGAGGAGGCCAAGGTCGCCGTGGTGCCCGGGGAGGCGTTCGGTGCCCCCGGCTATTTCCGCATGTCCTACGCCCTGGGGGACGATGACCTGGCGGAAGGGGTCCGTCGCCTCGGCGAGCTGTTCGCCGAGGCCAAGGCCTAGGCGGCCCGGACCGGCGGGAGGGAAGCGACGATGGCACGCGTGCTCGTGACCGAGAAGATCGCCCAGCGCGGGCTCGACCTGCTGGCGGAGGCCGGCCACGACGTCGACGTCCAAGAGGGACTGGACCCCGCCCGGCTGCTGGACGTCGTCGCGGGGGCCCACGCCCTCGTGATCCGTTCGGCCACGAAGGTGACGGCCGACGTGCTGACGGCCGGGACCGATCTCCAGGTGGTGGGACGGGCCGGCGTCGGGCTCGACAACGTGGACGTGGCCGCGGCCACCGGGCGCGGCGTCATGGTGGTGAACGCCCCGACCTCCAACATCCTGTCGGTGGCCGAGCACGCCATCGGGCTGCTCCTGGCCCAGGCCCGCAACATCCCCCAGGCCCATGCCGCGCTGGTGGCCGGCCGCTGGGAGCGGTCCCGGTGGGAGGGTGTCGAGCTCCACGGGAAGGTGCTCGGCATCGTCGGCTTGGGCCGGGCCGGCTCGCTGGTGGCCCAGCGGGCGCTCGCGTTCGGGCTGCGCCTCTTGGCCTTCGACCCGTTCCTGTCCGCTGAACGGGCACGGGCGATGGGCGTGGAGCTGCGCACCATCGAGGAGCTGTTCGCCGAGTCGGACTTCGTCACCATCCACACCCCCAAGACGCCGGAGACGACCGGCCTGGTCGGCCGGGACCTCCTGGCCAAGGCCAAGCCCGGGATCCGCATCGTCAACACCGCCCGGGGCGGCATCGTCGACGAGGAGGCCCTGGCGGAGGCGATACGCGACGGCATCGTGGCCGGAGCGGCGCTCGACGTCTTCGCCACCGAGCCGCCGACCGGCTCACCCCTCCTCGGGCTCGAGCAGGTCATCGTGACGCCCCATCTCGGGGCGTCGACCGAGGAGGCCCAGGACAAGGCGGGCGTGACCATCGCCGAGCAGGTGCTCCTCGCGCTGGCCGGCGACTTCGTGCCGTACGCCGTCAACGTCGCCGCCACCGAGGTCTCCGAGGCCGTGCGGCCCTTCATGCCGCTCGTCGAGCAGCTCGGCCGGTTCTTCGGCTGTCTCCACGACGGCCTCCCCGACCGGCTGGAGATCGAGTACCGGGGCGGCCTGGCCGGAGCCGCCACCGGGATCCTCACGCTCTCGGCGCTGAAGGGCCTCTTCGCCACGACGACCGAGGACCCGGTCTCCTACGTCAACGCCCCGCAGTTGGCCGAGCAGCGCGGCCTGGAGGTCACGGAGACCTCGACGGCGACCTCCCCCAACTACAAGAGCCTGGTCACGCTCCGGTCGGGCACCCACTCGGTCGCCGCCACGCTGGCTGGCGCGGGGACCACGGCCGAGCCCCGGGTGGTCATGGTCGACGACCACATCGTCGAGGTGCCGCCGGCGCGGCACATGCTCGTGGTGCGCAACGACGACCGGCCCGGGATGGTGGGGGTCGTCGGGGTGGCGCTCGGCGACGCCGGCATCTCCATCTCGTCGATGGCGGTTGGGCCCAGCGCCGAAGAGGGCGCCCACACCGCCCTCATGGTGCTGTCGACCACCGAGCCCGCTCCCGACGACGTGCTCGACCGCCTGCGTGGCGCCGTGGGCATCCTCGACCTGCACCGGGTCGCCCTGTAGGACTGGCCGGGGCCGAGCGGGCGGCACGGGGCCCGGCCGGGACCGGGCCCGGCTAACCGGCGGGGTTGCGCGGGACCGCGGGCCAGCTGGTCGGGGTCCCGGCGGGCCGGTCGGCGGTGAGCCGGCGAACGCCGGCCA
>DAHUZJ010000040.1 GCA_027306585.1 Acidimicrobiaceae bacterium | reverse complement strand
GACGGCCCGGGAGCCGGCTGACGGGCGGCTGACCACCGCCACCGACGGACCCGAGGCACGCGGGTTGCGGCGCAGCCCGGCCGCGGGCCACGATGCGGCGGGCGCAACCCTCGCCGATGAGGGGCCGCGCCAGGCCACAGGCGACCCTCGCTCACGAAAGGACGGCCCATGCGAATCCGTGCCATCCCGCCGCGCCTTGCCACCGGCGCGTTCATCCTCCACTCCGGCATGGAGAAGCTCCGCGCCACGCCGGAACGGGCGACCGCCCTCCACGGCATGGCCTCCGGCGCCTACCCCGCGCTCCAGGGCATCCCTCCCGCTCGCTTCGTGAAAATGCTCGCCATCGGCGAGATCGTCGTCGGCGCGACGCTGCTCCTGCCCCTGGTCGGCGACCGCTTGGCGGGCGTGGCCCTCACCGCGTTCTCCGGGGCCCTGGGGCTCCTCTACTGGCGGACCCCGGCCCTGCGCCGCCCGGGCAGCATCTGGCCGACCGATGCGGGCCTTCCGATCAGCAAGGACGTGTGGATGCTCGGGATCGGGCTGGGCCTGCTGGTGGGCGGCTGAACGGCCGGGTGGGTCTCGACCGGCCCGGCGACCGCCGGGCGGGTCACGAGCACAAGGAGGTCGTAGATGGACACGCGCCAGCTCGGGACCACAGGTCCGGTCGTCTCGTCCCTCGGGCTCGGGTGCATGGCGATGTCGGGTGCCTACGGCCCGGCCGACGAGGACGAGGGGATCGCCACCATCCATGCCGCCCTGGAGTCGGGCATCACCCTCCTCGACACGGGCGACTTCTACGGCATGGGCCACAACGAGCTGCTCATTCGGCGGGCCCTGCAGGAGCACCGGCGAGAAGAGGTCGTCCTGAGCGTCAAGTGCGGCGCCCTGCGAGGTCCCGACGGCCGGTGGGGCGGGCAGGACGGACGGCCCGAAGCCCTGTGGAGCTTCCTCGGGTACTCCCTCCAGCGGCTCGGCACGGACCACCTGGACATCTATCGGCCGGCTCGGGTCGACCCTGCCGTCCCCTACGAGGAGACGATCGGGGCCATCGCCGAGATGGTGGCGGCCGGCTGGGTTCGCCACATCGGCGTGTCGGAGATCGGCGCCTCCACGCTGCGGCGGGCCCATTCGGTGCATCCGATCGCCGACCTCCAGGTCGAGTACTCCCTGCTCTCACGCGGGATCGAAGCCGAGCTCCTGCCGACCTGCCGCGAGCTCGGCGTCGGCGTGACCGCCTACGGCGTGCTGTCGCGAGGACTCCTGTCGGGCCGCTGGACGCCGGAACGTCTCGCCGCGGCCGGCGACTTCCGGGCCCGGGCACCTCGCTTCCACGGCGACAACCTGACGCACAACCTCGGGCTCGTGGAGGCGTTGCGCGTGGTGGCCGAGACGCGGGCGCTGACGGTGGCCCAGGCGGCCGTCGCCTGGGTGCTGGCCCAGGGCGGCGACATCGTGCCGCTGGTCGGTGCCCGGCGGCGTGACCAGCTTGCCGAGTCGCTCGCCGTCGCCGACCGACCCCTGGCGGCCGACGACCTGGCGGCAATGGAGGAGGCGGTGCCGCTGGACGCCGTGCGGGGCAGCCGCTACCCGGAGCCGCAAATGGCCCACTTGGACAGCGAGCGTTGAACCGCCGTCCGCCCAAGGAGTTCGCGCGCGACGAGCGCTACCTGTCGACACGGATCACCGCCGACGGGCGTGACGGGCACCGGGTGCAGGCCGGCCGGTACCGCCTCGTCGCGTCCCGGGCGTGCCCATGGGCCAATCGGGCGGTCATCGTCCGCCGCCTGCTCGGTCTGGAGCGCGCGCTCTCGCTGGGCATCTGCGGTCCAACGCACGACCAGCGGAGCTGGCGGTTCGACCTGGACCCGGACGGCCGGGACCCCGTGCTCGGCATCGAGCGCCTGGCCGAGGCCTACTTCGCCCGCGACCCCGGGTACCGCCGGGGCATCACGGTGCCGGCCATCGTGGACGTGACGACGGGCAAGGTGGTGACCAACGACTTCGCCCAGCTCACCCTGGACCTGTCCACCGAATGGCGGAGGCTCCACCGGCCGGGCGCTCCCGACCTCTACCCCAAGGACCGTCGGGGCGAGATCGACGTCGTGGCCGAGCTCGTCTACCAAGACGTCAACAACGGCGCCTACCGCTGCGGCTTCGCCGGCGACCAGGCCGCCTACGACCGTGCCTCTCGGCACCTCTTCGACAGGTTGGACTGGCTGAGCCACCGGCTGGCCGCCCAGCGGTACCTGGTCGGCGACACCATCACCGAGGCCGACGTTCGGCTCTTCTGCACGCTCGTGCGGTTCGACGCCGTCTACCACGGCCATTTCAAGTGCAACCGCCACAAGCTGACCGAGCTCCCGGTGCTCTGGGCGTACGCCCGGGACCTGTTCCAGACCCCCGGCTTCGGGGACACCATCGACTTCGTCGACATCAAGCGCCACTACTACGAGGTGCACCGCAACCTCAACCCGTCGGGCATCGTCCCGGCGGGCCCCGACCTGTCCGGCTGGTGGCTGCCGCACGACCGAGACCGGCTCGGAGGCCGTCCGTTCGGGGATGGCACGCCACCGCCGCCGCCCCTGCCCGAGGAGGCGGTCCCCGCCGGGCACGGTGCGCCTCTTGCGGTGGCCCTCCCCCGCCCGCCCGTCAGCCCGGTGACGCCCGCTCGAGCAGCAGGCCCGCCGCCGGGACCACCAGCGCCGGATCATGGGTGAGGACGAAGCGGAACCGGCGCTCCAACTCAGGGCCCCCGTCCCCGAGGTCCCGGGCGATCAACCCGCCCACGTAGTGTGGCCCGACGACCAGCACCGTCCACTCGCCACGGAGCCGGTCGTCCACCGCCAATCCCGCACCGCGCACCCCGGGGGTGGGTTCCGAGCCGAGCCCCGCGCCCAGCGCCAGCACCAGCGGACACCGCTTGGCCAGCGCCGCGTACCGGCGACCGGTGGCGGCGGTGAACTGCCGCGCCTGCTGGAAGGCGCCGAGGACCAGGGGTGGCGTCTCCAACCCGAGGCCCTGCTGCTCGAGGTGTCGCGAAATGCCGAGGAGCAGACCCTTTGAGCCGTCGCGGAGCCGGGTGGGGTCGACCAGGCCGAATGGCGTATCCCCAGTGCAGTCGACGTGGGCCAGCAGGGGAACGGGTCGGCGGACGTCCGGCCAGCCGCCGAGCGGGCCCGGCCGGGCAAAGAACCAGCCCTGCCCCAGCGTGGCCCCCAACGCGAGCGCCTGGTCGCGGTGGCGGGCCGTCTCGATCCCTTCGGCCAACACAGTGGCCCCACTCCGCTCGGCATGGGCGGCGACCGCCGTCAGGATGCGCGCCTGGTCCCCGCGGGGCCACTGCTGGACGAGGGAGACGTCCAGCTTGACGACGTCCGGCGCGACGAACGGCAGGAGGGCAAGCGAATCGGGCACCGCGCCGACGTCGTCGAGGGCGATCCCGCAGCCGGCGGCCCGCAGCCGGCGGACGGCGGCCAGCAGCCCTGCCGGATCATCGAGCAGCGCCCGCTCCGTGATCTCCGCCACCACCGCGCTGCCGAGCTCCTCGGTGAGGCCGTCGACGGGTGCACCCGGCTCCACGTTCACAAAGAGCCGGAAGCCCGCCGGCAACGGCGACCCGCCGATGCCTCGCACGGCTGCCCGCTGGCACGCGGCGTCCAGCTCCGCCACCCGGCCCGCCCGCCGAGCCGCCTCGAAAGCCGTGTCCGGTCGGACCCCGAGCCGGGGCCAGCGTGCGAGCGCCTCGGCCGCGACGACCTCGCCCGACGAGAGGTCGACGATGGGCTGATAGGCAGACACGACCTCCCGCGGGTCGTACACCCGGGGATCCGCTATGCCGGCCGCCGCCACCACCATGGTGAGGGGATCGGCACGACCGGGCGGCGGGTTGACGCTCCGGCACCGGCAAACCGCTTAGCCTGAGACGATGGCACGAGCGGTACGGGCCGTCGACATCGGCGCGGTGGTGCTGTTCGTCGCCATCGGCCGGGCCTCTCACCACCAGGGCGACACCGCCGCCGGCTTCCTCTCCACCGTCTGGCCGTTCGCCGCCGGGCTCGCCGCCGGCTGGCTGGCCACGACCCGGCGCCCGCCGGGCTCCGCCCTGACCGGTGCCGGCATCGCGATCGTCACGGTGGCCGTGGGGATGGTCCTCCGGGTGGTGGCCGGTCAGGGCACGGCGACCCCGTTCATCGGGGTCGCGCTGGGCTTCCTCGGCGCGTGCATGGTCGGCGGTCGCCTCCTCTTGCGCGCCGCTCGCCGGCGGCTCGCGGCCGCACGCACCCGCTGAGACTCCCAACCTCGCCACCAGGGAGAATGCGAGCCAAGTGCACGCCACCCCAACATCTACCTGTACTTGAGCGTTAGTACTGGCCAGTTGTATCTCACGTAGAGCTTCAGTGTTGCCTCCGGCGCTCCGACCGAGGCATCCACCCCTGCCAGCCAGGCGGCGTGGTAGGCCCTGGACACCCGCGCCCGGCCCAGAGGTGCCCATGCCCCGACCCCTTTCTCTCGACGACCTCGACGACGAACAGCGCTCGCTCCTCGAGAAGCTCGTCTCGGGGCCGCGGGCCGGCTTCCTCGCCGAGTACGTTCCACCTGCCGGCGGTTGGCCCTTGCCGGGGCCGTTCGGCCCGATGCTCCTCTCCCCCACCGTCGGCGAGGCGCTCCAGGAGCTCGGGGCGGCACTCCGCTACCGCAGCCAGCTCCCCGAGGCCGTCCGCGAGCTGGCCATCGTGACGGCTGCCGTCGCCTGCCAATCCGGCTACGAGCTCGACCACCACCTTCCCCTGGCCCGTGCCGCCGGGCTGGCGCCCGAAGTGCTCGACCGCGTCCTGGCCGGCGGCGCAGACCTTGGTGATCCGGCGCTGTCCGCCGTGGCGGCGCTGGTCGGCTCGCTGGTCCGCTCCGGCGCTCCCAGCCCCGCGGGACTGGCAGCCGCCGAGGGGGCACTGGGGGGGGCGGCCACCTTCGAGCTCGTCGTGATGGCCGGTTACTACCGGACGCTCGCCACCATCCTGGCGGCTTACGCCATCGTCGGAGAAGGCCCCCTCCCGGAGCCGCCCGACAGCTCGTAGAAGGCGACGGCCGCCGCCGTGGCCACGTTGAGCGAGTCGACCCCCGGCGCCATCGGGATCGACACCACCACATCGGCGGCCTCCATGGCCACGGGCGTCAGCCCCGGACCTTCCGCACCGAGCAGCACGGCCACCGGCCCGTCGCCCGCCGAGCGGGCCCAGTCACCGAGCGGCACGGCGCGGTGACGTGCGTCGGCGGCCGGACCTCGGCCGCCCGAGGTCCGCGGAGAGAGCGCCACCACCGTGAACCCCGCGTCCCGGACCGCCGCAAGGCCGGCCGGCCAGGCCGCGAACCGCGCGAAGGGGACCCGCAAGACCTGGCCGGACGACACCCGGACGGCACGCCGGTAGAGCGGGTCGGCGCAGGTCGGGTCCAGGAGCACGGCCGCGACGGCGAAGCCGCCGGCGTTACGGAACAGCGCCCCGAGGTTCTCGTGGTCGTTGAGCCCCTCGAGGACGGCCACCAGCGGCCGACCGCCATCCCTCCCCCGCCACGTCGCAGCCCGGTCCACGACCGTCGCGGGGTCCGCCGGCACCGGCCGCCGGGCCACCGCCACGATCCCCCGGTGCAGGTTGAAGCCCACCGTGGCCGCCACGACGTGGTGGCTGGCCACGTAGACGGGCGCCAGCGCCGCCAGGACGCCGGCGACGAGGTCGGCCGCACCCGCCAGCCGGCGGGTGTCGACCAGCAGCGAGTCGACCTGGAGCCCCGAGCGCAGCAACTGGGCCACGGCGACCTTGCCCTCCACGACGAAGTAGCCGCCCCCAAGCTCGACGCGGCGGCGGAGCTCGGCGTCGGAGAGGTCCCGGTACGGGAGGAGGCGGTCGTCCGCCGGGTCCTCGATCCGGACGGGCGCTGGCGGCGCTCCCGCCGCGGCGCGGGCAACGGGCCTCGTGCCGTCGCCTGTGCGGCTGTCCACCCCGGTTCCCCTTCCCGCTCCGTACGACCCCGTGTCGAGCCGTCGCCCACTGGACGCGCTGGGATCAGCCCGCACCCGCGGTCCCGACGTGCCCCGATGGTAGGGCGGGGGTGGACCACGCCGAACGCCGAACGCCGCCTGACGGCGGGCACTAGCGTCTCCGCGTGCCACGCGGGCTGCCTTCCTCACTCCGCCCGCTCCGGCACCGGAACTACGCCCTGATCTGGTCGGCGGCCCTCGTCTCCAATGTCGGGTCCTGGATGCAGACGGTCGCCCTGGGCATCCTCGTCACCGATCGAACGCACCAGCCACTGTGGACCGGGCTCGTCGCCGCAGCCGCCTTCCTTCCGATGGGCTTGATGTCGCCGCTCGGAGGGGTCATGGCCGACCGCCACGACCGACGTATGTGGCTGCTCGCCACCACCGTGGGGGAAACCCTCTTCGCGACCGCCCTCGCGATCCTGGCCGGAACCGGTGACGCGCAACCCGCGATCGCGGTGGCCATGGCCTTTGGCGGAGGGCTGTGCTCTGCCCTCGGCTTCCCGGCCTACCAAGCCATGCTGCCCGATCTGGTGGAGCGCGACGACCTCCTTGCCGCGGTCTCCCTGTCGTCGGCCCAATTCAACCTGGGCCGGGTGATCGGCCCCGCGCTGGCGGGCGTCGTATTGGTGCTGGGCTCCTACGAGCTGGCCTTCGCGATCAATGCGGCGTCGTTCGCCGCGGTGCTCGTGGCCCTCCTGCTGGTCCGCCTGCCGCTCGTCACACGCCGTTCCGTTGCAGGGCTTCGTGACCGCGTCATCGAGGGTGCCCGCGCCACCGCACGGATCCCTGGGGCACGCAGCGCCGTCGCGTTCATCTCGATCGTTGCCCTGCTCGCCTCCCCGTTCATCGGCCTGGTGCCGGCCATGGCGATCGACGTCCTCCATTCGAGGGGCGCTTCGGGCACGACGATCCTGGTGACGGCCCAGGGGATCGGAGCCGTCGCTGGTGCGCTGTCCGTCGCGCCGCTTGCGACCAAGATCGGTCGCTACCGCATCGTCGTCGCCTCGCTCCTCGCCGTGCCCATCACCCTGGTCCTCTACGGCAGCGCGCCGGCGCTCTGGCTCTCG
>DAHUZJ010000037.1 GCA_027306585.1 Acidimicrobiaceae bacterium | reverse complement strand
GACCGAAGGGTCGTGGGTGACCATCACGATGGTCAGCCCCTGGTGCTGGTGGAGGTCACGGAAGACGCCGACCACATTGAGGGCGCTCTCTCGATCGAGGTTGCCGGTGGGTTCGTCGGCCAGCAGGATCGCCGGACCGTTGGCCAGGGCCCGGGCCACCGCCACGCGCTGGCGCTCGCCGCCGGACATCTCGGCCGGGCGTCGGTCCGCCTGCTCGCTCAGCTGCACCAGGGCCAAGAGCTCGTCGGCCCGCCGGCGCCGGGCAGCCCGGTGCCGGAGCGTTCCGAGCATGGCGATCTCGACGTTGCGCCTGGCGTCGAGGTGCGGGAGCAGGTTGTGCAGCTGGAAGACGAGCCCGATGTCGTGGCGCCGGTAGTGGTCGAGGTGGCGTGTGGCCGCGAGGTCGCGGCCCCGGAACCGCACCGTGCCGGCGTCGGGGTGGTCGAGGGCGGCGAACAAGGAGAGCAAGGTCGACTTCCCCGACCCCGAGGGTCCGGTCACCGACACCCACTCACCGGCCGCCACCGCCAGGTCGGCGCCGTCGAGTGCGCGGACCTGTCCGTAGCGGACGCGCAGGCCGGTGGCCTCGAGGATGGGCGGCATCGTCACTCCCTTCGAAGGGCCGCGCCTGGCCGCAACAGGGCGGCCCGCAACGACGGGTACAGGGCGGCGATCAACCCGATCGCCACCGCGGTGTAGAGCGCCGTGCCGAAGACGCCGGGGGAGTACTGCGCGTCGAGCACGCCGCGGAGGGACGCATGCTGCAAGCCGGTCGTCAATGCGAAGGAGAGCGCGACCCCGACAGCCGCCCCGATGAGGCTGATGAGGAGCGCCTCGGACATGACCAGGCTCAGCAGGCGCCCGCGCGACCAGCCGACGGCCCGCAGCAGCCCGAACTCGCGGATCCGCTCGACGAACGACAGCAGCATCGTGTTCATCACGATGATCACCCCGATGACGAGCGCGATGATCTGGGCGCCGGTCTGGGCGGCGTTGAGGAACTGGAGGTTCCGGTCCACGCGCCCGAACTGGCTGGCCAGCCGGACAGCCGCCAGGCTCGGGTTGTCGCGCTCGATCCTCGCCATCACCGCCGTGATGTTGGCGCCGGGGCGCACCTTGACCGCAGCCAGGGTGAGGGTTCCCGGCTTGCGTGTGAGGGCCTGGAGGGTCGTCAGCGGGAACATCGACGCCGTGTTCCCGAACACCTGGTTGAGCGAGTAGATCCCGACCACGGTGTAGGTCAGTGTGCCGACCTTGAGGCGGCCGCCTGCCCGGACGTGCAGGTCCTGGGCGGCCTGCCAGCCCAGCATGATCTCGTCTCGGGCGTCGGCCGCGTAGGCGCGGCCGGACACGACATGGACCCCGAACGCGGCGAGCTGGGCGGGGTCGACCCCGATCTCGAGGAAGATCGGGTTTGTGGCGTTGAGGTCGACCGTGCCCACGAAGACGCCCACGGCGCTGCCGACGCCTGGGGTGCTGGCGATCCGGTGCAGCTGGTCCGTGGTGACGGTGCTTGTCAGCACGTCGGCGACGGACTTCTGGGCCACGATGAAGTCGGCGTTGCCGAGCTGGAGGACGTTCGCCGCCGACGCCTGGAGGCTCTTGGTCACGACGCTCAACGTGATGACCGCCATGACAGCGATGGCCACGGCGACGGCGGTGAGTGCGCTGCGCAAGCGCCGGGTGCTCAGGTTGTGCAGCACGAGCCCGGCGAAGGTCACGCTTCCATTAGGCCGTCCCCGACGCCCGGACCCCCAGGGTCGAAGGTCCCACTCTGGCGCGAGGACCGACCTCGTAGGATGTTGCCGAGATGGCGTCGCCACTGCACGAGGCAGTCGAGCTCCGCCTGGCGGCGTTCGACCAGCGGTACACGCCGTTGCGGCGTGTCCTCGTGGACGCCCTGGCGGCGGCCGGCCGGCCCCTGACGGTCCCCGAGATCCTCGATCGGGTCCCCGACCTGCCCCAGAGCAGCGCCTACCGCAACGTGACGGCGCTCATCGAGGCAGGGGTGGCACGTCGGGTGGCCACCGACGGCGATCACTGGCGAGTGGAGCTGGCCGAGGAGCTGGCGGGCCACCACCACCACCTGGTGTGCGAGGCCTGCGGCCGGGTGGAAGACGTCGAGGCGCCGGCGGCGCTCGAGGCGGCGCTGGGGGAGACGGCGCGGGCGATCGCCGCCGGGCAGGACTTCGAGGTCCGGGACCACCGCCTCGACCTCGTCGGCCTGTGCGCGGGCTGCCACGCCGGTTGACCGGGAGGTCCGCGCCCCGCAGGGCCTAGGGCGGGCCGGAGTTGTGGGCGAGCGATGAGAGTGATTATCATTACTGTGTGGTGCAGGGACCTGCGGAACGGCAGCACGGGGCCGGCCGGACGGCGCGGCACGTCGTCACGGCGGCGGCAGTCGTCGGGGTCGCCGCCGCGGTCGCGCTGGCCGTGGACCTGTGGTGGCCCTCGGCCTGGTCGGGGGGCTCGGCCCGCGGGGCCGGCCGGATCGTCGCCGTGGGTGCCGAGAACCAGTACGCCGACGTGATCGCCCAGATCGGCGGCGACCAGGTCCAGGTGACGGCCGTCATGAGCAACCCCAACACGGATCCCCACACCTTCGAGGCCAGCCCTGGGGTCGCCCAGGTGCTCGGGTCCGCGCAGCTCGTGGTGCAGAACGGGCTCGGCTACGACACCTTCATGACAACGATCGAGCGGGCGAGCGCCGGCTCCACCCGCAAGGTGATCGACGTCCAGCAGCTCCTGGGCCTGCCGGACAGCACCCCCAACCCCCATCTCTGGTACACACCGGCGACGATGCCGGCGGTGGCGAAGGCCGTGGCGCGGGACCTCACCGCGCTCGACCCTGCGCACCGCGGGCTGTTCGCCGGGAACCTCGGCCGGTTCGACCGATCGCTCGGCACGTGGACCCGGGACATGTCCTCCTTGGCGGCCGCCGAGCCGGGAGCGCCGGTGGCCACCACCGAGCCGGTGGCGGACGACATGCTGGCTGCCGTGGGCGCCCGGGACCTGACGCCCTTCTCCTTCCAGTCCGACGTCATGAACGGCCTCGACCCGTCACCCCAGGACGTGGCGATGGAGCAGCAGCTGCTCACCCACCGCAAGGTGAAGGCGCTCGTCTACAACCGCCAGGTGACCGACTCGCTGACCGAGTCGCTGCTGGCCCTGGCTCGCCAGCACCACGTCCCCGTCGTCGGCGTGTACGAGACGATGCCGTCGCCCGGGTACGACTACCAGACGTGGATGCAGGCCGAGGTCCAGGCCTTGCGCCACGCCCTGACGACGGGGACGTCGTCACCGAAGCTGTGAGCACCGTCCTCTCCGTCGAGGGGGTCGACGTCTGGCTCGGCGGCCGGCACGTCCTCGACGAGGTGGGCTTCGAGATCGCCCCCGGCGAGCTGACGGGGCTCATCGGGTCGAACGGCGCCGGCAAGACGACCCTGTTCCGCGTGATCCTCGGTCTCCTGCCGGCCGCCCGCGGGCACGTGGAGGTGGTGGGGCGCCCGGCGGGACGACCGGCGCGGGCCCAGGTCGGCTACGTCCCCCAGAAGGTGGCACTGGACCCCGACGTCCCCTTGCGGGTGCGGGACCTCGTGTCGCTCGGCCTCGACGGCAACCGCTACGGGTTCCGGCGCCGCTCGCGACAACGCGACGAGGCCGTCGACGCCATGCTGTCGGCGGTCGGCGCCACCCGGCTGGCCGACGCACGCGTGGGCACGCTGTCCGGTGGCGAGCTGCAGCGGGTCCTCATCGCCCACGCGCTCGTCGCCCAACCCCCGCTGCTCTTGCTGGACGAGCCGCTCGCCAACCTCGACCTGGCCAACGGCCAAGAGGTCGTGACATTGCTCGCCAAGCTCACCAAGGAGCAGGGCGTGGCCGTCCTGCTCTCCGCCCACGACATGAACCCGCTCCTCCCGGTGATGGACCGGATCGTGTACGTGGCGGAGGGCAGGGTGGCCAGCGGCACGCCGGCGGAGGTGGTTCGCGGGGAGGTGCTGAGCGGCCTGTACGGCCATCCGGTCAGCGTCCTCGAGCTGGGCGGCCGGGTGGTGGTGGTGGCCGGCGACACCGGGCCCACGGACCTCGTGACGCGGTGAGCGGGTTCTTCGCCAGCGGCCCCGTGCACACCGCCGTGGTGGCGGGTGCGGTGGTGGCCGTCGTCTCGGGGGTGGTCGGCGTGTTCACGGTGATCCGCGGACAGTCGTTCTCCGGGCACGCCCTGGGCGACCTCGGGACCCTCGGCGGCTCGGGGGCCTTCTTGGCCGGGGTGAACCCGTTCTTCGGCTACGTGACGGTCGGGGCGGCGGTGGCGGCCACGATGGACCTGTTCGGCGTCCAGCACCGCCGGGGACGCGACGTCGCCACGGGCATCGTGCTCGGCGCAGCGCTCGGCCTGGCGGCGCTGCTCCTGTACTTCGACACGACGACCTCCACCACGACCGGCGCCACGATCACGATCCTGTTCGGGTCGCTGTTCGCCGTGAGCCCGGGCACGCTGCCGGTGATGATCGGGTTGGGCGTGGTCGGGCTGGTGCTGGTGGCCGTGCTGTACCGGCCGCTGCTCCTCAGCTCGGTGAGCGCCGAGCTGGCCGCCGCCCGCGGGGTCCGGGTGCGCACGGTGGGTCTGGTGTTCCTGGTGCTCGTCGGTGTGGTCGTGTCGCTGAGCGCCGTCGCCGTCGGGACCATCCTCAGCACGGCCCTGCTCGTCGGCCCGGCGGCCGCCGCACTGCGCCTGACCCGGCGCCCGCTCACCGCCGTGGTCGTGGCGTCGGTGCTCGGCCTGGTCGCGACGTGGGGCGGCGTGGTCCTGTCCTACGCCAGCGCCACCTGGCCGCCGTCGCACACCGGGTGGCCGGTGAGCTTCTTCGTCGTGACGCTGGTGCTGGCCCTCTACCTGGGCGCGGAGCTCGTGGGGTGGGCGCGGGCACGGGCAGGGGCGTGATGTTCTCCGGCGTGATGGCCACCGCCTGGGTCACGGCCACCCTGGTCGCCGTGGTGGCCGGCGTGGTCGGGTTCCACGTCGTGGTGCGCGGCGCCACCTTCGCCGCCCACGCGGTGCCGATGTCGGCGTTCGCCGGGGCGGCCGGCGCCGCCGTCCTGGGCGTCAGTGCGATCGCCGGCCTCGGCGTCGTCTCGCCGCTCGCCGCCCTGGGGGTGGCATGGCTCGGCCGCCGGCGCCGGACGGACGTCGCCTCCGCCCTCGTGATCGTGGTCATGCTCGGCCTCGGCGCGCTCTTCCTCAGCTGGACCGCCGAGTACTCGTCGCAGGTCTACGCCCTCTTGTTCGGCGAGCTGCTGGGGGTGAGCACGCAGGAGCTGGCGGCGACGGCCGGACTGGCCGTCCTCGCCGTGGCCGCTGCCGCCGTGCTCCACCGACCCCTGCTGCTCACGGCCGTGCTGCCCGACGTGGCCGACGGCCGGGGGGTCTCGGTCCTCGCCGCCGATCTGTGGTTCCTGCTGCTGGTGGCCGTGGTCACGACGATGGCCGTCCCGGTGGTGGGCACGCTGCTCATGTTCAGCCTCATGGTCGGCCCGCCGGCGGCGGCGCGGGCGGTGGCTCGCAGTCCCAGGGCCACGATCGCCGCATCGGTGGCCATCGCCCTCGTCACGGTGTGGTCGGCGATCGCCCTTTCGTACGTCACCGACTGGCCGGTCGGCTTCTTCGTGGGCATCCTGGGGGCCGCGTGGTACCTGGCCGGCCGGGCGGCGGCGGCGCTCGCGGCGCGGCGCCGGCCGGGTGCCCGGCGGCAGCCGGCGGCCCTCGCCGCCTGACAGTGCTCGGCGCGCTCCGGTCACCGCCGACGTGGCCGGCCGGCCGGAGGAGCGGTCAGCGGTCGGCCGGCGGCCGGGTCATCGCCTGCCGGCGGCCTCGATGGCCTCGAGGTCGATCCCGAGCGCCAGGGCGATCTCCGGTGCCGCGGCCACGATCTTGGCGCTGCCGACGGTCGGCCCGACGGCCACGAGCAACCCGAGGATCTCCTCGGGGGTGACGCCGGCTTCGAGGGCGAGGCCGATCTGCCAGATGTAGGAGGAAGGGGCGGCGTCCAGGGCGATCAGCGCCGCCACGTTGACCAGCGTGTACGTGCGCGCGTCGAGCCCCGACGCCTCGACGTGCTCGGCGCTCGCCCGGACGAGCCGCTCGAGCGCCGAGGGGTCGTGCTGGGCGATGTCGAGGAACGCCTGCTGCGTGGTGTCCACCATGGGCCTTGTGTTAGCACCGCGGGCGGGGAGCGGGGTGGACCCCGCCCCGCTCCGTGCCCGGCTCCGTGCCCCGCTCCGTGCCCCGCTCCGGCCTCGGCTCCGGCCACGGCACGGCCACCGGGGGCCGGCGGCCTCGAGCCCGACGGCGCCCCCCAGTGATTGCGGGACGCTCCCGGCCCTCAGCGACCCCCGTCGGCGCCGTGGGTGACCGGATCGCCGGCCACGCGACGGACGGTCGCCACCACGTCCACGTCGGAGGCCCCGGGGCCGAGCACGGCCGCGATCCCGGCCGCCTCCAGCCGCGGCACGTCGGCGGCCGGCACGATCCCGCCCACGACGACGGGCACGGGCAGGTCGACGGACCGCAGGGCGTCCACCACCAGTGGTGCCAGGGTCAGGTGTGCGCCGTTGTGCATCGAGACCCCGACCACGTCGACGTCCTCCTGGACCGCGGTGGCGGCGATGGCCTCCGGGCTCTGGCGCAGCCCCGCGTAGACGACCTCCATCCCGGCGTCGCGCAAGATCCGGGCCACCACCCGCAGCCCTCGGTCGTGGCCGTCCAGGCCGACTTTGGCGAGCAGCACGCGGATCGGCGCCGTCACGCCACCGCCCGCTCGGTCCACGTGCCCCAGACCTCCTCGAGAGCCCGCATGGACTCCCCAACGGTGACGTGGGCGGCGGCCGCCTCGATGAGGGCCGGCAGCAGGTTGACGGTCGGGTCGGCCGCCTCGGCCCGCAGCCGCGCCAACGCGGTCCGCACGGCGTCGTCGTCGCGGGCGTGCTTGACGGTGGCGAGCTTGGCCAGCTGGCGGGCCTCGACCGCCGGGTCGACGGAGAGGGTCGGCACCCCGGTGCCGTCGTCGCCGTCGGTGTGGCCGTTCACGCCGACGAGGACCCACTCGCCGGCAGCCAGCTTGCGTTGGAACCGGTAGGCGGCGTCGGCGATCTCGTCGCAGAACCACCCGTCGTCGATCCTCGCCAGCACCCCCTCGAGCAGGGAGCCGTTGCCCGCCTCGAGGAGGAGGGCGAACACCTCCTCCGCCTGGCGCTCCAGCTCGTCGGTGAGCGACTCCACGAGGTAGGAGCCGCCGAGCGGGTCGGCGACGTGGGCCACGCCCGTCTCCTCGGCCACGACCTGCTGGGTCCGCAGGGCCAGGCGGGCGGCCCTCTCGGTCGGCAGGGCCAGCGCCTCGTCGTAGCTGTCGGTGTGCAGGCTCTGGGTGCCGCCGAGCACCGCGGCCAGCGCCTCGAGCGCCACCCGGGCCAGGTTGACCTCGGGCTGCTGGGCGGTGAGGGAGACCCCGGCCGTCTGGGCGTGGAAGCGCAGCTGCAGGGACCGCTCGGCGGTGGCGCCGTAGCGGTCCCGCAGCCAGCGGGCCCAGATCCGCCGGGCCGCCCGGTAC
The DNA here is from genome assembly GCA_027306585.1 of Acidimicrobiaceae bacterium. GTDB lineage: Bacteria > Actinomycetota > Acidimicrobiia > Acidimicrobiales > RAAP-2 > DAHUZJ01. The sequence continues at coordinate 34,952 of DAHUZJ010000037.1, read as the reverse complement.
TTCGCGATCTCCTCGAAGAAGTCGATGTGGGCGTTGAAGAAGAAGCTCAGCCGGGGGGCGAACCGGTCCACGGCGAGACCTGCCGCCACGGCGGCCTCGACGTAGGCGAAGCCGTTGGCCAAGGTGAAGGCGAGCTCCTGGGCGGCCGTCGAGCCCGCTTCCCGGATGTGGTAGCCCGAGACCGAGACGGGATGCCAGCGGGGGAGCTCGGCCGAGGCGAAGCGGATGAGGTCGGTGACGAGCCGGACGCTCGGGCGAGGCGGGAAGACGTACTCCTTCTGGGCCTGGTACTCCTTCAAGATGTCGTTCTGGATGGTGCCCGACAGGCGCCGCCGGTCGACGCCCGTGCGGTCGGCGACGCCCACGTACATGGCCATCACCGGGGCGGCCGCCGAGTTGATGGTCATCGACGTGCTCACCTGCCCGAGGTCGATGCCGTCGAAGAGGGTCTCCATGTCGGCCAGCGTGTCCACGGCCACGCCCGCTCGACCGACCTCGCCTCGGGCCAGTGGGTCGTCCGAGTCCCGGCCGAGCAGCGTCGGCATGTCGAAGGCCGTCGACAGTCCGTTGCCCCCGGCCCGCAGGAGGTCCTTGAACCGGGCGTTGGTGTCCTCCGCCGTCCCGAACCCGGCGAACTGGCGCATCGTCCACAGCCGGGTCCGGTACATCGACGCGTACGGTCCTCGCGTGTAGGGCCACAGCCCGGGGTGCTCGCCGTCGGACGGACCGTAGACGGGCTCGAGGGCGATCCCCGACAGGGTCTCGAACGGCACCGGCCGTCGGGGAGCAGCCTCGTAGGCGGCCTGCCACCGTTCGCGCGCCGTACCCATGCCACCATGATAGTTCGGCATCAAACTATGTGGCCTCGGGACCTGTGCTCGTTCCCGTTGCCGCGGCAGGGAAGTCGCCGGCCGCCGATCGCAGCTCGCCCAACAGGGTGAACAAGCGCTCGAGGTCGTCGTGGCCGGCCCCGACGTCTGCGAACACCTCGGCGTTCATCCGGTCGGTGGCCACGGCGGCCAGGTGCCGTCCGGCAGCGGTGATGCGTGCGAGCGTGCCCCGGCCGTCGGAGGGGTTGGGCCGGCGCTCGACGAGCCCGTTGGCCTCCAGCCGGTCGATGGCGTTGGTGACGCTGGCCGGGTTCACCTGGAGCCGCTGGCCGACCTTGCCGAGAGGAAGCGCCCCGACGCGAGAGAACGAGAGCAGCATGAGCACCTCGTAGCGGGCGAAGGTGAGCCCCAAGGGGCGGAGGGCGGCGTCGGCGCGGGACAGGTAGACCTGCTGGAGCCGCATGATCGAGGTGACGACGGCCATGGCCGGCGCGACCTCGCCCCAGCCGTGGACCACCCACTGCCGGCGGGCTTCCTCGATCGGGTCGAACGGAAGCGGGCCCCGAGCGTGCACGGACGCACGCTACCGGCGGCCGTCAGGAGCCGATGGCCCGCATCCGGCGGCCGTCAGGAGCCGATGGCCCGCATCCGGCGGCCGTCAGGAGCCGATGGCCCGCATGGTGCCGTGGCGCAGGTAGGCCACGTGCCACGACAGCGCTTCGTCCAGCAGGTGCGGGGTCTGCAGCCCCGTCGCGCCGGCCTCGGCTCGGTCGAGGTAGTCGCCGAGGGCGTCCCGGTAGTCGGGGTGGGCGCAGTGCTCGATCACCTGGCGGGCCCGCTGGCGTGGCGCGAGGCCGCGGAGGTCGGCGAGCCCGTGCTCGGTCACGAGGACGTGGACGTCGTGCTCGGTGTGGTCGACGTGGCTCACCATCGGGACGATGCACGAGATGTCGCCACGCACCGCCGTCGACGGCGACAGGAACATGGACAAGTAGCTGTTGCGAGTGAAGTCCCCGGACCCGCCGATGCCGTTCTGGATGCGCGAGCCCATGACGTGGGTCGAGTTGACGTTGCCGTAGATGTCGGCCTCGAGCATCCCGTTCATGGCGATGACCCCCAGGCGGCGCACCAGCTCGGGGTGGTTGCTCATCTCCTGGGGCCGGAGCACGAGCCGCTCCCGGTAGTCGGCGAGGTTGGCTCGGAAGTCGCCCAAGGCCTCCTTGCCGAGCGACAGCGCCGTGGCCGACGCCGTGGCCAACGTCCCCGAGCGGAGCAGTGCCAGCATGCCGTCCTGCAGGACCTCGGTGAACGCCGTGAGCGGCCCGAACGGCCCGCCGTCGAGGCCCGCCATGACGGCGTTGGCCACGTTGCCCACGCCCGACTGCAGCGGGAGGAGCTGGCGGGACAGCCGGCCGCGCGCCACCTCGTGACCCAGGAAGTCGAGGACGTGGCCGGCGATGGCCGCCGACACCCGGCCGGGTGGAGTGAAGTCGACGTGCCGGTCGGGGGCGTCGGTCTGGACCACCGCCACCACCTTGTCGGCGGGGCACCGCAGGTGCGGGGCGCCGATGCGGTCGGCAGGGTGCACGAGCGGGATCGGCCGGCGGTGGGGCGGGAGGGCGGTGCCGTAGTAGACGTCGTGGACGCCGTCGAGCGCCTCCGGCTGCCAGGCGTTCACTTCGAGGATCACCCGGTCGGCGAGGTCGAGCCACGTCTTGTTGTTGCCGATCGACGTCGACGGCACGAGGTCCCCGTCAGGGGTGACCGCCGTCACCTCGACCACCGCCACGTCGAGGTGGCCGAAGAACCCCTCCCACACCATCTGAGCCACCTGCGAGAGGTGGACGTCGACGTAGTCCATCTCGCCGGCGTTGATCTGGGCCCGGGTGACGGGGTCCGACTGGTACGGCATCCGCAGGTCGATCCCGTGGGTGGCGGCGAGGGCTCCGTCCAGCTCGGGCCCGGTCGACGCCCCGGTCCACACCCCGACGGCGAACGGGTCGCCGCGGGCGTGCGCGTCGGCGATGCGCCGGGCCAATGCCGACGGCACGGCCTTGGGGTACCCGGCGCCCGTGAACCCGCTCATGCCCACGTGTGTGCCGTCGCCGATGAGGGCCGCCGCGTCGTCGGCCCCCATGACCTTGGCGGCAAGCCCCGGGTGGCCGATCCGGTCAGCCACTGCCGGCCGCCATGGTCGACGGTGGGCCGCCGAACGGGGGGGCGGCCACGCGGTGCTCGTAGCCGGGCAGGGGCGCGCGGTACAGGCAGCCGTCGCAGTTCATGTGGACGGGGCCGCCGGCGGCCTCGTCGTAGCGGTGCCACGCCAGCGACACCAGGCGGCGGTCCGCACCCATGTGGGCACCCGTGACGACGGCGTGGTCGGGGTGGGTGGCGGCCCAGCCGGCGACCTCGTCCTCGATGCGGTCCACGAGCCGCCCCGTGAAGAGGAAGTAGGGGACCACTGCGATGCGGCGGGCACCGAGGCGAACGGCGCGCTCGAGGGCGGTCGTCACGTCGGGCCGGGCCAGCGAGACGAAGGCGGGCACCACCGTCCCGAGCGCCGGCGCCGCTGCCGGGCCGCCGGGGATCGGTGCGCCGAGGTGCCGTCCGTCGGCCAGCAGCCTCGCCGCCTTCGCCAGGTCGGCGTTGGCGTCGGGGTCGGAGGACCCCCGTCCCACCACGACGACGGCGTCCGCCTCCCCTCCCGGGAGGCGTGCCGCGGCCGCCACCGCCCGCTCGGTCACCACGGCGAGGACGTCGGGGTGGACGCCGAGGTCCCGGGCGTAGGAGAACCGCACCCCGGGATGGCGGGCGCGGGCCCGGGTGAAGGCGGCCGGACCGTCGTCCTTGAGGTGGCCGGCCCCGAGGAGCACCAGCGGGAGGCCCACGACGTGGCCTGCGCCACCGGCGACGAGCCCGTCGATCGCCTCGTCCAGGCCGGGTTCGACGAATTCGATGTAGCCGGCGGCGGTGTCGACCTCCGGGCGGGCGGCCGCCATCCCGGCCACGAAGCCGCGCAGTTCGGCCACGCCAGGGGCGGAACGGGTGCCATGGCCGATCAGGAGGCAGGCGGGCCCGGTCGCCGACCCGGTCTCGCGCCGGGCACGGCCGCCGCTCGGGCCGGCCAACCGGCCGAGCGCGTTGACGACCGCGGCGGCCACCGCCGCCCCGCCGCGCTCCCCGCGCAACGTCACGGCCGGCACGCCGGCGCGGGCCGCGGCGGCCACCAACGCCTCCTTCGCCTCGGCGGCGCCGACGTAGCCGACGGGCACGCCGACGACGAGCGCCGGGCGGATCGAGCCGTCGTCCAGCCGCCGGCACACCTCGGCGAGGGCCGTCGGCGCGCACCCCACCACGACGACCGCGCCCACGGGGTGCCGGTCGAGGGCCGCCGCCATCCCCGCCGCCGTCCGGCTCGGGTGCTCGGCGGCATCGGTGGCCTCGGCGCCCTCGGCGGCCTCGGTGGCCTGGCCCAGGGCGCAGACGGCATCGGCGGAGGAGGCGATGCCCGCCCGGACCATCTCGACGTCGCAGACGACAGGTGCACCGGCGGCCAGCGCCGCCACCCCGGCCACCACCGCCTGCTCGTCCACGACCAGGTTGGCGAGGAGCGACGGGTCGGCGGTGGCGTGCACGACGCGAGCCGCCACCGCCGCCGGTCCCGGCGCCCAGCCCGAGAGGTCCACACGTTCGGCGAGGATGCGGTAGCTCTCGGCCTCGATGGGGTGGACGCGATCGCCGGGGTGGAGGGGATCGGTCATCTCGCCGCCTCCGCGGCGGCGACGACGAGCACGGGCGTGATGGCGCCCCGCGGGCAGATCTCGACGCACTCGAGGCACGCCGTGCACCGAGCCTCGACGACAAGGGGCCGGCGCGGCGCCGGCAGGAGGGCGCCCGTCGGGCAGGTGGCGAGGCAGGCCCCACACGCCGTGCAGCGGGCGTCCACGGTCACGGTCAACGGTCGTACCCCCGGGGCGTGACCATCCGACCCGCCACGAGCCGCGTGGTCGAGGCCCCCACGATGACGCACGTCGTCATGGTGACCTCGTCGACGGGGACGTCCGCCAGCGTGGTGACGGCCACACGCTGGCCCGGGCGGCCGGCATCGGTCACCAGGCCGACAGGGGTGGACGGCGGCCGGTGGCCGGCGAGCAGGGCCAGGGCCTTGTCGAGCTGCCAGGTGCGCCGCTTCGAACGAGGGTTGTAGAGCGCCACCACGAGGTCGGCCGCGGCCGCCGCCTCGACCCGTGCCGCGATGCGCTCCCAGGGCGTGTGCAGGTCCGACAGGCTGATGGCGGCGTGGTCGTGGCCGAGGGGCGCGCCGAGCAGGGCCGCCGCGGCCAGGGCGGCGGTGACGCCGGGCACGACCTCGACGTCGACGCCGGCGAAGGCTGGGGCGCCGGCCTCCTCGAGGAGCGGCGAGGCCATGGCGAAGACCCCGGCGTCGCCCGAGCACACGACCACCACGTGCCGCCCGGCGGCGGCGTCGGCCAGGGCGTGCCGGGCGCGTTCGAGCTCGGCGCCGAGCGGGTACTCGTGCACGACCTGGGACGGGTCGAGGAGGTCGGCGCACTGGGCCACGTAGCCCGAGAACCCCACGACGACCTCGGCCCGGCGGACGGCTCGCTCGGCCGCCGCCGTCCGGTCGGCGGGGCCTCCCGGGCCGAGCCCCACGACCGAGACCCGCCCGGCGGGCCGGGCGCGGCGAGCGACCGCCACGGTGACCCTCGGCGTCACCTGCTTGGGCACCACCAGCTCGGCCCCCGGCCCGGCGGCGAGGAGGGCGGCCGCCTCGGCGACCGAACCGGTCCCGACGGCGGCCCGCACGGTAGGGCTCGGGGTGGGGACGGCGACCGCGTCGAGTGCGGCCGGTGAGAACGCGACCACGGGAACGCCGGCGGAGCGGGCGACGGCACGGATGGCCGGGTGCGCCGTCCGACGGTCCACGGTGGCCACCCGCTCCACGGCGCGGGGGCTGAGGCCGCCGGCCGCGAGGGCACCGGCGACGGCGGCAGCAGCGTCCTCGGGCGTGGCGTCGGTGGAGGAGCCGACGCCCACCACGAGGGAGCGGGGGCGCAGCAGCACGGTGGGGAGCGCCGCCGCACCGTCGCGGTCGGCGGCCCCGGTGGTACCTGCGGCGAGGCCGCCGGAAGCGCGGGCGCCGTCCGACACGGCCACGAGGGCGGCGGCAGCGGGCCCGGTGTCGGCGGCGAGGCTCTCGAGCGCGGCCGGGAGGGGCCACCCGGTGTCCGAGCGGATCGTCACGGAGCGGCCGGCGAGGAGCGCCGCCGTTGCGGCCGCGACGTCCCCTTCGGCGACGTACCCGGGCAGGCGGTCGAGGGCCGGCAGGCCGAGGCGGTCCGTGGCGGTGGTGAGCACCGGCTCGGCGCCGAGGAGGCCGGCCACGCGCCGGGCGAGGTCGTTGGCGCCCGCGGCGTGCCCCCCGCAGACGGGCACCGCGTAGCGGCCGGCGTCGTCGACGCAGACGACGGCGGGGTCGGTCGCCTTGTCCCCGAGCAACGGCGCCACGAGGCGGACGGTGGCGCCCACAGCCAGCACGACGACGAAGCCGGCCGCGTCGTCCCAAAGGTGGCGCAGGTTCCCGCCCGGGTCGCCGTGGAGATGGCGGTAGGGGAGCCGTCGGGCCACGGCCCGCCCGGGCTCGGTCACCGAGAGGCACAGGATCTCGCCCGTCCCGTCCACGTTGCCCGCCCCGCGCCCGGCGGCCTCCGTCACGCTGCCGGCCCCCACGCCACGAACACGGGGTTCTGGCCGTCCAGGCGCCAGCCGCCGTCCGGCAGCCGCTCGCCGCGGCTGACCGAGACCTGGGTCACGTGGCCGAGGAGGTCGGCGGCGGCGGCGGCTCGGTCCAGGGCGGAGTAGGTGGCCACGACGCGGCCATCTGGACGGAGCCGCCGGACCACGGCACCGAGCACGCCGAGACCCCCGCCGCCCACGAACACCCGGTCGGGTGCCGGCAGCGTCGCCAGGGCGTCGGGCGCCCGGCCGGTCACGACGTGCACCGCCGCCCCGAGGGCCGAGGCGTTGGCGGAGATGCGCCCGGCTGTCGCACCCTGCTCCTCTACCGCCAGGACGGTCAGGCCGGGGCGGAGCAGGGCACACTCGATGGCGACGCTGCCGCTCCCGGCGCCCACGTCCCACACGACGCCGGCGTCTGGCAAGGCCAGCTTGCCGAGGACGACGGCGCGCACCTCCGACTTGGTGATCATCCCCGCACGGTGGGAGAAGGCCGTCTCGTCGAGTCCCCATGCCAGTACCTTGCCCCCGCCCGGCGTCCACCCGAGGAGGGGCAACCCACCCGGTCCCACGAGGACCACGACCGACAACGGGTCGAAGCGCCCGGCCGCGAGCTCGGCGAGGGAGAGCTCCGTCACCGTCTCGTCGGCCGTGCCGAGGTGGCTGCAGACGGCAACCAGGTCCATGGCCGCGCCAGCCTCGACGAGGGCAGTGCCGAGCGCCTCGGGCGGCGTGTCCGGAGAGGTCAGCACGGCCGCCTTGTGGGCCGTGCGGGCCAGGGTGACGGCGTCGGCCAGCGGGCGCCCGTGGGCCGAGACGACGACGGCGTCGTCCCACGGGAGCCCGAGGCGGGCGAACGCCAGGGAGACGGACGAGGGGGCGGGCAGGACGTGGAGCGACGTGCGGTCGACCATGCGCAGGAGCGACCGCACGATGCCGAAGAAGCCGGGGTCTCCGGAGGCGAGGACGCACACCCGCTGCGAACCCTCGATGGCGCGTCGCCGGACGGCGCGCACCACCTCGTCGACGTCGGCGCCCACCTCGAGCATCTCGGGCAGGCCCGCCTCGGGCGACGACCCGGCCGAACCTGCCGAACCTGCCGAACCTGCCGAACCTGACGACCCGGCCGAGCCGGCAGACCCGGCCGACCCGACAGAGCCGGCAGACCCGGCCGACCCGACAGAGCCGGCCGTCGTCCACTCGCGCCGCACGTGGGCTCCGCGCCCCGTCTCGGTCGCACCGTCTCGCCACGCGCGCCAGCACGCCAGCTGGCGACGCCCGCCCACCACGACGTCGGCAATGGCCAGCGCCGCCTGCGCTTCGGGCGACAAGACGTCCAAGCGCTCGTCGGCCAGGCCGATCACCGTCACCGGCGGCTGGTCAGCCACGGGCCACCACTTCCTCCCCCTCGAAGTCGACCATCACCACGTCGACCATCACGGCCTCCCCGGCCCAGTGCCGGCAGGCAGCTGCCGCCCGGCGGCACAGCAGCTCGAGCGGCGCCACCACCCCAGCCGCCCGGCACGCCTCGAAGAAATGGCGGGCCGTCGCCGTCTCGGTCGCCGCCTCCACGACCGCCGCCGGCGCCCCAGCCTCGCGCGCCGCGCCGGCCAGCAGCGCCGTGTCCACCTTGGAGCGGTGGAAGTGCGTCATCATCACCCCGGCTGCCAGCTTGGCGATCTTCCCGGCCATGGCGACGATCGTGACCTCCCGGATGTCGTTGGCGGCACTGTGCCGCAGGGCGATCCCGGTGAAGTCGCCGACCTCCACCACCTGCACCGGTGCGATCCCGGGAAAGAGGTCGAAGGCCGCCCGTTCGGAACGGCTCCCCGTGCACAGCACCATGGACGTCGCCCCCTGGGCCGCGGCCACGTCGATCTGCTGGACCACGCTGGCCCGGTAGGCCGCGGTCGAGAACGGACGGACGATCCCGGTGGTACCGAGGATCGAGATGCCGCCGACGATGCCCAGCCGGGCGTTGGTCGTCTTCTCGGCCATGGCCTCGCCCCCGGGAACAGAGAAGGTCACGTGGACCGGTCGGTCGCCGGGGCCGGCGGCAGCTCCGTCGCCGGCGACGCCAGGCACCTCCCCGAGGGCGGCCAGGATCATGCGGCGAGGCACGGGGTTGATGGCCGGGGCCCCGACGGGCAGGCCCAGACCGGGCAGCGTGACCGTGCCGACGCCAGGGCCCGCGGCCAGCTCCGTGGGGCCGGCCTCGAGCCAGCGGACGTCGGCGGTGAGGTGCGCACCGTCGGTGCAGTCGGGGTCGTCCCCGGCGTCCTTCACCACCACCGCCACCGCGCCGTCGACCGGGGCTCGGCCGGCTCCCTCGACGGGGAAGCTGACCCGCTTGCCACCCGGGAGCCCCACCTCGACGGTGGCCGGCACGGCCCCCGTGACGAGCCCGAGGGCGGCGGCCTTGGCGGCGGCCGAAGCGCAGGTGCCGGTGGTGAAGCCCGTGCGCAGCCCTTTGCGCCGCACCGCCACCTCCTCGCTCATCGACGGTTCCCGGGTGAGCGGGACGCGCTCAGTCACGCTCCGCGCTCCGGCGAGCCGGGCGCCCGGTCGTCGACCCGGGCAGCGACCTGCGGCGGTGGGCGTGGGCGAACGCCGGCGAGTACAGGTGGCTGCGGGGCGCGGCGCCGGCCAAGGCGGGGCCGACGAGCACCAACGCCGTGGTCGTGGCCCCCGTCGCCCGCAGGTCGTCGGCGAGACGGCCGACGGTCGTGGTGACGACCTGCTCGTCGGGCCACGTGGCCCGCACGACGACCGCCGCGGGCGTCGCCGGGGTGAAGCGACTGGGCGGTGCGAGCAGCTCGGCCTGGAGGGCGTCGGGCCGGGCGGCGGAGAGGAACACGGCCAGGGTGCAACCGGTGGCGGCGAACGCCCCCAGCGTCTCGTGCTCGGGCATCGACCGCTCGGTGCGGCTGGCCAGGCGGGTGACCACCACGCTCTGGGCCACCTGGGGGAGGGTGAGCTCCCGGCCCACGGCGGCGGCGGCGGCACCGAGCGACGACACGCCGGGCACGATCTCGTAGGGACGGGCTCGGGCGGCGCACCAGTCCAGCTGCTCTTGCAGGGCGCCGTAGAGCGACGGGTCCCCCGAATGCAGGCGGACGACGGCCGCGTCCGGGTTGGCCTCGTAGACGGCGAGGACGTCCTCGAGCGTCATGACGGCCGAGTCGAAGACGGCGGCGTCGGCCCGGGCGTGCTCGAGCAGCGCCTCGGGGACGAGCGACGAGGCCCAGACGACCACGTCGGCCTCGCCCAGCCGCCGCGCCCCGCGCAGGGTCACGAGGTCCGCCGCCCCGGGGCCCGCTCCGACGAAGGAGATGAGCCCCCCGCTCATCGCTCCTCGCCCGTCGAGGTGGCCGGCGCCGGGGGGACGATCACCGTGGCGAGGTAGGAGGCGGCCCGGCCGGCGGCACCGGCCAGTGGCTCGACGCGCTCGCCCGGGAGGCCCAGCAGCTCGCCGAGGACCGCGCCTTCGAGGCGGCCGTGCTCGGCGAGGAGGGCGGCGATGGCCGGCACGTGACGCCCGCCCTTGTAGACGACGACGGTGCGGTCGGGGTCGCGCAGGGCGTCCGCCACGTGGCGGGGCCCGTCGAGGGCCGTGACCAGCGACAGCGACTGGGTGCCGTCGAGCAGCACGGTGCCACTGCGAGCGGCCAGGTCCTGGAACGCCGTGATCCCGGGGACGGTGGCCACCGGCACCTCCACCCCGAGCCGGCCGAGGGCGTCGACGAGCGCCGGGAAGGTGCTGTAGACGTTGGGGTCCCCCAGCGTCACGAACGCCACGTGCTCCCCGGCCGCCAGCCACGGGACGAGCTGGCGGGCGGCGGCCAGGTGCGAGGCCGCTCGGGGGCCGGCCTCGTTGCCGGTGCTCCCGCCGGTCCCGCCGGTCCCGCCGCCAGCGGGTCCTTCGTCCGAGTCCGGGGTCATGTCGAACACCAGGCGGGTCACTGACAAGCCCGGTAGGGCGTCCGTCACCACCGCCTCGGCCCGTCCCGGCGTGGCGCCGGGGGTCACGGGGGCCACGACACGGTCGGCGGCGACGAGCACCTCCATGGCCCGGCGGGTCAGCAAGCCGGGATCCCCGGGACCGACGCCGACGCCGGTCAGCCGGCCCGGCAGCGTCGTCGGGACCTCCGTCGAACCGGCCGTCGAACCGGCCGTCGAACCGGCCGGGGCGCCGGGCGCCGAACCGACCGGGGCGCCGGGCGCCGGACTGGGCGCCGGTCCGTGGACTGGACCGGAGGTAGCGGGCGTGCTCACGGCGTCCAAGGCTACGGCGTGCCGGGCCGACGGCGGAACGGTCGCCGGGTACGCTTCGCCGCTTGCGGGAGCCGGCCCGGGCCCGGACTGCCCTGGGATGGAGGTCTGCCCATGAGCACAGCGTGGCGGGTGTTGAGCATCGACCATCGGGACCCGATCGCCCCCTTCGAGGAGATCGTGCGGCTGATCGACGCCGCGGGCACGGCGACCGCCGCCGGCTACAGCCGCAGCGACGTGGTGGAGGCGCTGCGGGAGGGGCAGCCGGCGGTGGTGGCCGTGGGCCCCGAGGGGCTCGTGGGTGTGGCCGTGGCCCGGGTCGCCGGCCGCGACGCCCACCTGGTGGCGTTGGCGCTCCACCCGCAGTGGCGCAACCTCGGCATCGGGTCAGCCCTGTTGCAGCGGCTCGACGAGGGGATCATCCACCAGGGGGCCACCCGGCTCCTGGCCCTCCTGCACGAGGGCCAGGTGGGGGAGTCGGCCTTCCCCCATCAGGGGTTCAGCCGCCTGGATGGGTTGCACCTCTACGAACGCCCCGTGTCGATGGTCCCCGAGGAGCTGGCGATCGTCGAGCGCTACGGCGGGCACTTCCCCGGGACGGGGCTGTGGGAGGCGATGAAGGGGTTCTCCCGCACCAAGCAGCTCCTCGAGCAGCGCGTGGTGGCGCCGCTGTCCCATCCCGAACTGGCGGATCGCATCGGGCTGGTCCCGCCGGCGGCGATCCTGTTGTTCGGACCGCCGGGCACGGGCAAGACGTCCTTCGCCCGCGCCGTCGCCTCCCGCCTGTCGTGGGCCTTCGTCGAGCTGCACCCCTCGCTCCTCGGGCACGGGGTCGAGGGGGCGGCGGCCCTGCGGGAGTCGCTGCGCGACCTCGAGGTCGTGGACCGGCTGGTGTGCTTCATCGACGAGGCCGACGAGCTCGTCGCCGACCGGGCCGACCGGCCGGAGAACCAGGCCATGGTCAACGAGCTCCTCAAATCGATCCCGACGTTCAAGAGCCGCCCGCAGCGGCTCATGGTGATGGCGACCAACTCCATCGCCGCCATCGATGCCGCGATGCTGCGCCCGGGCCGGTTCGACCTCATCGTCCCGGTCGGCGCCCCCGACGCCGACGGCCGGGTCGAGCTCGCCGCCGAGCTGGTGCCTGCGGGGGAGGCGACCCTGGTCGCGGGCCGCACCGAGGGCTTCACGCCGGCCGACTACGCCCTGGTCGCCCAGCGGAGCGCCCAGCGCGCCTTCGACCGGGCACTCGCCGGGGGCGACGGGGAGATCACCGAGGCGGACGTGCTCGACGCCGTGGCAGCGACGCGGCCGTCGGTGAGCGCCGAGGCGTCGGCCCGCTTCGCCGAGGAGGCATCCCGGTACGCCCGGCTGTAGCGCCGGCCGGGAGGGCCGGCTCCTCGTCCGCCCAGGCGGGCGCGTGGCGGCGGGCCCAGGGTCCCGGGACCCAGCCGAGGAGCATCGAGCGCATGGCGGTGGGATGGGTGAGGGCCATGACCACGTGGCCGGCCACCACGACCACCATGGCCCACGCCAGGACCTGGTGGACGAACGTCGCCCCCGTCCGCCAGTCGACGGGGAAGAGCCCGAACCACCGCATCACCACGCCCGTCCCGAGCAGCACGGCGATGGCGCCGCCGACGAAGACGGCGTTGAGCTTCTGTCCCGGGTTGAACTTGTCGGGCGCCCGGCCACGGCGGCCGAGCGACCACAGCCACCGCAGCTCGTCGTCGGTCCAGCGGTTGAACCGGCGCACGTCGCGCCGGAGGTGCCGTCCCCATGGCCCCGCCAGTGCGACCAGGAAGGGGAGTGGCAGCGCCACCCCGGCCCACAGGTGGACCGCGGCGAGGAGGACGTGGCGGCCGACCACCCGCTCGACGGCCCCGAAGGTCAGCGGGACGGCGGTGAGCACCACGACGGCGAAGAGCGTGGCGGTCGCCCAGTGGGCGGCCCGCTGGACGCCGTCGAAGCGCACGAGGCGCACGGGCACCATCGCTGCGACCCCGGCCATCAGGAGCCCGGCGGCACTGTGGGGGCGGTGGAGCCGTCCAGCCAGCCGTTCACCGGGTAGCCGTTCTCCTCCCAGTACCCGGGGACGACGGTCTCGACGACCCGGATGGCCGACAGCCACTTGAGGGACTTGTAGCCGAACATCGGCGCCACGTAGAGCCGCACGGGACCGCCGTGCTCGACGGTGAGGGGCGCGTCGAGCATGCGGTAGGCGACGAGCACGTCGTCGAGGCGAGCCTGCGCCAGGGTGAGGCTCTCGGTGTCCACGCGGTCGAAGGACTCGAAGAGCAGCGCCCGGCCGGCGGGCTGCACGCCGGCTGCGTCGAGCACGTCGCGCAGTCGGGCGCCCTCCCAGTGGACGCCGGGGACGCGCCAGCCGGTGACGCACTGGAACGTACGCACCAGGCGGGTGGCGGGAAGCGCCTGCAGGTCGGCGAGCGTCAGGGTCAGGGGACGGTCGACGAGGCCCGTGACGTGGAGGCGATAGGCATGGGGGGCAACCGTCGGGAACGAACCGCTCACCGAGTAGATGGTGAACTGGTCACCGCCGGGGAGGAGGCTCCCGACGCCCGAGCCGAGGGCCTGGCCGACCTTCCCCTGCACGGCCGCGCCGAACGCCACCCCGAGGGCCCCGAGCCCGACCATCCCGAGGAAGACGCGCCGGCCGACGTTGACGGTGCGTGCGGGGTCCGGCACCGGCGCGGTCGCCACCGCGGCAGTGTACGGCGGCCGGCCTCAGCCGTCAGCCTCAGGCCTCAGCCGTCAGCCGTCAGCCGTCAGCCGTCAGCCGTCAGCCATCAGCCATCAGCCATCAGCCATCAGCCATCAGCCATCAGCCGTCAGCCTCAGCCGTCAGGCCCCAGCCGTCAAGCGCCGACGGTCGGCGCCTCGTCCTGGTCGGCGAACTGGGTCCGGTAGAGGTCGGCGTACACGCCCCCGGCCGCCAGCAGCTCGTGGTGCGTGCCCTGCTCGACGATCCGCCCGCCGTCAACGACGAGGAGCTGGTCGGCGTCGCGCACCGTCGAGAGCCGGTGCGCGATGACGAGCGACGTCCGGCCGACGAGGGTGTGGCGCAGGGCCTCTTGGACCGCGGCCTCCGACTCGGAGTCGAGGTGGGCGGTGGCCTCGTCGAGGACCACCACGTCGGGCGCTTTGAGGAGCAGCCGGGCGAGCGCCACCCGCTGCTTCTCGCCGCCCGACAGCCGGTACCCGCGTTCGCCCACCACCGTGTCGAGGCCATCCGGCAGCTGGGCCACGAGCGAGAGGATCTGCGCCTGCTCGAGCGCGGTGAGGAGGTCCTGGTCCGACGCCTCCGGGCGGGCGTAGAGCAGGTTGGCCCGGAGGGTGTCGTGGAACAGGTGGGGGTCCTGGCTGACCACCCCGACGGCATCGCGCAGCGAGGCCATCGTGGCGTCCCGCACGTCGATGCCGCTGACGCGCACCGCCCCGGCCGTCACGTCGTAGAGCCGCGGCACGAGGCTGCTGATCGTGGTCTTGCCCGCCCCCGACGGCCCGACGAGGGCGACCATCTGCCCGGGCTCCACCCGGAAGCTGACGTCGTGCAGCACCTCGCTGGGCAGCGAGGTCTCCAGCGTGGCGACGGCCTCCAGCGAGGCGAGCGACACGTCCTCGGCCGTCGGGTAGGCGAAGCGCACGTGGTCGAGCTCGATGCTCGCCGGTCCCCGGGGAACGTTCACCGCCCCGGGCTTGTCGTCGATCATGGGGACGAGGTCGAGGACTTCGAAGATCCGCTCGAAGGACACGAGCGTGGTCATGACGTCCAGGTTCACGTTGGACAGCTGGGTGAGCGGACCGTAGAGCCGGGCAAGGTAGGCGGTGAGGGCGACCACGGTGCCGATGCGCAAGTCGCCCTGTGCGGCGGCCACGCCGCCGAAGCCGTAGGCGAACGCGGTCGCGAGGGAAGCGGTGAGGACGAGGGCGACGAGGAACATCCGGGCGTAGAGGGCCTGGGCGATCCCGATGTCGCGCACCCGCGCCGCCCGCTGCTCGAAGTGGGTGGCCTCGTCGCCGGGGCGGCCGAAGAGCTTGACCAACATGGCCCCCGAGACGTTGAACCGCTCGTTCATCACCATGTTCATCTCGGCGTTGAGGTCGTAGCTCTCCTTGGTCATCGCTCCCAGCTTGCGGCCGACGATCCGGGCCGGGATCAGGAACATCGGGAGGAGCACGAGAGCGACCAGCGTGATCTGCCACGAGAGGATGAACATGGCCACGAGCATGATGAGGACCGTCATCAGGTTGCCCACCACGTTCGACAGCAGTGTGGTGAAGGCCTGCTGGGCACCGATGACGTCGTTGTTGAGCCGGCTCACCAGGGCACCGGTCTGGGTACGGGTGAAGAAGGCGATGGGCATCCGCTGGATGTGCCGGAACACCTTCGAGCGCATGTCGAAGATCAATCCCTCGCCGATGACGGCCGAAACCCGGCGCTGGAACAGCGACAGAGCCGCTGTGAGGACGGCGAGCCCGGCGGCGGCTCCCGCCAGCTCGACGACGAGGGCCGCGTCGTGCCCCAGGATGCCCCGGTCGATGATCGCCCGCAGGATGAGCGGGTTGACCGCCCCCAGGGCGGCCCCGATCACCACCACCGGCAGGAAGACGGCGAGGATCTTGCGGTAGGGCGCGGCGAAGCGCAGCATCCGCCGAGTGGTGCCCTTCGTCACCCGGTGGTCGAGGACCGACCGGTCCTGGCGGTAGGAGCGGATCCCGCCCCACATCGCCGGCCCCGTGCCCATTCCCATGCCGCCGCCGGGCGGCACGTCAACCCTCCGCGGCGGGTACCGGCGCCGCGCCAGCCCCCGGCAGGAGGCGGAACGCCCCGGTCGCCCCCAGCATCGCGAGCACCGTGGACCCGGCTGACGCCTCGATCCAGTACCGGACGACCCCCATCGGGAGCGTCGGGTCCAGGAGGACCCGGCGGGTGACGTCGGCGGCGAGGAGCAGGAGCACCGCCAAGATGCCCATCGCGAACCCGCAACCGACGGCCGCCCGGAGCCGCGGCTGGCGCCGGCCGGCCACCGCCCCGCCGGCGACGAAGGCAAGGGCCGTGACCACCATCGGGACGACCCATGCGAGCCCCGGCTGGTCGATCAGCGGTCGGCCGTGCCAGTCCTCGCCCGCCACCAGGGTCGGGACGGCCACGAGGAGGGTGACCCCGAGCCCGAGGAAGAGGTCGCGGAAGTCCGGCGGGGCCAACGGGGCGGTTGGCCCGCCGGCCCCGGCCGTAAGCCCCCGGACCCCGCTCGCGCCATCCGCTCGCATCTCGGCCACACTAACGGTGGACTCCGTCGGCCCCGCTTGCAGCGGCGGCAGCGACGAAGCGTTCGGCCAGGTCCGGTCGGGTGGCCAGGTGCACGTGGAGGTACGACGCCAAGAGCGTCGGCGTCGCCCACCCCGCCCGGGAGGTGCCGGCGTGGCCGGCGAGGTCGAGGGCGTCACCCGTCGGCGTCAGCGACGAGCGGTGCAGCTCGTGGCCGCGCACCTCGGTGCCGACGGCCGCCACCGGGTTGGGGGACCGGACCGTGGCCGTCCGGTAGCCCACGGTGGTCCGGGGCGTCATCCGGCCGTCGGCCGGCAGCGCGGCGCACAGCGGGTGGCCGTCGATGCCCCGGCACAGCCACAGGAGCCCCCCGCACTCGGCCCACGTCACCAGGCCGCCGGTGACCCGGCGCCGCACGTCGCCGCGCAGTGGCACGTTGGCGGACAGCGCCTCTGCGTACACCTCGGGGTAGCCCCCGCCGGCGTACAGGGCACGAGCGCCCTCGGGGAGGCCGGGGTCCTCGAGCGGATCGAACGGCAGGAGCTCGGCGCCGGCTTCCGCCAGCCGTTCGAGGTTGTCGGGGTAGCAGAAGGTGAACGCCGGCCCGGCGACGACGGCGACGGGCACGCCGGCGCCGTCCACCGGCCGGGCCCCCGGCAGCGGCGCCACCGGCGGGAGCGGTGGAGCGGCGCGCGCCAGGCGCACGACGGCCGTGAGGTCGATGCCCCTGGCGACCGCGGCCCCCAGGCGCTCGAGGGCAGCGGTCACCGCCGGCGTGTGCTCGACGACGGGCACGAGCCCGAGGTGCCGGTCGCGCCAGGTGAGCGCCGGGTCGCGCGGCAGCGCTCCCAGCACCGGGATGCCGAGCGGTGCCAGCGCTGCTTCGAGCACGTCGCGGTGGCTGTCGGACCCCACTCGGTTGAGCACGATGCCGGCCAGGCGCCGGCCGCTCATGTGCCGGAAGGTGTCGTCGTACCCGTGCACCAGGGCGGCGACCGACGCGCTCATCGAGGACGCGTCCACGACCAGGAGCACCGGTGCTTCCAGAAGGGTGGCCACGGCGGCCGTGCTCGCCGCCATGGTGGCGCCCACGCCGTCGAAGAGCCCCATCACCCCTTCGACCACGAGGAGGTCCGCCCCTGTGCCGGCCCGGGCGGCGAGCGGCCGGATGGCGTCGGGACCGGCGAGGTGGGCGTCGAGGTTGCGGCCGGGGCGGCCGGTCGCAAGCTGGTGGTACCCCGGGTCGATGAAGTCGGGGCCGATCTTGGCCGGGGCCACGCGGACGCCCCGGCGGGCCAGTGCGGCCATCAGCCCGGTGGCGACCGTCGTCTTCCCCGCCCCCGAGTGGGTGCCCGCCACCACCAGGCGGGGGCCGAGGGCGAGCGCGCTCAGTACTCGATCCCCTTCTTCGCCTTCACGCCACGGTCGTAGACGTGCTTGATCTTGCGCATCTCGGTCGCGGTGTCCGCGACCTCGATCAGCTCCGGTGCGGCGTTGCGTCCCGTGACCACGACGTTGGTGCCCGGGTGCCGCTCGGTGATGCCGGCGGCCACCTCTTCGACCGGGACCCACCCGTAGCTGACGGCGTAGGTCAGCTCGTCCAGGATGAGCAGGTCGTAGTCGCCGGAGGCCAGCTTGGCCCGGGCCACCTCCCAGGCGTGGCGCCCCTTGGCGGCCGTCTCGTCGAGGTCGGTCGACTCCCACGTGAAGCCGTCGCCCAGGGTGTGCCACTCGATCCCGAGGTGGTCGGCGAGCTTCCGTTCGCCCACCTTCCACTTGCCGCCCTTGACGAACTGGACGACGCCGACGCGCCACCCCCTCGCCCATCCCCGGCTCATCACCCCGAAGGCGGCGGACGACTTCCCCTTGCCGTCGCCGGTGTTGAGCAGGACGATGGATGTCGCTCGCGGCACGTGCTCACGGTAGCCGGGCTCAGGGCCGTCTACTGTGGGCGGCGCAGCGCAGGGAACCCGGTGCGAGTCCGGGGCTGTCCCGCAACTGTGACCGGGAAGCGACCCCCGTCACGGCCACGGCCCCTCGGGGCGGGAAGGCCGGGGTGAGCGACGATCCGGGAGCCAGGAGACCTGCCTGCGCCGCACCGGCCGAACGGCCGGGCATGTAGGCGCGAGGACGTCATGGTCGCAGTGGGAGAGGTGGCGCTGGTCCTGGGCGGTGCCCGGTCCGGCAAGTCGGTGGTGGCCGAACGGCTGGCCGCCCGGTGCGGCGCGCCCGTCACCTACGTCGCCACCGGTGCCGGCGACGACCTCGAGGACACCGGTTGGCGGGATCGGATCGCCGCCCACCGCGCCCGGCGTCCGGCGGCGTGGACCACCGCCGAGGTGCCCCAAGGCGGGGACCTGGCCGCCGCCCTCTTGGCCGTGGACGGTACCGGGCTGGTGGACTCGCTCGGCACGTGGGTGGCAGGTCATCGCGGATTTGCCGTCGCCACCGATCGCCTGCTGGACGCGCTGGGGCGGCGCGCGGCCGACGGGCGTGCGACCGTGCTCGTCAGCGAGGAGGTGGGCATGGGCGTCCACCCGGCCTCCGAGGCCGGGCGCCGGTTCCGCGACGCCCTGGGCCGGCTCAACGAGGAGGTGGCGGCCGTCGCCGGCACGGTGCTGCTGGTGGTAGCGGGGCGCGTGCTCCGCCTCGACCCCTCGGACCCGCCGGACCTCCCCGGGAGGGCGGGGTGACCGTTGCGGACGCCCGGGGGGCGTTCGCCTTCCTCACCCCGCTCGGGGGTGCCGCGGCGCCGGCGCCGGGCGCGCTCGGCTGGTTCCCGGTCGTGGGGGCGGCGATCGGCAGCGTGGTCGGGGCCACGTGGTGGGGGATGGAGCGCATTGGACCGCCGGCCGTGGCGGCGGCCGTGGCGATCGCCGTCGACCTGGCGGCGACGGGCCTGCTGCACCTCGACGGTCTCACCGACGCCGCCGACGGCCTCCTGCCGCACCTCGACACCGAGCGCCGGCTGGCCGTCATGCGTGAGCCGACGCTCGGGGCGTTCGGGCTGGCGGCCGGCGCGGTGGCCCTCCTCGTGCGGTGGGCCGCCCTCTTCTCCCTCCGTCCGTCGGTGCTGCTCGTCGTGGGCCTGTGGACGGCGTCGCGGACGACGATGGCGGTCGTGGCGACGGTCGTGCCGTATGCCCGGGCACAGGAGGGTGGGCTCGCGACGGCCTTTCTCGACGGGGCTCGTCGCCCCGGCTGGACGGCGCTGGCCGTCGGGACGGTGCTGGCCGTCGGGGCGGCGCTGGCCGGCCGGCCCGTGCCCGACGTGGTGGCATTGGCGGCCGGCGGCCTGGGGGCCTGGGCGGTGGTCGCCCTGGCGGTGCGGCGAGTCGGCGGGTTCACCGGCGACGTGCTCGGGGCTGCCGGGATGGTGCTGGAGTCGATCGGCCTCGTGGTCGGAGCCCTCAAGTGGTGACCCTCCGGCGCCGGTCCACCACCGTCTCCCGCCGGGCCGCCGCCGTCTCCCGCCGGTCCACCACCGTCTCCCGCCGGGCCGCCGCCGTGCTGGCGGGGCTGGTGGCCGACGCCGTCTTCGGAGAACCTTCCCGCGCCCACCCCGTGGCCGCCTTCGGCTCGGGGATGGCGGCGCTCGAGCGAGTCGTGTGGGCCGACCGCCGGGGCCGTGGCGCCGCCTATGCCGGCGCCGGGGTGACGGGAGCGGCCGGCGCCGGGATGCTCGCCGCCCGCGTGGTCGGCCCCACGGCGGCGCTGGCCGCGGCGACGGCGGTGTGCGCGGCGGGACGTGCTCTGGCCGACGCCGCCCTCTCCGTCGGCGCTGCCCTCGACCGTGGCGACCTCGAGGGCGCGCGCCGGCTCCTCCCGGCGCTGGTTGGCCGGTCGCCGGACGGGATGGACGAGAAGGAGGTGGCGCGGGCGGTCGTGGAGTCGGTGGCGGAGAACTTCTCGGACGCCGTCGTGGCCACGGTCGTGTGGGGCCTGGTGGGAGGGGCGCCCGGGGCCCTGGCCCACCGCGCGGCCAACACCCTCGACGCCATGGTCGGCCACCGCACGCCCCGCCACGAGCGCTTCGGCTGGGCGGCGGCGCGCGTGGACGACGGGCTCGGGTGGCCGGCGGCCCGAGTGTCCGCCGCCCTCGTGGCGCTGGCCGCTCCCCGGCGCGCCCGGGCGGTGTGGACGACGGTGCGACGCGATGCCGGGGTGCATCCCTCGCCCAATGCCGGGGTGGCCGAGGCGGCCTTCGCTGCCGCTCTCGGGGTGCGCCTCGGCGGCCCCAACCGCTACGGCGACCGGGTGGAGCTGCGCCCGCCGCTCGGCGACGGCCGGACGCCCCAGCCGGCGGACATCGCGGCCGCCGTCGGGCTGTCCCGCCGCGCCACGGTGGTGCTGGGCGGCCTGTTGGCCGCCGTCGCCGCGGCCCCGCTCGGTCGCCGGTCCCGGCCGGCCCGGCAGCGGGGGGCCAGGTGACCGGACCGCGGATGCCCACCGGCGTGCGCGTGCCGCCAGCCGGCAGCCACGGCGGGGACGCCCGGGCCGTCGCCCGCGCCCTCGGGCTCGACCCCGGGACCGTGCTCGACCTGTCGGCCAGCCTCAACCCCTTCGCCCCCGACCCCGGGCCGGTGGTGGCCGCCGCGCTGGCGAAGGGTGCGCTCGGGCGGTACCCCGGCGAGGAGGACCTCCGCCACGCCACCCTTGCCCTGGCGGTGGCGCTCGGCGTCGACCACGGGCGGGTCCTCGTCACCAACGGCGGGGCCGAGGCCATCGCCCTCGTCGCGGCGGCGCTCGGACGGGGCTGGGTCGACCGTCCCGACTTCTCCCTCTACGAGCGGCACCTGGCCGAGGTCGTCCCGGGCGCGCCGCGGTTCCGGTCCGACCCCCACAACCCGACCGGCCGGCTCGCCGGCCCGGAGGTCGCAGCGGCGGTGTGGGACGAGGCGTTCTACCCGCTGGCCACCGGCCGCTGGACGGCGGGACGTCCCGGAGCCGCCGTCGTGGGGTCGCTGACCAAGGTGCTCGCGTGCCCGGGGCTCCGGGTGGGCTATGTCGTCGTGCCCGAGGACGACGGCGCGACGCTCGGTGTCCCGGGCCTGCGCGCCCGCCTCGCCGACCGTCAGCCCCGCTGGGCGGTCGGGACCCCGGCGCTCGCCGCCATCCCCGAGCTGCTGGCCCGAGCCGCCGGCAAGCTGCCGGAGTGGGCGGCGGCGATCGCCGATCACCGGCGCCAGCTGGGCGAGGTCCTCCGCCGCCACGGCCTGGCGCCTGCACCGTCGGACGCCAACTTCGTCCTCGTCCCCCGTGCCGACGGCCTGCGGGAGCGGCTGGCGCCCCAGGGGGTCGTCGTGCGGGACTGCGCCTCGTTCGGGCTTGCCGGTGCCGCGCGGCTCGCGGTGCCCGACGCCGCCGGGCTCGAGCGGCTGGAGCGGGCCCTGGCGGTGACCCGGTGACCGGCGGCGCCCTCATGGTGTGCGGCACGGCGTCCGACGTGGGCAAGACCCAGCTCGTCACCGGGCTGTGCCGGGCCCTGGCCCGCCGTGGGCTGCGGGTGGCGCCGTTCAAGGGTCAGAACATGGCGCTCAACTCGGTGGTCACCCCCGGCGGCGCCGAGATCGCCCGGGCGCAGGGGACGCAGGCCCGGGCGGCCGGCATCGAGCCGGAGGCCGCCATGAACCCGGTGCTGCTCAAGCCCACCGGCGAGCGGCGGAGCCAGGTGGTGGTGCTGGGCCGGCCGTGGGGGGAGCTCGACGCCCTCGCCTTCCAGCGCGTGAAACAGGACCTCACGCCCATCGTCCTCCACGCCCTCGACTCGCTGCGCCGCCGGTTCGACGTGGTGCTGTGCGAGGGGGCGGGGAGCCCGGCGGAGATCAACCTGTTCGCTGACGACCTCGTCAACCTGGGACTGGCGGCCAGGGCCGGCATCCCGGCCGTGGTCGTGGGCGACATCGACCGAGGCGGCGTGTTCGCGCACCTCTATGGCACGGTTGCCCTGCTGCCGGAGGACCGGCGGGCGGCGGTCCGCGGCTTCGTGGTCAACAAGTTCCGCGGGGACCCGGCGTTGCTGGGCGACGCCACCGAGCAGCTGCGCCGCCGGTGCGGGGTGCCGACCCTGGGGGTCGTGCCGCACCTCGGCGACCTGTGGATCGACGCCGAGGACTCCCTGGCGCTGGAGGCGCCGGCATGGGCGCCGCGCCAGCGGGCCGGCGCAGCGGTCGACGGCGACGTCGTGGACGTGGCCGTCGTGCGGCTGCCCCACATGGCCAACTTCACCGACCTCGACCCGCTGGCGGTCGAGCCCGCCGCCAGCGTCCGCCTCGTGGCCCACCCCGCGGCCCTCGGCGACCCGGACCTCGTCGTGCTGCCGGGGTCCAAGGCGACGGTCGCCGACTTGGCCTGGCTGCGGGCGAGGGGCCTCGACCGGGCGGTGGACGACCGCGGCCGGACCGTGGTCGGGATCTGTGCGGGCTACCAGATGCTCGGCCGGGTGATCGAGGACCCCGAGGGGGTGGAGGCGGCGGCGCCTCAGGTCGAAGGCCTGGGGCACCTCGGGGTCCGGACCGTGTTCGCCGCCGAAAAGCGCACGATGCGCCGCCGCGGGGTGCGCCGGGCGGGCGGCGAGGAGGTCGACGGGTACGAGGTCCACCACGGACGGCCGGTCGTCGACGAGGGCAGCGAGCCGTGGTTCGACCTGGCGGAGACCTCCGATCCGGGGCGTCCTGTGCGCACGCCCGAGGGCGTGGCCGACGCTGGCCGCGGCGTGTACGGCTCCAGCCTGCACGGGCTGTTCGAGGCGGACGCCTTCCGGCACGCGTTCCTGGCCGACGTGGCGGCCCGGCGGGGGAAGCGGTTTGCACCCTCGGCCGTGTCCTTCGCTGCCTGCCGTGAGGCACAGATCGACCGGTTGGCGGACGCCTGTGAGGCGCACCTCGACCTCGAGGCGCTCGTGGCCCTGGCCGGACGGGCCCGATGATCCTCGTCCTCAGCAACGCCGACACCGAGCTGCTCGCGCTGCGGGCCGTCATCGAGGGCCTGCCGGACGGGTTCCCCCTCGTGCGCGCCGCCAACCCGCACCGCCTCACCGGGTCCGTCGGCCTCGACGGCATCGATGCCGTGCTGGTGCGACTGTTGGGTGGCCGCCGGGCGTGGGAGGCGCCGTTCGACGCCCTCGCCGCCGCCTGCCGGGCTGCCGGCGTGCCCCTCCTGGCGTTCGGCGGCGAGGAGGTGCCCGACGGCGAGCTCGCCGCCGCCTCGACCGTCGCCGGCAACGTCGTCGTCCAGGCCTTCGCCTACCTCACCCAGGGGGGGCCCGCCAACCTGGAGCAGCTGCTGCGCTACGTGGCCGACACGGTGCTCGGCCGCTCTTTCGGGTTCGAGCGACCCCGGGAGGTGCCGGACCACGGGATCCTGGAGGAGGTGGCGGCCCGGTTCCCCCGCGCCGCCGACCCCGGCCACACGGGCCACCCCGGCCGGTCCCGGCGGCCGCTCGTCGGGGTGGTCTTCTACCGGGCGCACCTCGTGGCCGGGAACACCCGCTTCGTCGAGGAGCTGTGCGCCGCCCTGGACGCTGCCGGCGCCGACCCGCTCCCGGTCTACTGCTACTCGCTGCGTGCCCCGACGGCCGGGCCCCGCGGGCGGGGCCCCGAGGACCCCGTCCGGCCGCCGGTCGTCGACCTCCTCGCCGCCCGCGGCGTGGACGCCGTCGTGACCACGGTGCTCGCCGCCGGGACCGGCACAGCCGAGGTCACAGGCTGGGACCCGGGTGCCCTGGCCGACCTCGGCGTCCCGGTGGTCCAGGCGGTGTGCGCCACCACCTCGTCGGCCGAGTGGGCGGCGGGCGCAGGGCTGTCGCCGGTCGACGTGGCCATGGCCGTGGCCATCCCCGAGTTCGACGGTCGCATCGTGACCGTGCCCTTCAGCTTCAAGGAAGAGGTCGACGACGGCGACGACCTGGGTGTCCCCCTGACGGCCTACCGCACCCTCCCGGACCGCCTGACCCGTGTGGCGGGGCTGGCCGCCCGTCTGGCAGCCCTGCGCTCGAGGCCGCCCGCCGAGCGACGCGTGGCGCTCGTCCTGTCGGCGTACCCGACGAAGCGCAGCCGGCTGGGCAATGCCGTCGGGCTCGACACCCCGGCGTCGGTCGTCCGCCTCCTCCACGCTCTGCGCGACGCCGGCTATCGGGTGGACCGGATCCCCGAGGACGGGGACGTCCTCATGGCCGAGCTGGCCGACACCCTCGCCTACGACCGGGCCGCCCTGTCGGAGGAGCAGGCGGCCCGGGCAGTGGGCCGGTGGCCGGCGGCCGACTACGCCCGGTGGTTCGCCACCCTGCCCGCCGAGGCCCGGTCGCGGGTCGAGACGGCCTGGGGCCCGCCGCCCGGGGAGGTGTACGTGGGGGCCGGGGCGGGCGACCCCGCCGCCCCGGCCGCCGCCGGCGCCGCGACCTCCGAGCCGGCCCTCCTCTTCTCGGGGATCGACCTCGGGGGTGTGCTGGTGGCCATCCAGCCGCCGCGGGGGTTCGGCGAGGACCCGATCGCCGTCTATCACTCGCCGGACCTCGCCCCGACCCACCACTACCTCGCCTTCTATCGCTGGCTGGAGGAGGGATGGGGGGCGCACGCCGTCGTCCACGCCGGCAAGCACGGCACGCTCGAATGGCTGCCGGGGAAGAGCGTCGGGCTGTCGGCCGGCTGCTTCCCCGATGCCGCCCTTGGGTCGCTCCCGCTCGTCTACCCGTTCGTCGTCAACGACCCCGGGGAGGGCACCCAGGCCAAGCGGCGGGCCCACGCCGTCGTCGTGGACCACCTGGTGCCACCGATGACCCGGGCCGACACCTACGACGAGCTGGCGCGCCTCGAGCAGCTGCTCGACCAGCACGCCCAGCTCGCGGCGCTCGACCCGGCGAAGCTGCCCGCCATCCGCCGCCAGGTCTGGGACCTGCTCGTCGAGGCGCAGATCCATCGGGACCTCGGGCGGGCCGGCGACGGTGCCGATGACGCCGATCGTCCGGCGTTCGAGGACCCGGCGTTCGACGACCTGCTGGTCGAGGTCGACGGCTACCTGTGCGCGCTGAAGGACGCGCAGATCCGCGGCGGCCTCCACGTCCTGGGCGTGCCACCGGAAGGGCCGGCCGAGCTCGACATGGTGCTGGCGATGACCCGGCTGCCCCAGGCCGGCCTGCCGGCCTTGCGGTCGGTGGTGGCTGGCGGCCTTGGCGTGGACCTCGCCGGCGGCGAGGCAGCGCCAGCGAGGCGGGCCGGCGTCGACCGGGTGGAAGCGGCCTGCGCCGAGCTCCTGACCCGGTGCCAGGCAGTCGGGTGGACCGTGCCGGCAGGACCTCTCGAGCCACCGGCCGTCCGCCCGGTGCTCGAGTGGGTGTGCAGCCGGCTGGTGCCGGCCCTCAGCGCGACGACGGGTGAGGTGGAGGCGGTGCTGGCGGCGCTCGACGGGCGGTTCGTCCCGCCCGGCCCCAGCGGGGCGCCGACGCGCGGCATGGCCCACGTCTTGCCGACCGGGCGCAATTTCTACTCCGTGGACCCCAAGGCCATCCCCTCCCCGCTGGCGTGGGAGGTGGGCCAGGCCCTGGCCGAAGGGCTGGTGGCCCGGCACGTGGCCGAGGAGGGCCGGCCGCCGGCCCAAGTGGGCCTCGTCGTGTGGGGGACGAGCGCCATGCGCACCGGGGGGGACGACGTGGCCGAGGCCCTGGCCCTCCTCGGGGTGCGGCCGGTGTGGGCCGCCGAGACCGGGCGGGTGGCCGGGGTCGAGCTGGTGTCGCTCGCCGAGCTTGGCCGACCGCGGATCGACGTCACGCTGCGGGTGTCGGGGTTCTTCCGCGACGCCTTCCCGCACGTGCTCGACCTCCTCGACCAGGCGGTCCGCCTGGCTGCGTCGGCGACGGACGAGCCGGCGCGGCAGAACCCGGTGGCCGCCACCGGGCCCGACGAGCCCCGCGTGTTCGGGCCCCGGCCCGGCGCCTACGGCTCGGGGATCCTCACGGTGCTCGAGTCGGGCCACTGGCAGACCGACGAGGACCTGGCCGCCGTGTACCTGGCCTGGGGCGGGTGGGCCTACGGCGCCGCGGGCGCGGCCCGCCCGGCCGGCGACGCCCTGCGCCGGCGCCTGGCCGCCGTCGAGGTGGCGGTGAAGAACCAGGACAACCGGGAGCACGACATCTTCGACTCGGACGACTACCTCCAGGACCACGGCGGAATGGTGGCGGCCGTGCGGGCGCTGTCCGGCCGCCAGCCCAAGGCGTGGTTCGGCGACTCGGCCGACCCGGCGCGGCCCCGGGTGCGGTCGCTGGCCGAGGAGGCGGCCCGGGTGGTCCGCACCCGGGTGGTCAACCCGAAGTGGCTGGCGGCGATGCAGCGCCACGGCTACAAGGGCGCCTTCGAGATGGCGGCCACCGTCGACTACCTGTTCGGCTACGACGCCACGGCCGGCGTGGTCGAGGACTGGATGTACGAACGGGTGACCGACGCCTACGTGGCCGACCCGGCCATGCGGAAGTTCTTCGAGGCGTCGAACCCGTGGGCACTGCGGGCCATCGCCGAGCGGCTGCTCGAGGCGGCCGGGCGCGGGCTGTGGGACGCCTCCGACGAGGCCCTCGGGACGCTGCGGGCGGCGGTGCTCGAAGCGGAGGGGTGGGAGGAGGACCGGTGACGGGCCCGCCGGTGCCGGTCTTCCCGCTGAGCGCCGTGGTGGGCGCCGACGACGCTCGGCTGGCCCTCCTGCTGGTGACGATCGACCCGGGGATCGGGGGAGTCCTGCTGCGCGGGGACAAGGGCAGTGGCAAGACGACGACGGCCCGTGCGCTGGCCGGCCTCATGCCGGGCCATGCCCCCTTCGTCGAGCTCCCCCTCGGCGCCACCGAGGACCGGGTGGTCGGCTCGTTCGACGTGCGGGCGGCGCTCGGCTCGGGCGACTACCGGTACCGCCCGGGGCTGCTCGAGACGGCGCACGGCGGGGTCCTGTACGTCGACGAGGTCAACCTGCTGGCCGACCACCTCGTCGACCTGCTGCTCGACGCCGCGGCCACCGGCGCGGTGGTGGTCGAGCGGGACGGCGTGTCCGAGCGGCGCACGTCGCGGTTCGTGCTCGTGGGCTCGATGAACCCCGAGGAGGGCGAGCTGCGGCCGCAGCTCCTCGACCGGTTCGGGCTGTCGGCGACGGTCGGGGCGCCGACGGACGCCCGAGACCGCGCCGAGGCCGTGCGGCGGCGCCTGGCGTTCGACCGGGATCCGGCAGGGGAGTCGGCACGTTGGTCCGAGGCCGAGGACGTCCTCCGCCGCCGCCTGGCCGCCGCCCAGCCGGCCGCCCTGCCCGACGCCTTGCACGAGCACGTGGCCGGCCTGTGCGCCGCCGCCGGCGCCGAGGGGCTGCGGGCCGATCTGGTCGTGTGCCGGGCGGCGGCGGCCCTCGCCGGCTGGGATGGCCGCGAGGAGGCGACCGAGGGCGACGTCCGGCGGGTGGCGCCGCTGGCCCTCGCCCATCGCCGGTCCACGCCGTGGGACCCGCTCCCGCCGCCTCCTCCGGCTGCCCCGGCCCCGCCGCCTCCTCCGGCTGCCCCGGCGGCGGGGTCGTCCGAGGGCGCCGGGGATCCGGGGAGCAGTGCCCGGCCGGCCGGCGAAGGGCCGGCGTCACGTGGCCGGGACCCCGGTCCTGACCCGGGCTCCGAACCGGGCACCCCCCGCAACGTCGACCCGGGGCGCCCGCCGCCGCTCGATCCCTCGACGGTGTCGCCCCGGCCCCCGCCCCCGCCCCTGCCCCCGCCCGCCGGGGCCTTCGGCGGTCTTCCCTCGGAGTTGCTCGACCAGCTCCGCCGCGGGGCCGGTCGCCGAGACGGGGACGGCACCGGGAGGGGCGGGCGCCGCGCGCCCGACGCCGGGGAGGCCCTGCGCGGGCGACTCGTCGGGAGCCGGGTTCCCCCGGCCGGGCGTCCACCGGGTGCGGTGCACCCCGTGGCGACGGTGCTCGCCGCCGTCGAGCGCCAGGCGGGTGCCGTTCGGCCGCCGGTCGCCACCGGCGGCGCCGAGCGGCTCCGCGTCCTCCCCGCCGACGTCCGGGAGCCCGTCCGGCGTCAGCCGACGCCGACGCTGGTCGTGATGGTCGTGGACGCTTCGGGGTCGATGGGCGTGCGAGGGCGAGTGGCGGCGGCACGTGCCGCGGTCCTCTCGCTGCTCGTCGATGCCTATCAGCGCCGCGATCGGGTGGCGGTCGTCACGTTCCGCGGCGACGGGGCGCAGACGGTGCTCCGGCCGACGGCCAGCACCGAAGTGGCGCGCGCCCGGTTGGACGGGATCGCCACCGGCGGCCGGACGCCCCTCGCCGCCGGACTGGCGGAGGGTCTCGCCGTGGCCACCGGACGCCGGCATGCCGGCGATCGGCCGCTGCTCGTGCTCGTCTCGGACGGGCGGGCCACGGCCGCGTCGGCGGGAGCCGATCCGCTGGCGGCGGCGCTCGAGGCGGCGGCGGCGGTGCGGGCGGCGGGAGTCGGCGCCCTGGTCGTCGACTGCGAGGCCGAGCACGGACCCCGTCTCGGCCTGGCTGCTCGCCTGGCTGCG
This sequence comes from Acidimicrobiaceae bacterium, assembly GCA_027306585.1. Classification (GTDB taxonomy): domain Bacteria; phylum Actinomycetota; class Acidimicrobiia; order Acidimicrobiales; family RAAP-2; genus DAHUZJ01. The sequence continues at coordinate 6,285 of DAHUZJ010000037.1, read as the reverse complement.
GCGATGGGCGGTCGCCACGTGGAGGCGGGTGAGCTGACGGGCGAGGCGCTGGCGTCGGCCGTCCGGGGGAGCCTCGGGGGGCCGAGCCCGGTGCCCGACGCGAGCGCCGGGTCGGGCCCCTGACCCGCAGGACCTCGCGTCGCAGAGGCTGAAGCTGCCGCTGTCCGAGGTGGTGGGCCCTCCAGCCGCCCGCTCAGGTGGGCGCCGGCGTCCCCTCGCGGTCACCGAGACCGCCGGGCTGTCCGTGCCCGATCGACACGATCTGCTCGGCGCTGGCCACGACGTCCTCGGGCGACAGGTCGTCGAGGCTGCGGCGAGCGCCTTCGGGGATGAGCAAGGTGAGCAGGGTGCCGAGCAAGGCGAACAGCGCCGAGAGGCGGAGCGCGCCGTTGATGCCGACATCGGGTAGTCGCCGCCGACCCCTAGGCCGAGGATGAAGCGGAAGACGAGCAGCCGGACGAGGTCGGGGGCGAAGGCGGAGGCCACGGCCCGCCGACCATGAGGGCGGCGTCGAGGCCGTACACCTTCTTGCGCCCGAGCACGTCGGCGATCCGCCCGAAGACGAAGGCGCCCACGAAGGCCGAGATGCGGGTGATGGAGTTGACCAGCCCGGTCTCCGACGAAGAGAGGCCCCACTGCTTGGCGATCAGGGTGGTCGCCGTGCCGATGATGAACAGGTCGTAGGCGTCGGTGAAGAAGCCCATCCCGGCCGTGACGATGGCCCGGGTGTGGAACCGGCTGAGCGGAGCGTCGTCCAGCGCTGCATCCAGAGCGGCCATGCGCCCTCCCTGTGGTCGCCGCAGTGTCGCGATGGTTGTAACGCTGGAAGGTTGTCCACCGGCAACATCTGCGCGACCGGAAGGTTGACTCTGGTGCGGCCGCTGCCTCGGGGCGTCAGGACCCGATGGCGTGGACCCCGCCGTCGACGTGGAGGATCTCGCCCGTCGTCTTCGGGAGCCAATCCGAGAGCAGGGCCACGCAAGCCCGTGCCACGACGTCGGCATCGTGGACGTCCCACCCGAGCGGGGCCCGGTCGGCCCACGTGTCCTCGAAGGAGGAGAACCCGGGGATCGACTTGGCCGCCATGGTGCGGACCGGCCCGGCGGCCACGAGGTTGACCCGGATGCCCGCCGGGCCGAGCTCCTTTGCCAGGTAGCGCGACAGGGACTCCAACGCGGCCTTGGCGACCCCCATCCAGTCGTAGAGGGGCCACGCCACGGTGGCGTCGAAGTCGAGGCCGACGACCGAGGCCCCGGCGTCCGCCCCCGCCGCCTCGAGAAGAGGACGGAAGGCAGCGACGAGGGCCTTGAGGGAGTAGGAGGACACCTGGAGGGCGACGGCGACGTCGGACCACTCGGCGGCGAACATGCCGTTGCCGAGGCAGGACGGCGGGGCGAAGCCGATGGCGTGCAGCAAGCCGTCGAGCCGGTCCCAACGCGCGGCGAGCGTCGCCGCGGCCGCCGCCAGCTGGCCGGGCTCGGTCACGTCGATCTCGAGCACCTCGGGCTCTGCCGGCAGCTTGCGAGCGGTCCGTCGGGTGAGCGAGAGCCCTCGCCCCGCGCCGGACAGGACGACCTCGGCACCCTCCTGCTGCGCCAGGCGTGCCACCGCGAAGCCCAGCGACGCGTCGGTGAGCACGCCCGTGACCAAGATCCGCTTTCCGTCGAGCAATCCCATGGGCGGGCAGGCTATGCCACGGCGCCCCGGTTGGCGCTGGGGGGCCGGTGCTGTGCCACAGTGATCCGATGGACGTCGGGATCCTCGGAGGAACCGGACCGGCGGGGCGCGGACTGGCGCTCCGGCTGGCGGCAGCAGGGATGGCGGTGGCCATCGGCTCGCGCGACGCGGCGCGGGCCACGGAGGTGGCGGCCGAGACGGCGGGCAAGTGGCCCGGCCGCCTGCCGGGCACGTTGACCGGTGCGGCCAATGCCGAGGTGATCGGCGCGCCGCTCGTGGTGGTGGCCACGCCATGGGACGCGGCGCCGGCCACCGTGCGCTCGCTCGCCGACGCGCTCGAGGGCAAGGTCGTGATCTCCATGGCCAACGCCCTCGTCAAGGATGGCCGGGAGATGCTGGCCCTCGTGCCACCGCGAGGCTCGGTCGCGTCGGCCATCCAGGCGGCGGCGCCCGGGGCGCGGGTGGCGGCCGCGTTCCACCACCTGCCGGCGGGCGAGATGGCCGATCTCGACTCGGGCCTCATCGCCGACGTGCTCGTGTGCTCCGACGACCCGGACGCCACGGCCGACACCATGGCCCTCGTGGAGCGCATCGAAGGGCTGCGGCCACTCGATGCCGGCAGCCTGAACCAGGCGGCGGCGATCGAGGCCTTCACCGCGGTCTGTATCACCCTCAACATCCGCTACCGGGCTCACAGCACCCTCAAGCTCGCGGGCATCTGAGCGCCGGCAGCCCGCTAACGTCTCGGATCCGGTGATGCGCCTCTACGACACGGCTCGCGGTGCCGTGGTGCCGTTCGAGCCCGGTCCGGTGGCCACCATGTACACCTGCGGCATCACGCCCTACGACGCCGCCCACCTGGGCCACGCCGCCGTGTACCTCACCTTCGACGTGCTCCAGCGGCGACTGCAGGACCTCGGGCACGACGCCCGGTGCGTCCGCAACGTGACCGACGTCGACGACGACATCCTCCGCAAGGCGCGGGAGCTGGGGGTCCACTACCTCGACCTGGCAGCCGAGGAGATGGCGCGGTTCGACGCCGACATGTCCGCCCTCGGCGTGCTGCCCGTGTACTCCGAACCCCGGGCGACCTCGGCGATCCCGGACATCCTCTCGCTCATCGGGGCGGCCCTCGAGCAGGACCACGCCTACCGGTCGGGCGGGGCCGTGTACTTCGACGTCACCACCTTCCCCGACTTCGGCAAGGTCAGCCATTTCGACGAAGCCCAGATGCTGCGCCTGGCCGCCGACAACGGGGGCAACCCCGACGACCCCAACAAGCGGCACCCGCTCGATTTCGTGCTGTGGCAACCCTCGCTGCCCGACGAGCCGGCATGGGAGTCCCGGTGGGGCCCCGGTCGCCCGGGGTGGCACATCGAGTGCTCGGCGCTCGCCATGCGCGAGCTCGGCCCCACCGTCGACCTCCACGGCGGCGGCCGGGACCTGGTCTTCCCGCACCACGAGTGCGAGACGGCGCAGTCCGAGTCCGTGACGGGCCAGCCCTTCGTGCGGCACTGGCTCCACGTCGGGCTGGTGGGTCTCGGCGGCGAGAAGATGTCCAAGTCCTTGGGCAACCTCGTCTTCGTCGGCGAGCTCCTCAAGCAGTGGGAGCCAGCCGCCGTGCGGCTGGCCCTGCTGGCCCACCACTACCGGCCGGACTGGGAGTGGGGCGACGACGACCTCCCGCCGGCGGCCGAGCGCCTGGACCGCTGGCGCGCCGCCGCCCGCCACGAGCCGGCGACGGCGGCGGTCCGCACCGACGAGGCCCTGGACGGCGTGCGGGACCGACTGGACGACGACCTGGACACTCCCGGCGCCCTCGCCGTCTTGGACGAGTGCGCCTCCCGGGGGTTGCCGGTGCGAGCCGGCGCGGCGCTGCTCGGGCTCGACCTGGACGGCTGAGCAGCGGCCGCCGGAGCGGCCGCGCCTACGCTGGCGGTCTCGCGGGACGGCCCGGGACGGCCCGGGATCAGCCGGCACTCGCCGGGATCGGCCGGACCTGGCCGGGTCCGGTCCGGCTATGCACGACGCAGGAGAGAGAGGTCGCAGCAGCATGGCAGCCACGGTGACGGTGCGGCTCCCGGACGGTGCGGTGAAGGAGCTGCCCGAGGGCTCGACGGCCACGGATCTCGCCGCGTCGATCGGGAGGGGGCTCGCTCGTGCCGCCGTCGCCGCCGACGTGGACGGCCGGCTCACCGATCTGTCGGCGCCCCTGCAGGACGGAGCGCAGGTGGCCATCGTGACGGTGGGCTCCGACGCCGGCCGGGAGGTGCTGCGGCATTCGACGGCGCACGTGCTGGCCCAGGCCGTGCTGCGCTTGTGGCCGGGTGCCCACTTCGCCATCGGCCCGGTGATCGCCGACGGCTTCTACTACGACTTCGAGCTGCCTGGCGGCGACCGCTTCACCGACGAGGACCTCGAGCGCATCGAGGCGGAGATGCGGCGGATCGTCGCCGAGGACCAGCCGTTCGTCCGCCACGAGCACTCGATCGACGAGGGGCTGACCCTCTTCGCCGACCAGCCGTTCAAGCGGGAGATCATCGAGGCGGTGGGCCACGGGGCCGGCGAGGTCGGCGCCACCGCGGCCGGCGAGGTGGGCGCCACCCCGGCCGGCGAGGCCCCGACCGTGTCCACGTACTGGAACTCCCCGGCGTTCACCGACCTGTGCCGCGGCCCCCACGTGCCCTCCACCAAGCGCCTCGGCCACTTCAAGCTCATGCGCGTCGCCGGCGCCTACTGGCGGGGCGACGAGAAGCGCCCGCAGCTCCAGCGCATCTACGGCACCGCCTGGGAGACCGAGGAGGCCCTGGTTGGGCACCTGCACCGCCTGGAGGAGGCAGAGCGCCGGGACCACCGCAAGTTGGGGGCCGAGCTGGACCTGTTCTCGTTCCCCGAGGAGATCGGGCCCGGCCTCGCCGTGTTCCACCCGAAGGGGGGCATCGTGCGGCGGGAGATGGAGGACTACCTCCGCCTGCGCCACGCCGAGGCGGGCTACGACTTCGTGTACACGCCGCACGTCACGAAGCGCGACCTGTTCGAGGTCTCGGGCCACCTCCAGTCCTTCGGCGAAGGGATCTTCCCGCCGATGATCGTGGACGAGGGCACCGAGTACTACGTCAAGCCCATGAACTGCCCGTTCCACATCCTCGTGTACCGGAGCCGCCAGCGGTCGTACCGGGACCTCCCCCTGCGGCTGTTCGAGCTCGGCACCGTCTACCGGTACGAGAAGTCGGGCGTGGTGCACGGACTGACCCGGATGCGGGGGTTCACGCAGGACGACGCCCACATCTTCTGCTCCCGAGAGCAGATCGCCGCCGAGGTGGACTCGGTGCTGGGCTTCGTCCTCGGCGTGCTGCGCGACTACGGGCTGGAGGAGTTCCACCTCGAGCTGTCGACCCGGCCCGAGGGCAAGGCCTTCGGGACCGACGAGGAGTGGGAGGAGGCCACCGAGGCCCTGCGCCTGGTGGCAGCCGAGCGCGACCTGGACCTCGTCATGGACGAAGGCGGCGGGGCGTTCTACGGCCCGAAGATCTCCGTGCAGACCCGGGATGCCATCGGCCGGACCTGGCAGATGTCCACCATCCAGCTCGATTTCCAGCTTCCGCAACGCTTCCGGCTGGAGTACAACGGCGCCGACAACGCCAAGCACCGGCCGGTCATGATCCACCGGGCCCTCTTCGGCTCGGTGGAGCGGTTCTTCGCCGTCATGCTCGAGCACTACGCCGGTGCGTTCCCCACCTGGCTCGCTCCCGACCAGGTGCGGGTGCTGCCGGTGCGGACCGACCACGAGCCCTACGCCGACCACGTGGTGGCCACCCTCACCGGCGCCGGGCTGCGGTCCTCCATGGAGGACGCCAGCGAGCCGCTCGGCACCCGCATCCGCCGGGCGAAGTTCGTCGAGCACCTGCCCTACGTGCTCGTCGTCGGCGACGACGACGTCGCCGCCCGCACGGTGGGCGTCAACCGTCGCGCGGCGGACCGCGCGCAGCGGGGGGTTCCGCTCGACCTCCTCGTGGCCGAGGTGCGGGCCGACGTCGACGCCCGGTTGACGGCGCCGGCCTTGCCCGAGGCACCCGCGCCGCCGCCGGCGGCTCCGGGTGGACAGGGGTAAGGCGCCGGTGCCCCTCGAGCAGCTGTGGGCCGGCTGGCGCCACGAGTACGTATCGGGGGCCACCGAGGCCGAGCGGTCCGGCGACGACGGCGGGTGCGTGTTCTGCCGCATCCTCGCCTCGGGGCCGCCGTCGGTCGACAACGGCGTCGTGTGGCGCGGGGAGCGAGCGTTCGCCGTCCTCAACGCCTACCCCTACGCCAGCGGCCACCTGCTGGTGATGCCGGTGCGCCATGTCGCCAGCATCGACGAGCTGGACGGGGAGGAGTCGACCGACCTGTGGACGGCCACCCGCACGGCGGTCGATGCGGTGACGGCCGCCTACCAACCCGACGGGATCAACCTGGGCGCCAACCTCGGGCGGGCGGCCGGCGCCGGGATCCCCAAGCACCTGCACCTCCACGTGGTGCCGCGCTGGTCGGGGGACACCAACTTCATGACCACGGTGGGCGGCGTGCGCGTCATGCCCGAACCGCTGACCGAGTCCTGGACCAAGCTGA
>DAHUZJ010000033.1 GCA_027306585.1 Acidimicrobiaceae bacterium | reverse complement strand
CGGTGGCCGTCACCGGGAGAGGAGGTCGCGATGCCTCGCCACTACGCTCGCTTGACCCAGCCGCTCGTCCGGGAGGACGGAGCCCTTCGGCCGGCCACCTGGGACGAAGCCCTCGACCGGGCCGCCGCCGGGTTCGCCGCCCACCGCGGCAGCGAGTACGGGATGTTCAGCTGCTCGAAGTCGAGCAACGAGGTGAATTTCCTCGCCCAGAAGTTCACCCGGGCGGTGATGGGGTCGAACAACATCGACTCCTGCAACCGCACCTGACACGCTCCCAGCGTCGCCGGTCTGGCGGCAGTGTTCGGTGCCGGGGGCGGCACCAGCTCCTACCGGGAGATCGAGGAGACCGACCTCGTCGTGCTGTGGGGGTCGAACGCCCGTGAGGCGCACCCCATCTTCTTCCACCACCTGCTGAAGGGGTTGCGCCGAGGGGCGAAGATGTACGCCGTGGACCCGCGCCGGTCGACGTCGGCCCAGTGGGCCGACGCGTGGCTGGGTATCGACGTCGGCTCCGACATCGCGCTCGCCAACACGGTCGGGCGCGAGATCATCAAGGCAGGGCTGGTCAACATCGAGTTCGTGCGCCGGTCGACGACCGGCTTCGACGAGTACGCCGCCGCCGTGGAACCGTTCACGTTGGCCGAGGGCGAGCGCCTGACCGGCGTGCCGGCGTCGGTGATCGCCGACTTCGCCCACGACTACGCCCGAGCCGACCGGGCCCAGCTGTGCTGGACGCTCGGCATCACCGAGCACCACACCGCCACCGACAACGTCCTCGCGCTCTGCAACCTCTCCCTCTTGACGGGCCACGTGGGCCGCTACGGGTCCGGGCTGGTGCCGCTGCGAGGACAGAACAACGTGCAGGGAGGTGGGGACATGGGAGCCCTGCCGAACAAGTTCCCCGGCTTCCAGGACGTCGAGGACGACGCGATCCGCGCCAAGTTCGATGCCGCCTGGGGGGTCACCGTGCCGGCGCAGCGGGGCTGGCACCTGGCCCAGATGTTCGACGCCATGGAGCGGGGCGACCTGCGGGCCCTCTACGTCCTCGGCGAGAACCCAGCCCAGTCGGAGGCCGACAACCACCGCGCCGTGCGGCTGCTCGAAGGGCTCGACCACCTGGTCGTCCAGGACATCTTCCTCACCAAGACGGCGCAGCTGGCCGACGTGGTGCTGCCGGCGGCCGTCGCCGCCTTCGAGTCCGAGGGCACCGTCACCTCGAGCGAGCGGCGGGTCCAGCGGCTCCGGCCGGCACTGCGGCCGCCCGAGGGTGCCCGGGACGACGTCGAGATCCTGGGTGAGCTGGCCCGCCGGCTCGGCAGCGACTGGGGGCACCCGAGCGCCGAGGAGGTGTGGGACGAGTGCCGCAGCCTCTCCCCCATGCACGCCGGCATGCGCTACGACCGTCTCGAGGCCCTGGGCGGCATCCAGTGGCCGTGCCCGTCGGAGGACCATCCCGGCACGCCCTTCCTGCACGGGCGGCTCTGGGAGGAGGATCCCGACCGGCGCGGGCGGCTCGCACCGTTCAGCCCTGTCGCGTTCGAGCCGCCGCTCGACGAGCTGACCGAGGAGTTCCCGGTCCGGCTCACCACGGGGCGCCGGCTCGACTCCTTCAACACCGGTGTCCAGAGCGGCGGCTATGCCTCTCCCCTGCGCCGGCCCGAGACGCTCGATCTCTCGCCCGAGGACATGGCGGCCCTCGGCCTGGCCGAGGGTGAGCTGGTGGAGGTGACCTCCCGCCGAGGCTCGATCACCGTCCCGGTCCACCTCGAGCGCTCGCTGCGCCCGGGGCTGGCGTTCATGACGCTGCACTTCCCGGACCAGGCCGACACCAACGTGCTCACGCTCGACACCTGGGACCCGAAGTCCGGGACGGCTGAGTTCAAGGCGACGGCGGTCCGGGTCGACCGGCTGCCCGAGGCGGTCGGGGCCGAGCCCGTAGCCGAGCCCGTCGCCGAGAAGCTCGAGGTGGGTTGATGGACCTGCGCACCCCCGAGGCACCTCCGACCGCCGAGGAGCGGTTCGCCGTCGACTCGGTCCTCGGGCCGCCCGAGTCGGGCTGGTTCGGAGGAGAGCGGACCCCGCTCGACGGGCACGTCGCGTTGGGCGGCCTGGCGAAGGCTCGCAGCCGCCGGCACCTGCTCCTGCCCGCGCTGCACGCCGTCCAGGAGCAGGTGGGCTGGATCAGCCTGGCGGCGCTCGGCTACCTGTGCGAGCGCCTGGACCTGGCACCGGCGGAGGCCTACGGCGTGGCCAGCGCCTATGCGCTGTTCACCTTCGAGCCAGCGCCGCCGGTGGTCGTCCACGTGTGCGACGACGTGGCCTGCCGGGCGGCGTGCGGCGGCGACCCGACCGAGGAGCTGGCGGCGCGCCACGGGCCCCCGGGGTCCGGGACCACCGTGACCTGGCGGCCCAGCCCCTGCCTCGGCCACTGCGAGCACGGCTCGGCCGCGCTCGTCCAGAAGGCGGGAGCAGGCGGCGGGCGGGCCTCGCTCGCACCGTTCACGGCCGGTGACATGGACCGTCTCGTCGCGCTCGGCCCCCAGGTCGAGCTGGAGGACCTGCCGGTCCCCCTCGCCCTCGTGCCCCAGGCCGGCGCGGAGGGATCGCAGTTGCGGCTGCTGCGCCGCGTCGGCCGGCTCGACCCGTCGTCGCTCGACGCCTACCGGGCCGCCGGCGGCTACGAGGGGCTCCGGCGAGCGCTCGAGATGGGCCCGTCCGGGGTGATCGCGGAGCTCGAGGAGGCCAAGCTGCTCGGGCGGGGCGGTGCCGCCTTCCCGACCGGTGCCAAGTGGGCGGCGGTCGCCCGCAATCCCGTCCGCCCCCACTACTTCGTCGCCAACGCCGACGAGTCCGAGCCGGGGACGTTCAAGGACCGGGTGCTGCTCGACCACGATCCCTACGCCCTCCTCGAGGCCCTGACCATCGCCGGCGTCACGACCGGCGCCGAGAAGGGGTTCGTGTACCTGCGCGGCGAGTACCCGGTGGCGGCGGCCCGCCTCGAGCACGCGGCAGCCGAGGCGAGGAACCGTGGCCTGCTCGGCAGCGACGTCATGGGCTCGGGGTTGCGGTTCGACCTGGAGGTTCGCCGGGGTGCCGGGGCGTACATCGCCGGGGAGGAGACGGCGCTCTTCAACTCGCTCGAAGGCCGGCGGCCGGAGCCGCGCAACAAGCCGCCGTTCCCGGTCGACCGAGGCCTCTTCGAGAAGCCCACCGGGGTCAACAACGTCGAGACGCTGCTCTCGGTCCTCGAGGTCCTCGCGATGGGCGCGGCTGCCTACGCCCGGCAGGGGACGCCCGACTCCACCGGGACCCGGCTGTTCTGCCTGTCGGGGTGCGTCGCCCGCCCCGGGCTCTACGAGGTGCCGATGGGGACCACCCTGGGCTCCCTGCTCGGCTTGGCCGGCGGCGTGGCCGAGGGCCGCTCGCTCCGGGCGGTGCTGCTGGGCGGTGCCGCGGGCAGCTTCGTCGGCCCCGAGGACATGGACCTCCCCCTCTCCTTCGAGGGGGTCCGCGCCGCCGGGACCACGCTCGGGTCCGGCGTGGTGGTGGTGCTCGACGACACCGTCGACATGACCGCGTTCGTCGGGCGGGTGGCGCGGTTCTTCCGGGACGAGTCCTGCGGCCAGTGCGTCCCGTGCCGGGTCGGGACCCAGCGCCAGGAGGAGGTCCTCGGCCGGCTGGTCGCCGGCCGGCCGCTCGGGTCCGTCGGCGACGAACTGGCGCTCCTGGCTGACCTGGACCAGGTACTGCGGGACGCCTCGATCTGCGGGCTCGGGCAGACGGCGAGCAGTGTCGTGACGTCGGCCCTGCGGCGGGGCCTGCTCGGCAACGGCGCACTTTCGGGGAACGGGAGGCAACCATGACCACGATGGCACCGGCATCGACCCCGGTGGCCTTGCGGCGCAACGTGGAGCTCACCGTCGACGGCGAGCCCGTCACCGTGCCGGAGGGGTCGACGATCCTCGAAGCGTGCCGTGCACAGGGCATCGAGGTCCCCACCCTCTGCTACCTGGAGACGCTGGCACCGGTGAACGTGTGCCGCGTGTGCGTGGTGGAGCTCGAGGGCTCTCGGGCCCTGGTGCCCTCGTGCTCACGTCCCGTGGCGGCCGGCATGGTGGTGCACACCGCTTCGGAGCGCGTCCGCACCAGCCGTCGGATGGTCCTCGAGCTGCTGGCCTCCTCCGTCGACCTGTCGACCGCGGACGGTGACGTCCACCGGTGGATCGACGAGTACGGGGCGCGACCCGAGCGCCACGGGCCCTCGGCGCCGCCGGGCGACCGTGACCACGCCCACGCCGGCCATCACGAACCGCCCGAGGTGGGCCTGGCTGCCACCGTGGCCCAGGTGGTCAAGCGCGACAACGACCAGTACGTGCGGGACTACTCCAAGTGCATCCTCTGCTACAAGTGCGTGGAGGCGTGCGGGGAAGAGGCCCAGAACACGTTCGCCATCGCCGTCGCCGGCCGGGGCTTCGACGCCCGGATCTCGACGGAGCTCGACGTGGCCCTCCCCGACTCCGCCTGCGTGTACTGCGGGAACTGCATCGCTGTGTGCCCGACCGGCGCCCTCATGTTCGTGAGCGAGCACGACCTGCGGGCCCAAGGCGAGTGGGACGAGGACCGGCAAGAGGTCACCCGGACCGTGTGCCCCTACTGCGGGGTCGGCTGCAACCTCGAGCTCCACGTGCAGGACAACCGGATCGTGAAGGTGACCTCGCCGCTCGACCACGACGTCACGAGCGGCAACCTGTGCGTGAAGGGCCGCTTCGGTTTCGAGTTCGCGCAAGGGGGCGGCTGAGCTCGCGCGAGGTGCGAACCGAGCGGCCCGAGGTGGTCGGGGGAACCTGTCCGCAGACGGCCCAACGCGACCGGTCGGCGGGCAACTGCGCCTTCGGCCCGGTCCCTTCGCACCGTCAGTGCCCGCGGGGGATGGGAGCAGCTGGCACTACCAGATGAAGCGAAGTAGCCGAGCATCCAACAGGAGGGAACATGTCAGCACTGACCGCAGTCGTGGTTCTTCACGCGTCGGCGTTCCCGCCGCTCGCCGTGGGCTTCATGGGCCTCGGGACCGGCTATCTCATCTACGGGCCCCAGGAGCTCTTCGGGTACCCCAAGCGGAGCAAGGAGGTCGACTGGCCGACCGGGTTGTGGGGCATCGCCCTGCCCGGCTTCCTGCAGTTCTTCACCGGTGCCTACATCTTCTTGGGCCTGGTGCTGGGCACCTTCCCGACAAAGCCGCTGTACATGGCGGGGCTGGCGTTCACCGCCTACGGCGTCCACTGGTTCGTCATCGGGTGGAACCGGCTCCACGGTGCTGACGGCCGGGCCAGCCTGGGGATGACGATCGGCTTCCTCTTGATCTCGATCCTCGGGGTCATCGTCTTCTTCGGGGCGCACGACAACCCGGTCGGTGGCCTCTTCATCGGACTGACCGGCGTCTACCTCAGCGACGTGTTCGCCACCGTCAAGGCGGACCTCCCGGCGGGCATCGGCAACTTGGCCGAGCGGTCCCTCGGGTTCTTCCACCTGGGCACCGGCCTGTGGCTGATGTACCTGATGTTCGCCGTGGTGCTGAACTTCGTCCTGGGCTACAACCTCCCGCTGTGAGCGTCGACTGACCCGACGACCGGCCCCGGGAGCAGCGCTCTCGGGGCCGGTCGCCCGGGACCGACGCGTCGTGCGTCCCCGGCCCCTACTCGGGTCGTCCGAAGCCGGCGACGCCGAGCACCAGGAACAGGGCGGCGAACCCGCACACGATGCCGATCTCGAGGGAGATGGGCAGGGTGTAGCCGAAGATGGTCACCCCGGTGGCGAAGCGGGCGGCCGCCGCGGGCGGCATGTTCTGGGCGGCGAAGACCACGCGGCGGAGTGGGTCGACGGCATAGGTGAGCGGGTTGATCCGGGTGAGGACGGCCAGCCAGCCCGGCAGCCCCTCGAGGGGGAAGAGCGCGCCCGACAAGAACAGCATCGGGAACAGGACCAGCTGCATCACCACTTGGAACGCCTCGATCCGCTGGATGCGGCTCGCCACGAAGACGCCGAAGGTCGTCATGGCGACTGCCATCAGCAGCTCGAGGCCGATCACCTCGACGACGAGGAGCGCCGTCAGGTGGACGCCGATGAGCGGGGCGAGGACCAGCATGATCGTGCCTTGGGCCGTCGCGATGCTGGCCCCGCCCAGGGTCTTGCCGACGACGAGGGACCCCCGGCCCACCGGCGCGACCAGCATCTCCCGGAGGAAGCCGAACTCCCGGTCCCACACGATGGAGATGGCGGAGAAGATCGCCGTCATCACCACCGACATGGCAACGATCCCTGGGAACAGGAACTTCTTGAATGTGAACCCCTCCGTTGTCCCCACCAGCGTCGACATCCCGTAGCCCAGGACGAACAGGAAGAGGACCGGCTGGATGAAGCTGGAGAGGATCCGGGTCCGGGTGCGGACGAAGCGGATGAGCTCGCGTTCCCACACCATCCCGATCGTGCGGAGCTCGCCACCGAGGTCG
>DAHUZJ010000032.1 GCA_027306585.1 Acidimicrobiaceae bacterium | reverse complement strand
CCGCGCGTGGTCATCCCGTCCAGTCCAGCCCCGCGCCGCGGCTCCCACTACGCCGCCCGCTGAGGATCGCCATCGTGGCGCCGCCTTGGCTTCCCGTGCCCCCCGCCGGGTACGGGGGGACCGAGAACGTCCTCGACACGCTGGCTCGCGGTCTCAGCTCAGCAGGGCACGAGGTGCTCTTGTGCGCCTCGGGCGACAGCACCTGCCCGGTCACGAGGACTTCGGTCTTTCCGCACGCCATCGGCGTCGGATCGGGAAGCAGCGTGGACGAGATCCGCCACGTCCTTCACTCCTACCAGGACCTTGGTGACGTCGACGTGGTCCACGACCACACCCTCGTCGGACCGCTGTACTCGGGCAACTTTCCCAGCCTGCCCGTGGTGACCACCAACCACGGACCCTTCAACGAAGACCTGATCGACCTCTTCCGAGTGGTCGCCGGCCGAGTGCCCGTGATCGCGATCTCCCACCACCAGGCCTCGACGGCCACCAACGTCCCCATCGCGGCGGTCATCCACCACGGGGTCGACGTTGCGGATTTCCCCGTTGGCGCAGGAGGCGGGGGGTACGCGCTCTTCCTCGGGCGGATGCATCCGGCCAAGGCTCCCCACGTGGCCGCCGAGATCGCACGGTCTGCCGGCTACCCCCTGCGGATCGCGGCGAAGATGCAAGAGCCCGACGAGCGCCAGTACTTCGAGGCGATGGTCCGGCCGCTCCTCGGCGCCGACGTGTCGTACGTGGGTGAAGTGAGCCGGCAAGAGAAGCTTGATCTGCTCGGGGAAGCCGAGTGCTTGCTCAATCCGATCGCTTGGCCCGAACCCTTCGGGATGGTGATGATCGAAGCGCTCGCGTGCGGGACCCCCGTGCTCACGACCCCCTGCGGTGCAGCGCCCGAGATCGTCCAGGACGGCACGGTCGGCTGGGTACGCGACAGCGCCGCCGGACTGGTCGCCGCCCTCGGGAAGGTCCGCGACCTCGATCGATTGGCGTGCAGACGCCACGTCGAGACCCACTTCTCGGTAGAGCGCATGGTCGCCCAGCACGTGGCGGTCTACGAGCAATGCATCGACCGAGCCCCAATGATCGGCGAGGGCGGACGGGTCCTCGGGGCCGCTTGAGCCAGCTGACCCCGTGACCACTCCGTGGACCTTCTCCGGGGAGCCGGCGACCCGACCGCAGGGCGGCTCCGTCGCCCTCGTCGAGGGAACCTCGTTCTCGATCTCGTCGTCCAGTGGCGACATGGAGCCGGGCGCCGTCGACGGCTTGTTCTTCGAGGACACCCGTTTCGTCTCGACCTGGCGCCTCCGCCTCGACGAAGAACCGCCGCAGCCTCTCGCAGTGCTACCTCGCCATCCCTTCGCGGCAACCTTTGTTGCTCGAGGTCATCCGCAGCCGGGTCACGCCGACAGCACCCTCTTGCTCCAGCGAACGCGCTATGTGGGCAACGGAATGCGCGAGGACGTCTCGGTGCGCAACCTCGGCCACGAGAGCGCCGCCTGCTCGCTCACCTTCGACCTTCACGCCGACTTTGCCCATATCTTCGAAGTCAAGGAGGCTCGGATCAAGGGGCGGGGCCGGCACAGTATCGAGGTCGATCGCTCGACCATGGTGTTCACCCATGACCTCTTCGAGGTGCGCCGCGGTCTCACCGTGCGCTTCCCGGACGAGGCGCGGGTCATCCCTGGCGTTGCCCGCATGGACGTGGTCGTCCCACCCGAGGGCGAGTGGCATGCCAGCCTCGAGTTCCTCCTCAGCGTGGACGGAGAGGAGGTCGAGCTTCGCTACCGGGGTGACGACCCAGCGAACCACTCCGCTCCAGCCACCCGCCAGCGGGCATGGGAGCAGCGCACGCCCAGGGTGCGGTGCGACGACAAGTCCGTCGAAGCGACGTTCCTGCAGAGCGAGCGCGATCTCGGGGCGCTGCGCATCTTCGACCCCAACTACTCCAATCGGACCATCATCGCCGCGGGCGCCCCTTGGTTCATGACCCTCTTTGGGCGCGATTCGCTCATCACGTCGATGATGACGCTCGACGTGGATCCGAGCATTGCCAGTGGCACCCTGCTCACGCTCGCTCGCACCCAAGGCTCGCGCATCGATGACCTCACCGAGGAGCAGCCGGGAAAGATCCTCCACGAGATGCGGCGCGGCCTTACGAGCACACCCAAGACCCGATCGGGCTCGACCTACTACGGCTCCATCGACTCCACCCCGCTCTTTGTGGTTGCCGTTGGCGAGCTCCATCGTTGGGGAGTGTCCGAGGCGATTGTCGCCGACCTGCTACCGCACGTCGACCGTGCACTGGAGTGGATCGAGCACTTCGGGGATCTCGACGGCGACGGCTTTGTCGAGTACCAGCGGGCAACCGACCGAGGCCTTCTCAACCAGGGCTGGAAGGACTCGTTCGACGGCGTCAGCTTCGCCTCCGGGAGGCTCGCCGAGCCACCGATCGCCCTGTGCGAGGTGCAGGGCTACGTGTACGCGGCCTACCTGGCGCGGGCGGACATCGCCGCCGGGCTCGGCGACGCCGCTGTCGCCAGGGACTTCCGGGAACGGGCCGATCGTCTGAAGCAGGCCTTCAACGAGCAGTTCTGGCTGGAAGAGGCCGGGTACTTCGCTCTGGGTCTCGATCGGGAGAAGCGACCGATCGACTCCCTCACCTCCAACATCGGGCACTGCCTGTGGAGCGGGATCGTGGACGCGAGCAAGGCTGAACGAGTTGCCCACCATTTGGGTGGATCGGAGATGTTCAGCGGTTGGGGCATCCGCACGCTTGCTTGTTCCATGAAGCGCTACAACCCGGTGAGCTACCACAACGGCTCCGTGTGGCCTCATGACAGCGCCATCTGCGCCGCGGGGTTGGCCCGTTACGGCTTCTTCGATCTCGCGCAGCGTGTCACCGTCGGCCTCTTCGACGCTGCCGCCGCCTTCGGCGGACGCCTTCCAGAGCTGTTCTGCGGGTTCGCGCGTGAAGAGTTCCCGAGCCCGGTCTCCTACCCTGCCTCGTGCTCACCGCAGGCGTGGGCGTCGGCGTCACCGTTCTGGCTGCTCCGGACCACCCTGTTCGGGCTTGCGCCGTCCATCCCCGATGGAAGCCTCACCCTCGCACCTCACGTCCCCGAGGCGTACGGACGGCTGTCGGTGGAGAACCTCTTCGTCGCGCAGGCGAGGATCGCCATCGAGGCCTCCGGTGAGGTCGGGAAGGTGAGCGGGCTCCCCACTGCCGTACAACTGGCTCGCGGGTAACAGCATCGTCGCACCGGCGTGCCCGAGTGCCGACGCCGTCGTGGCACGGTAGGGGACCTCGCGGGCCTCAGTGCTGGTGCGTGCGACCGATGATCTCGAGCATCTTCCAGGTCACCGCCGTGAAGCGGTAGGCCTGTACCGGCAGCGACACGACGGGGTACATGGTCATCGAGGCCGCCGTGCCTTGGAACAGGCCGGCACCCGCCGACGCGATGGAGCCCGCACCCATCTCGGCCATCGACGCGGTGCGCGTCGGCTCGGTCGGTCCGTGGCGGGTACGCCCCAGTCGGCCCCCGTCGCCATTCGGTCGGCGGGTCCCAGGGCAACCGGCAGGCTCAACCCGGAGACCCCAGGTGTCGGGCGAGGAACGCCAGCGAGGGCGCTTCCTGGCTCGTGAAGAAGGGGTCCGTGTGGCATCCCTTGGAGATCACGACGACAGCCTGGTCGGGCAATGCCCTCGCGAGGGCCAGCACGCCGGGGTGGAAGGGGTCGTCCACGCCAGAGGCCACGCGGACCGGCGTGTCGGAGAGGTCCCTCGCATGGGTGACGACGTCGCACGCGTCGAAGGCGGCGGCCGATGCGTACGCACCGGCGTTGACGTCGTGAGCTTGACGGTAGCTGGTCCACACGGCCGGGCTGATGGCCGCCACCGTCCTGATGACCTGCGGGAACTTCTCGCCGAGGAGCAGCGCCCCATAGCCGCCCATGGAGATGCCCATCACGCCGACGGGTTGGGGCGGCCGGCCGGCGCCCATCGCCCGGCACATGGGGATCACCTCGTCCATGACCATCGCCATCGGATCGTCGCCGGGGTGTGGGTTCCAGTACCCGTTGCCTCCGTCCACGGTGACCATCGCCATCGGCGCGAGCGGGACGCCGCCGACTCGAAGTGCCACCGCCTGCTGCGGCGTCATGCCGGTCAGCGCGCTGGCGTGGTTGCGTCCGAAGGCATGGAGCATCACCACGAGCGGCACCGCGCTGCCCAGGTGATGGCCCGGCGGAAAGGCCACGGTGTAGCCGACAGTGCGTCGCCGCGCACGAGAGAAGAAGGTCCCGGACGTCGAGGGCCCGAGCATGGTCACGTCGAGCGGCGGGGACGGGACCGAGCAGGCTCCGTCGAGCTGGTCGAGAACGTACTTGCCCGGGAGGACGCCGTGGGCCACCAGCTCCGTGACGCCGGCGCCGCCGCCCACCACTGCAGCGGTCGCTGCCACTGCCGCACCGAGAAGGCGCCGACGCGTCCACGTCGTCATGGTGGACCTACCAATCGACAGCGACCGGAGAGAGGGTGTCGCTTGGAGCGGGCTGGCGGGCGGAGTGACAGGCGGGCTGGCGGTGCTTCGGCCGCCAGGTGCTTCCCCGGAGCGAGCGCCGTTGCCCGGGCTCCGGCGGCGGCGCTCCACCGCGCAGCACTCGGCGCGCGCCGATGGCGGCGGTGACCGAGAGGGCAAGGAGCAGGGCCGCGACCGCCCACGGGGTATGGCCGGCAGCGAGCTGGCCTTGTAGGGCCGCCCCGTAGGGATGGGGGTGGTCCACGAGCCAGCGCACCGTGGCGGCGACCGCGAGGAACATGGCCCCTACCGTCGCCACCGCCACCGCCCCATGGGCGCGCCGTGGGGGCGAGATCGGAAGGTGGATGAGCAGGCGGAGCAGCGCGACGCTGGCGGCCACGGCGGCGAACGGCGCCACCAGGGTGGCCATGAGGTCCCCGGCCGGCAGGCGTGCGAACAGGCTCGGGTGCACCCATGCCGGGGTGATGGCAGCGATGACGCCGCGCGCCCACAGCGTGAGGACGTGGCCGAGACCTCCGGCCGGCAGCGCGGCGGCCGCTGGCGAGTACCAGCCCGACCGGTCCGCCGCCCAGCCGGCTGCGGTGAGGACGGTCATCGCCAGCCCGAAGGCGAGCACAGGTCCCACGAGCTGCCCGCGCAGCACCGCGCCGGCGCCTCGACGACGAGCGCGCACGGCCACCAGTGGCAGGACGGCGGCGAACGAGGCCAGGGCGAGGGCGGTGCCCACGGCCAGCAGCAGGTCGAGCGCGTGCAGGACCGGGAACGCCGCGCCGTGCCCGGCGGTCGCCGTGCGAAGCTGGGACCACATTCCCGCCGACAAGCCAACGAACGGCAACAGCGAGGCGTAGAGGAGCCCCAGGCCCGAGCGCGCCTCGTCGCGGGGGCCGGCCGGCAGGACGCCCACCATGCGGAGCCACTCGATGGAAGCAGCCCGCACCACGTCGCGGCGGGCCCCACGGCGGTGGTCGGCCAGCTCGGCACCGAGCGCGTCGACGAAGTCCGGGAAGCGGCGGCGCCACGGGCGCGGGTAGAGCAGTGCCAGGCGGGCGGCGCGCCGGTTGGTGCGGTCGTTCACGACGGCTCCCCTGCCAGGCGTCGCAGGCCCACGTCCGCGATACGCCGCTGCTCGGAGAGCTGGACCTGCAGCGCCTTCGAACCGGCCGACGTGATGCGGTAGGGACGTCGCCGCTCGTCGTCGGAGGGGACTGGTTCGATGAGACCCTGGTCCACGAGACGCGTGAGCGCGCCGTAGAGCGTGCCGGGGGACAAGTGGACCCCGGAGAACTGCTCGATGTCCTTGGTCAGGGCGTAGCCGTGCTTGGTGCCTGCGGCGAGGCTCGAGAGGATCAGGGTGGCCGGGCCGCTGTAGCGCCCGAGGCCGGCAAGCTGCTTGGGTTCCATCAGCGTCCCCCGAGTGCGTGCGCGGCCATGCCAGTGATTTACTACGTCTAACGGTATATCGTCAACCAATAGGACGTGCAGCGTCAGCTCAGGGGCTGCGCTCGCCGCGGCGCGATGTCGTCTTCCACGACAACCGGCGCCGGACCATGAGCGTGGTACCAGTCGAGAGCGTCGGCCGGGCTCCGTGGCGCGCAGGTGCCGACCACCGCCCCTCCTGGAGTCGACCCACATGGTCGGCGGCACGGAGCGGCGGCCGTGGCGGAAGGAGCGAGGACCTTGGACCACGACGAACGGAGCCGGGACAGAGAGGGTGTCGTGGCCGTGTGCCGGCGAAGCGCCAGGAGCCGGCTGGGCCAGGTGCTTCTCATCGTGCTGGCGGTCGTGGGGCTGGTCCTGGCCGCGTGCGGGGGCAGCGGCGCTCCGACGGCAGGCGCCAGCGGCGGCGCCGGCGCCGAGCAAGGCGAAGTACCTCCTCCGGCCGATCCCCAAGCCGGCGGCCGTGCCTCCCGGCGTCGATCCCCGGCTCTGGGATGCCCGTCCGGTGCAGCCGATGGGAGTGCTCCAGGTCAGCGCCGTGGGCTCCGGCGGCTCGGCGGGCATCATCTGGGGGACGACGCGTCACGGGCGCCAGTTGGAGTCGACCGACACAGGCAAGAGCTGGGTGCTCGTCAACCCACCCTCGGGACCGATCGGGGCGAACGCCCTCGGCACCTCGTTCTCGGGCCGCTTCGGCTGGCTCGCCACCGGCGAGGGCCTCTACGAGACGACCGACGGCGGGACGTCCTGGCGAGTGCTCCCCGCGCTCCCCAGTCCCAAGGGCGACCACATCATCCTGGCGTGGGTGCAGCGCACCAGTCCGAGGAGGGGATGGGGCGTCACCAACCTGGACACACTCGAGAAGACCGACGACGCGGGGACGACGTGGGAACCTGTCACGACGCCGGCGTCACAGGTCGAAGCCGCCTGCTTCCCCTCGGCCACCGACGGTCTGATCGCCACCCAGTCACCGGCTCCTGCCGTCTATGCGACCCACGACGGTGGTGCCAGCTGGACCGAGGTGTTCTCCGTGGACGTGCGGGCACTGGACGCCGCCCTCACCTGCAACGGGGCGACCGAAGCGACCCTCCGGCTGGTCACGGCGATCGGTCCGCAGGGGTCCATGTCGGAGACCTGGTCGGCGCTGGACGGCTGGGGTGGGCCGTGGCGCGCCACCGCCGGCGACCCGCTGGGGCCCGGCACCTTCCCGCCACCCGCCACGACAGGCAGCGCCCCCGTGACCTCCCTGGGTCCGACATGGGTCGAGGTGACCCGAGGGGGACTCGACTCGGTCGGCGTGACCTTCGCCGGCGAGGTCGAGGTAGGGAGCGGCCCGGTCGTGGCGGGCCACCTGGGCGCGTTCCACGTGGCGGCGGTGGGCACCGTCGCCTCGTCGGCCACCCCGGTGTACACACGCCCCAGGGGTGGCGTCGCCTTCACCTCCAAGACCACAGGCCGGGTGTTCGTCGGTTCGGACTCCACCGGCCGGGTGCTCTACGGGGCCACCCACGACGGCGGAACCAGCTGGACGACGACCGTCGCGACCGTCGCGTCACTGTGAGATCGCCACGCCCGCCTCCGGCCAGAAGGTCCTGGCCTCTCTCGTGGCACCAAGCTCGTCGACCACGGTGTCGCAAAGCATCGGTCGCTGCGCGGATGCCACGCGAGGACCTCAGGCTCCCCCGTCAGCGAAGGTCTCGGACCGTCCCGTCGTCAGGCCGATTCCTTCAAGTCGACGCTGACCGTGAGGCCAAGGGCGGAGGCGACACGCTGGAGCGTCGTGAGCGTCGCCCCGACGCCACCTGCTTCGAGACGGTCGACAGCTGACTGGCTGGTCCCCATACGGCGTGCCAGTTCGCGCTGGCTGATGCCCGCTGCCTCGCGTGCGTGGCGCACCCGTTCCCCGACCTCGGCAGCCAGCTTGGCTGCGGCATAGGCCCGGTCGTA
>DAHUZJ010000028.1 GCA_027306585.1 Acidimicrobiaceae bacterium | reverse complement strand
TGTCCCCGCTGTCCCCGGTGTTGTCGCGCCGGCGCCGGCGCCGGGTGGAGCCGTCCACGTCGTCGTGGCTGTGGCGGCTGTTGCTGTGGGGGTGGCGGCGGCTGGTGTCGCGGCGGTCGGTGTGGGCCACGCGGCTGTTGGCGCCGTCAATGCCGCCGGTGTTGCCGCCAATGTGGTCGCTGTGGTCGCGTTCGCTGTGGTGCCGGCCGTGCCCGGTGCTGTGGTGCGAGGGCGGGCGGAGGACGAGCCCGCCGCCGGTTCGGAAGGCGTCGGTCGGGGGGGCGTCGGCATCGACTCCGCGGGCGTGGCTGCAGCCGGTAGCGACCCCTTCCCTGCCGAGCGGTCCCCGCCGGTCGCTGCGTGCGTCGAGGTCGGAGGTGGCGTACCGGTGTGCTCACGCGAGCTGCGTACCGGCACCCTCGACGAGGTCCGGGCGCCCGGCTGCGACGACGACGGTCCCGACACGGTCCACTGGAGCGTGGCGGCGCCCACGACGGCGACGATCGACGCCGCAAGCACCCGCAGTGGGCGGGCACGACCGGGGCCCGGCGCCCCTTTCGAGGAGCGATGCATGAGGCGACCGTGGTGGACCGGCAGCCACCGCCCCAGGGGCGAAAGTCACTCCTCGAGCGTCCCGCCGGAAGAGCGCAGGCAGTCGCACCGACAGGCGACCCGCACCGAGATCGCCACGTGCCGACGGCCGTTGCGGTCGGATGACGTTCCCGAGACGGGGAGCGATCGGATCGTGCGGCGCGGCGGATCCGGCGGCGCCTCTCGAGGTCAGCCGCGCAGCAAGAGGTCGCCGAGTGGCCGGTCGTGGTGCAACCGGTCGACCGCGTCGGCGAGCAGTCCGGCCACCGAGCACACCTGGACCGAACCGGACGGTGCACCGCCCACCGTGTCGGTCACCAAGATCCGCGCTGCCCCTACGGCCGCCATCCGCTCGACCGCCCCGGCGACGAGCGGCCCATGGACGGCGGCCACCGCGAAGCTGGCCGCGCCGTGGGCACGCAGCACGTCCACTGCGGCTTCGATGGTCGACCCGGTGCTGATCATGTCATCGACGATGACGGCCGGTCGGTCGCGGGCGTCGCCCACGATCCCCACTGCACGAACGGATGCCCCGCTCACTCGGGTCTTGCGGACGACGACGACCTCTCGTCGCAAGATCGACGCGTACCGCTCGGCGAGCTTGACGGCGCCGAGGTCGGGTGCGACCAGGACTGCTTCGGCGGCGAGCTCGGGCTCCAGCGCGGCCGCGAGGGCCGGCACCGCCGTGAGCATTTCGACCGGGATGGAGCAGACGGCCTCCAGGGCGACGGAGTGCGGGTCGACCACCACGAGGCGGTCGGCGCCCGCCGCCGTCACGGCGTCAGCGACGACCCGTGCACCGACCGCTTCTCCCGCCGTTCCGCGGCGGTCCTGCCGTGCATAGCCGAAGTACGGGATCACGGCGGT
Source organism: Acidimicrobiaceae bacterium (assembly GCA_027306585.1). Taxonomy (GTDB): domain Bacteria; phylum Actinomycetota; class Acidimicrobiia; order Acidimicrobiales; family RAAP-2; genus DAHUZJ01. The sequence goes on along the minus strand of DAHUZJ010000028.1, from coordinate 10,480 downwards.
CACACGGCCTGCTCCTGCTCGACGGCAGGCATCGAGCACCAACAGGAGCTCGACCAGGTGGTCGTTCACCGGCGGTCCCGTCGGCTGGACGACGTAGACGTCCTCGCCGCGCAACTCTGGCACCGCAGGCCGGAGCTCGCCGTCAGGAAACCGCTCGACCTCGCACGCAGCGGGCTCCCACCCGAGCATGGCGGCGATCGAGCACGCCAACGCCCGGTTCGCCGAGCCCGGCACCACCTGGGCCGTCATCTCCCGCCGCCGCCCACTGCGGCCCGCCGCGACGGTCGGCCGATCACGTCATGGCGACGACGGCACCGTCACGATGGGCGTGGTGGATCTCGGCGTCGATCGGCCGGCTCAACCCCACCAGGTCGTCGGCCAGGTCGACAAGGAGGTCGTCGACGGTGATCATCCCGGTGAACTCCCCGTCGCGCACCACCGCGAGGCGCCGGACCCCGTGGGTTCGGAAGCTCTGGAACGCGTCGTGGAGGTCGGCTTCGGCGTCAACGGTGATGACCGGGCTCGACATCACCATGTCGACGCGCGCGTCCAGCGGGAGACCACGGGCCAACCCCCGACGGACCAGGTCACGGTCGGTCACGATCCCCGTCAGGCGCGTCCCGTCGACGACGGCCAGTGAGCCGACGCCGGTGTGCTCCATGAGCTCGGCTGCTTCTCGGATGGTCTGGCTCGGCTTGATGCCCACGCCGGATCGCCGCAGCGCGTCAATGGTCCTCATGGTCTCTCCTCTCCGGGCTTCTCACCGCGCGTGCTCGAAGTGCTGGACCGCGGCGTCCGAGCCCGGGAAGAAGAGCGTCTCGTGGCCGGTGTCTCCCCAGCGCACGATGTAAGGAGGCCCTCCGTCCGAGCCACGGACCTCGATGACCTCGCAGTCGCGGTCCGGCTGTCCGATGCGATGGCCCTTGACCACGATGCGATCGCCTACGGCAACGTGCACGGCATCCTCCCTTCCCGAATGGGCAGGACGAGCCCGTTTCCTTGGTACAACCAGTATGGGTCGGGCAGCGTCGGCTGGGTAGGGCTGAAAGACACCTCCCCGGCACGCCCGGAACGGCCTCCGAACCTGACGAAGGGGACATTCGCCCCTTGCCCTCGGCCACGGTGGAGCCGACAGTGGCCTGATGGAGAATCGTCTCGACGTCATCGACCGGACGGTCGCCAAGACCTATGAATGGCTCCACGAAGTGGCGGGTCGTTCGACACTCGAGGACGCGCACCGCGCCTACCAAGTGCTTCGTGCCGTGCTGCACGCACTGCGTGACCGCCTCGAGCCGAACGTGGCGGCCCACGTCGCTGCGCAGCTCCCATTGCTGATCCGAGGCGTCTTCTACGAGGGATGGGAGCCGGCTCGCACCCCGGTGCGGATGTCCCTGTCCGAATTCCTGGCCCGGGTGGCCCGCGACGCTGCTCCGATGGACGCCGGGGAGGCGGAGAAGGTGGCGAGGGGCGTCCTGACGGTGTGCTGGGACCAGCTGGGCCAGGGCACCATGGACCACCTCATCTCGGTGCTGCCGTCGGACTACGCCGTGCTCTTCTGACTCCGTCCAGGGGACCATCGACCCTGGCGCAGACGTCGTGGCTGGAGGGAAGGTGGCCCGTACAGAGGAGGTCGCGATGATGTTCGTGGATCGCGTCGATGCCGGCCGCCGTCTCGCCGCAAGGCTCGAGCACCTCCGGGGCGCGCCGGTCGTGGTGCTGGGTCTTCCGCGCGGTGGCGTCCCCGTGGCCGGCGAGGTCGCCGCTGCACTCGGGGCCCCGCTGGACGTCATCGTCGTGCGCAAGCTGGGGGTGCCGTTCCAACCGGAGCTGGCCATGGGCGCCATCGGCGAAGGCGGCGTCCGGGTCCTCAACGCGCAGATCGTGCGGATGGCGGGTGTCTCCGAGGGCGAGCTGGCCACGGTCGAGGCACGCGAGCGGGCCGAGCTGGATCGGCGGGCGCGTCGCTTCCGCGGGGACCGACCTCCCGTCCAGCTCGCCGGTCGCACGGCGGTGGTGGTCGACGACGGCATCGCCACCGGGTCGACCGCCCGGGCCGCCTGCCAGGTCGCCCGCGCGCAGGGCGCGGCGAAGGTGGTGCTCGCCGTGCCCGTTGCGCCGCCCGGATGGCAAGCTCGGATCGGCCCCGACGCGGACGAGCTGATCTGTCTCGCCACCCCGGCGATGTTCTTCGCCATCGGCCAGTTCTACGACGACTTCTCCCAGACCACCGACGAGGAGGTGAGCGCCTGCCTCGAGCGAGCCGCCGACGGCGTCCCGGTGAGCGCCATGACCGGCGCCAGGGTCGACGACCCGCCGACGCGCGACGAGGAGGTCGAGGTCGAGGCGGGCCTCGTGCGGCTCGGTGGCCACCTCACCCTTCCCGAGCACGCCGTCGGCGTGGTGGTGTTCGCGCACGGCAGTGGCAGCAGCCGGCACAGCCCTCGCAACCGCTACGTCGCTGGGGTGCTCAACGCTGCAGGGATCGGGACCCTGTTGTTCGACCTGCTCACCGTGGACGAGGAGCTCGACCGCGCCAACGTGTTCGACGTCCGCCTGCTGGCCCGTCGGCTGCTGGACGTCACCCGGTGGCTGCGGGCCCAGCCCGGCTGCGCAGGGCTCTCCGTCGGCTACTTCGGAGCCAGCACGGGAGCGGCCGCCGCCCTGTGGGCGGCGGCCGAACCCGACGCAGACGTGGCCGCCGTCGTGTCACGAGGCGGGCGGCCCGACCTCGCCGGGTCCCGGTTGGCGGAGGTCACGGCACCCACGCTGCTCATCGTCGGCGGCTGGGATGACGTCGTCTTGGACCTCAACCGCCAAGCCGAAGCCAGCCTGCGCTGCGAGAGCCGCCTCGTCGTCGTCCCCGGCGCCACGCACCTGTTCGAGGAGCCCGGCACGCTGCAGGCCGCCGCCGAGACCGCTCGCGACTGGTTCATCGGTCGCCTGGCGGCGGCGTCGCATCCAGTGGGCTGAGCCGTGAAGCTCGCCCTGGCCGGCGACACGATGTTGGGCCGCAAGGTCGCCGAGCACCTCGCCGAGGCGCCACCGGCGTCCCTCTTCGACGCCGGCGTGGTCGAGGCGGCCCGAGAGGCCGACCTCTTCCTCCTGAACCTGGAGTGCGCCATCTCCGAGCGAGGCGCGCCGTGGCCCGACCCCGCCAAGCCCTTCTTCTTCCGGGCACCGCCGGCCGCCGTCGACGTCCTGCAGCACCTCGGCGTCGCATGCGCCACCGTCGCCAACAACCACGCGCTCGACTACGGCGCCGACGCGCTGCTCGACACGTCGCCCGGGGTGGCGTTCGCCGACCTGCGGCGGGGGCCGCCTCGCTGGCTGCCGGACGCCATCGCGGGGGCCGACGTCGACGTCGTCGTGGTCTCCCCGCACTGGGGGCCCAACATGGTGGCGGAGCCGGTCCCACATGTTCGGGCCGCGGCCACCGCCTTCCGGACGGCAGGGGCGTCGCTCGTGGCCGGTCACTCGGCGCACGTCTTCCGCGGCGTCGCCGATCGCGTGCTCTACGACCTCGGCGACTTCATCGACGACTACGCAACCGACGCCCGCCTGCGGAACGAGCCTGCGCCGCCTTCGAGACCCCCGGTCGCCGAGCGCGACGGGCGTTTCGTGGTCGAGCTCGGCACCGGCGGCGGGCCCGTCCGGCCCCGCGCCGGGCACCACCGTGCCCAATCCGAAGGAGGACCGAGATGAAGATCGAGACGAGGAACAGGAACCAGCTGGCGGCCGTCGCCGGCGCGGCGATCGGGGTCGCCGGGATCGGCGCTGTCCGACGCGCCCGGCACCGCGCCCGGGGCCACGGTGCTGCCCAGGGGAACGCCGATGTGACGCCCCCGACCGTGGCCGGGGACCGGCCGCCGACGGCGGCCCCGGGTGGGGGCGACCAGGCGCACGCCCCCGGCCACCGTCACCTCCCGATGACCGCCCACCTTCGCGGTGGCCGGCCGCCACGCGGGGGCGGTGCACGGCCCTTCGCCAAGCACCGGCACGGGCTGCGCCATCCCGGTCGAGGGTGAGCTCCGACGCGTTGCCGCCAGCGTCAGCCGGGCGGTCCCGCCCATTCCGAGTGGGGATCGGAAGCGGGGAACGACTCGGCCTCCTCTTCGTCGAGGAGCGCCGCGAGCGCGTCCGTGTGCCGGCGGTCCAGCTTCTCGAGCGCCTCCGCCGTCAGGTCGGCCAGGCGCTCGAGGACGAGGTCCGCCTTCGCCAGCACGGCGTCGGCGGGCCGGTAGTGCGGGTTCGGGATGGCGACGGCGTGCAGACCGGCGGCGACGGCGGCCCGGATCCCACTGTCGGAGTCCTCGATCGCCACGCAGTCTCCGGCCGCCACCCCGAGCCGCCGCGCGGCCTCGGTGTACACGTCGGGGGCCGGCTTCCCCCGCGGCACCTCCTCGGAGGACACGGTGGCCCGGAAGAGGTGCGAGAGCTCGGCCAGTGCCAGCACGTGGTCGATGACCACCCGGTTGGCCGAGGACGCCAGCCCCAGCGGCCAGCGCCCCCCGATCCGCCGCACGACCTCCGCGGCGTCCTCGACGAGCGGCAGGCCGTCCCGGTAGCGGTCCAGCAGTCGCCTCACGACGACGTCGACGATCTGCGGGGAGCTCAGCGCCACGCCGAGGTGGTCACGTAGGTACGCCGACCATTCCCGAGAGCTCATCCCCTGCATGGCCGAGGTGGCGTCCACCCGCCACTCACCCCCCTGCTCGGCCACGATCTCTCGTCGGACCTCGTCCCAGAGCTGCTCGGAGTCGAGGAGCACACCGTCGAGGTCGAACACCACGGCGCGGATCATGGGTCCAGTATGGCGGCGTCAAGGGGCCGGTTCGAGGGCGACGGCGACGCGCGCGTCGTCGCTGGGCACGAGGCGCGCCGCTGGTCACCCTTCGCCAGCTACCGGACGTCCTCCATGACCTGCTTCTCGGCAAGGCTGGACGCCACGAGCCCGAGAAAGGAGCGGACGGTGGACTCGGCCACGCGGTGGAAGGCCATCCGGTCCAACCACCCGCCGACCGTTTCGAGCGGCGGACGGTAGGAAGCGCTCAGGCTGAGTCGGCAGGCGTTGTCGCCGATCTCGCTGAGCTCGACGTTCCCGTCGAGGACCGGGAACAGGCCCGAGAGGGTTGCTGCCTCCCATCGGATGGGGATCAAGAACGTGCCCCCGTGCTCGCTGCACCGGTCGAGCCGGACCTTGGCCGGCACCCCGAGCCGGTGCCGAGCCGATGACGGTGAGAGGCGCATGTTGAGCGTCTCCCCGTCGCCCGTCGCCCGGTCCGCCAGCGGCAACAACCAGCGACCGTCCCCGCACAGCCGCTCGCGCACTTGGCTCAGGGGAGTCGCGATGTCCATGGACTCCCGGAGGAACGCCACGTACTTCTCGGGGGGTGTCGCGTGCGACGATGGTGTTTCAGCCACGCAATCAGAATTGAGCGGGCGAGCAGTGCGAGACAGGGACGAAAGTCCCGTCGCTCCGCGGTGGCCCTCAGCGATCCCACAGTTTTCGCGCACCGGCCCCGTCTCGGGACGACCCCGCCGGCGCGCCAGGGCATCCGTCCCGGTCGGCGGGCGACGCTACGCTGCGAGGCGCGGCCAGAAGTCCAGAAGGGAGGCGGCGAGTGGTCATGGAAGCACCGTTCGCGTACACGCCGCTCACGCCGACTTCGTTCCTCGACCGCTCGGCGCTCGTCTTCGCCGAGCGCACGGCCGTCGTCGACGGCGACCAGTCCTGGACGTACGCCGAATTCCGGCAGCGGGCCCGCCGGATGGCCGGCATGCTGGCTGGGCTGGGGGTGGCGCCCGGTGACCGGGTCGCCGTGCTCGCCCCCAACACCCACATGCTGCTCGAGGCCCATTTCGGCGTGCCGTTGGCCGGCGGTGTGCTGGTGGCGCTCAACTCCCGGCTCAACGGTGAGGAGCTCGGGACGCTGCTCGAGCACTCCGGGGCGACGGTCCTGCTGTTCGACCGCACGCTGGCGGACAACGCTCGGGTGGCCGCCGCCCGCAGCAGCAGCGCGGTGCGGCTCGTCGACGCCGGTGACCCCGAGAGCGAGTACGAACGCCTGGTCGCCGAGGCCGCGGAGCTGTCGCTGCCGGTGGAAGACGAGCGGTCGCTCCTGTCGATCAACTACACGAGCGGCACCACCGGCGGCCCCAAGGGCGTCATGTACCACCACCGCGGTGCCTATCTACAGGCACTGGCCATGGCGTACCACACCCGGCTCGACGCCGAGAGCGCGCATCTGTGGACGCTCCCCATGTTCCACTGCAATGGCTGGTGTTTCACGTGGGCCGTCACGGCCGCCGGCGGGCGCCACATCTGCCTACCCCGCTTCGACCCCGCCGAGGTGTGGCGGCTGTTCCGCCAGGAGCGGGTGTCGCACTTCAACGCTGCCCCCACCGTTCTCACGATGCTCGCCAACGCCAAGGAGGCAGCGCCGGTCGACTGGTCCCTGCGCATGGCCACCGGCGGTGCACCGCCTTCCCCGGCCCTCCTGGCCCGCCTGTCCGAGCTGGGCATCCACGTCACCCACCTCTACGGCCTGACCGAGACGTTCGGGCCCATGGCGCTGTGTGAGTGGAAGCCCGAGTGGGACGACCTGCCCGCCGGCAAGCGGGCGCAGCTGCGAGCCCGCCAGGGGGTGGGCAACGTCATCGCCTGCCCGCTGCGGGTCGTCGACGACGACGGTGCCGACGTCCCGGCCGACGGCGAGACCGTGGGCGAGCTGGCGGCCCGGGGCAACGACGTGATGCTCGGCTACTACCGTGACCCCGAAGCGACGGCGGCGTCGCTGGTCGGCGGATGGTTCAAGACCGGCGACGTCGGGGTGATGCACCCCGACGGCTATGTGGAGATCCGGGACCGCTCCAAGGACATTATCATCTCCGGTGGGGAGAACGTGGCCTCGATCGAGGTCGAGCAGGCCTTGGTGGCGCACCCCGCCGTCCTCGAAGCGGCCGTGGTCGCCGCTCCCGACCCCGTCTGGGGCGAGGTGCCCGTCGCCTACGTGACCCTGAAGGACGGTCAGGAGGTCACCGACGCGGAGCTGATCGAGTTCACGCGCGGGCGCCTGGCCCACTTCAAGTGCCCCAAGCGGGTGGTCTTCGAGGAGCTGCCCAAGACCTCTACGGGCAAGGTCGAGAAGTACGTGCTCCGGGCCAAGGCGGCCGCGCTCGAGCCACTCGGCGGGTGAGCGCCGGCCGCCCGCCGGCGGGGGACGCCGACCGCTCCGAGCGAAGGACCCACCACCGGCGGGGCGCGTCGCTCCCGCCGTCGTAGCGGCTCACCCGGCCGGCCCCGGACGGGCGGGCGGCGGGCCCTCGTACGTGCGGAGCTCGGTTCGGGCGAGCGAGCGCAGGTGGACCTCGTCGGGTCCGTCGAAGATGCGCATCGCCCGATGCCAGGCCCACATCTGCCCGAGCGGCGTGTCGGCGCTCACGCCGGCGCCACCATGCACCTGGATCGCCCGGTCGATGACGGCCAGTGCCGTCCGGGGAGCGAGGACCTTGATCGCCGCGATCTCGATCGAAGCCCCCTTGGATCCGTGCCGGTCGATCAGCCACGCCGCTTTCAGCGTGAGCAGCCGGGCCTGCTCGATCGCCAGCCGGGACTCCGCGATGGCCTCCTGGACCATTCCCTGGTCGGCGAGCGGCCTGCCGAAGGCGATGCGGGCGGTCGCCCGCTGGCACATCAGCTGCAGGGCACGCTCTGCCGCGCCCAGCGCCCGCATGCAGTGGTGGATCCGACCGGGCCCCAGGCGGGCTTGGGCCATGGCGAAGCCCCCGCCCTCCTCGCCGAGGAGGTTGGTGACGGGGACGCGGACGTCCGACAGCCGCACCTCGCCGTGCCCGTGCTGGTCCGCGTAGCCGAACACGGTCAGGTCGCGGACGACGTCCACCCCCGGGGTGTCGACCGGCACCAGGACCATCGACTGCTGCCGGTGCTTGGGTGCTGCCGGATCCGTCTTCCCCATCACGATCAGGACCTTGCAGCGTGGGTCGAGCGCGCCACTGGTCCACCACTTCCGCCCGTTGACGACGTACTGGTCGCCGTCTCGCTCGATCCGGCATTCGATGTTGCTGGCGTCGCTGCTGGCGACGTCGGGCTCCGTCATGGCGAAGCCGGAGCGGATCCGGCCGTCCAACAGCGGCTCCAGCCAACGGTCCTTCTGCTCCGGCGTGCCGAAGAGGTGGAGGAGCTCCATGTTGCCGGTGTCGGGGGCGGCGCAGTTCAAGACCTCTGGCGCGATCGCGCCGGACCACCCGGTGAGCTCGGCGAGTGGCGCGTACTCGACGTTGGTGAGCCCGCTGATGTCCGGGAGGAACAGGTTCCAGAGCCCGAGGCCGCGTGCCTCCTGCTTCAGCTCCTCGACGATCGGGGGCACCGAATGGTCGGCAGGGCCGCGCTCGGCGCGGTAGCGCTCGTACGCCTCCTCGGCGGGGAGGATCCGCTCGTGCAGGAACGCCGAGAGCCGGGCGTGGTAGTCACTGGCCAGTTGGGACATCTGGAAGTCCATGGCCAGATCTTTGCCGACGGAGCCGGCGCGAGGGCTACCGCTCCCCGTCCGCTCCCTGTCGTCGACGGGGCAGCCGACCAGCGCAACCACCGACTACGGCCACCACCACCCTGGCCTCGAGCCGGGCCTCCTCGGCGCGCGCCGGGTGCCGAGCCAACCTTGTCAAAGAACTATTCGTGTGGTAAACCGCTCTACGTTAAGTCCAAAGGCACGCAGGAGCAGCAGGCGACGCTGCGATGCTCCGGCGCTCATCACGGTCGCGTCCACCGACGACGCGGGGGGAGAGCATCATGGCCATCGAGCGGTCACCTGCCGATTCGTTGACGCCCGAGGAGCGCCGGTCCGTCGACTTCGAGTACCCGGTGGTTCCCGACTATGCCGGGCGCCAGCCGTACGGGACCCAGCACGTCGACTGGGAGCAGCGCATCGACATGGACCGCCTCCGCAACTACCGCGTCGGGCGCGTCCAGGAGCAGCTGCGCCTGCAGGGGGTCGGCGCCATCTTGGCCATCAACGAGTGGAACATGCGGTACATCACGAGCACGTGGAACCCGTACTGGACCACGCCCGCATCGGGCCTTCGCTACGCCCTCCTCACCGCCAACGCGGCGCCGGTCCTGTTCGAGCAGGGCGAGATCGGCTACCACACGCGCAACATCGCGCCGTGGCTCCGCAAGGTGAAGGTGGCCATCACCGGCGCCGGTTGGATCGGCCAGACGATGGGTCCGCACGCGTGGGAGACCCAGCGTCGCAAGATGGTGGCCCAGATCGCAGGCGAGATGGCCGAGGCCGGTGTGGCCGGCGAGCGCCTGGCCCTCGACGCGTGGGACCCGACGCTCGTGGAAGCCTTCGGTCGCGCGGGGATCGAAGTCGTGCCGGGGACCTCGGTCATGTGGGAGGCCCGCAAGCTCAAGAACGTGGACGAGGTCGAGTGCCTCCGCACGTGCTGCACCATCGGTGATGCCATGTTCGGCACGCTGGCCGCCAACCTGCGCCCGGGGGTCCGTGAGAGCGAGCTCGTCGGCCTTGTCCACAAGACGGCCTACGATCTCGGCGCCCAGATCTACTCGGGTGTCTTCGTGACCTCGGGCCCGTTCTCCTGGCCCAATCCACGGGACGAGAGCGACCGGATCATCCGTCCCGGGGACAGCGTCTACATGGACGTCTACAACACGTCCTATCTCGGCTACAAGATCTGCTACTACCGGACGTTCAGCTGTGGCAAGGCGTCGCCCGAGATCAAGGATGCCTACCAGCGAAGCTACGAGTGGTTGCAGGAGAGCATCGCAGCGATCAAGCCCGGAGCTACGACCCGCGACGTCGCCACGAAGTGGCCTTCCGGCCCAGAGGTGTGGGGCGACATCCTCGTGGAGACCGAAGACCAGACCGCCGGCAGCAACTGGGCGCACGGGATCGGGCTCACCCTCTACGAGCCGCCCATCATCTGGCGTGCGGTGTCCCTCGAGGACCCGGTCGAGCTGCAGGAGGGCATGACGTTCGCCATCGAGACCCAGCACGGCGTGCGAGGGGTCGGGGGTGTCCGTATCGAAGAGGTGGTCCACGTGACGGCGACGGGCGTCGAAGTGCTGAGCAAGTGGCCGGCCGAGCAGATCGCCGAGGTCCCGCTCTACTGAGCCGCGACGGTGTCGTGAAGCCTGCAGGACAGCCCGGCCCGGGCTGTGAACGAACGATGAATGGACGCGACCGACCGGGTTGCGCCGAGCGACGAGGGGGAGGTACCCGCACCTGGGGTCAGCGAGCTGGTGGAGACGCGGCGGGGCGGTGGGCGCCTCGCTGGTGGGGGCGGCGTCCCTCGTGGGCGCCGTCGGTGCGGCCGGCACGGCGGGCGCGGCGTCCAAGAGCCCCGTCAAGGTGGCGTACCTCGTCCCGCTGACCGGCACCGCCGCCGCCAACGGCAAGGACGAGGAGAACGGGTTCACCCTGGGCCTCAAGCACTTCGG
>DAHUZJ010000024.1 GCA_027306585.1 Acidimicrobiaceae bacterium | reverse complement strand
GGAGCCGTACACGCCGTACGACCCCCTTGCCACACCGTCGGCCACGGCTCGGGTGAAGCCGCTCGGGATCGGCGTCGTGGGCGGCATCGACGTGTGGTCCTACCAGCTCGTCGGTCGGAGCTGCGGACCGGCCACGCCCCTGCCGGTCGTCACCGTCTGGGTCGACGCTCGCGGTCGTCTGGTGCAGATCCGCACCGCCCTGCAAGCCACCGTTCCGCCGCCCAAGGAGCCATCGGGACACCCACGGCCACCGGTCCAGCACGTGTCGGTCGACGAGACGACGACGCTTTACGACTTCGGCAGCCCGGTGACCATCCGCCAGACCGTGCCGCCGACGCAATTCACGTCCCGCCACGGGAGCCCCCTCCCTGCGCCAAACGCGCACTGTCACGGCTGAGCCGGCGACCAGGGGCCGCGGGGTGTGGCCACCGCCGCCGTACCCTCGGGCATCCAGTTCAGGCTCCTCGCGATCCAGACCTGCCGGCCGGTGGACGACCGGTGCGCCGCTGCTGGCGCAAGCACCGGTGGTTGTGTACCGACTCCGACGGTGCGGCCAAGAGCTTCACCGAGGACACGACGGCGATCGAAGGGTGCCTCACCCACCGGGCGTCAAAGGAGATCTGCCGGAGAATCGGCGAAGACCGCCACTCGGTCGCACCACACCTTGCACGCCACGAGCTTCGTCGATGTCTCGACCGGCCAGTTGCTCGACGTGGTGCCGGGCCGGAGTGCCGACGACGGAGCCTACGGGCTCTCCCCGGGGCGCCCCGTCCTGGTGCCAGCGCGTGGGGGCGGTTCCCATCGATCCCGACGCCGGGTACCCGAAGGGCACCTCGGCTGCCGCAAGTCCAGGGAACGTGAGCGTCCAGTGGCCCCGACGATGTCGCCGGCGCTGGCGCGCCCGGCCTCCCTCGCGATGCGACACAACGGGCGCCGCGTGGCAGTCGCTCTTCGAGCGCACGGTCGATGAGTGCCGAGAGCAGCGTGACCCGGACGCCCCCTCCGTCTGGTGACGGAAGGGACCGGCCAGGCCGGCGAGGCGCATCTCCTCGAACATCCGGCGGATACCCTCGCCGAGCTCCTGACCCAAGGCCAGGTCGGCACAGGCACGGGCGATCCGCGGGTTGCGGGGGAACCTCGTCACCCGGAGCGTGTCGCTGGCGTCGGCCATGCCGGGGAACCGCCCCGGGTTCTCGATCTCCATGCGGTCGTCCAAGCGCTCTACGCGGATGTGGTCGCCGCTCACGCTGTACGACCTCGGGCCAGGTGTCGGCGTCCAGCTGTGGGACGAGGGCGACGGCGCCGACGAACTCACCGTGGGCCCGGACATCGACCGATGTCCCGGAGCCGATGGCAGGGCGACGGCCGTCCCGCCACCGGCTCACCGGCACCGGCCGGACGGCCAGCTGCTCCGGTCCGGCAGCCCGACCGCAAGGTGACCTCCTCCTCTTGCGGTCGGCGGCCCTGGGGCTCACTCTGCACTCGAGGGCCCGCCCGACGGGCCCGTCCTGGCAGGCCGTCCCAAGGAGGCGCACGATGACCACCGAGCTCCCGTCTTCAGAGAAGGGCTCCTTGTGGCTCCCCGTTGAGGAGCTCTTCAGAGCGCTGAACGCCCACGACGTCGACGCGATCGGGGCGATGCACGTACCTGACGCCGTCCTGCGGCATCCGGCACTGCCCGCCGCCGTGACCGGCCGAATGGCGATCGCCGAGGGGTTTCGGGCGATCTTCCGGGCGCTGCCCGACATCCAGTTCCCTCTGGACGAGATCCGCCTGTATGTCGCCGACGAGCACCACGCCGCCGCCAGCTGGCGCTTCACCGGCACCATGACGGGGCGCATCGAGCCCCCCGGTTACGCGCCGACCGGCAAGTCGTGCTCGATCGAGGGCGTCTGCCTCTACGAGTTCGCCGACGACCCGCAGACCGGAAAGACCCTCTTCGCCCGTCACACCGTCGTCTACGACACGTTGGGCCTCCTTCAGGACCTCGGCATCATGCCCCGGACCGAGAGCAGCACTGCCAAGCTCACGGCTGGCCTGCAGCGCACGAGCGTGCGCGTGAGCCACGCGCTGCACCGCCAGCCGGCACACCAGTAGGCGACGGGACGACCGGCTGGACCGCGCCGTCGGCCGGCACACAGGAGCCGAGCGCTCGCGTCCACGCTGGCCCCGCCGTCCCCACGGCCCGGCCCTCGCCCCGCGATGGTTGGCTGCCGTCACCCTCTCCGGGCTCTCCTTCGCGGTCCAGGCGATCGCCCTGGCCTTCGGGCCGCTCGTCCTCGTCCTGCCCATCGCGGCCACCGACCTCCTCTTCGCCCTGGTCATCCTGGTGGGCAAGCACCACCTGCGCCTGCGTCCAGCGGACTGGTTCGGCGCCCTGCTGGTACCCAGCGGAGTGGCGACGTCCCTGGTGCTGACGCCCCGATCCGCGGGGGTGACGGAGCCCGCCCTCGCCGACTGGCTACTCGTCGCCGTGGCGGTCGGCGCTGGACTGGCGGCGCTCCTTCCCTTGGCGTTGCGCCTGGCTGGGACCGCCCGCACCGCCCTCCTCGCCGCTGCCGGCGCCATCGTCTTCGGCCTCGTCGACACGCTGACCGAGGCGCTCGTGGAGTCGATCGACCTTCATGGGATCGGCGCCCTGGCCCGGTGGGAGCCCTACGCCCTCTTCGTCGCCGGGATGACGGGCATCCTCCTGGCCCAGAGTGCCTACCGCACAGGCTCGCTCTTCGTGAGCCTTCCCATCATCGACTCGGTCGGGCCGATCACTGGCGTGGCCATCGGCGCCGCGGTGTTCGACGAGCAACTCACCCGGTCACCGGCGATCTTGGGCATCCAATTGCTCGCCGGACCCGTCGCCGTCGTGGGCATGGTCGTCCTCCGACGGTCGCCGCTCATCGTGGCGACGTGACGGCTCGGCGGCGCACCACGGCTGCCCACCACGGCGGCCCGGCCACCCCTTGGTCGACCACCCGCGGCCCGGCTAACGTCGCCGGCAGAACCATACCGGAGGGGGTAGCGATGCCGATCGACTGGGACACGGGCCTCGATGCGGGGACAGCGCTCGACGAGGAGGCGATGGCCTGCGCCGTGCCGCGTATCCCGCTCATCACCCCGGGGACCGAGTCCGAGGAGCTCAAGCCCCTCTACGAGCAGAGCCGGGAGATGTGGGGCAACGTCCCGCGCTACCTGCAGCTCCTCGCCCACGCCCCCGGCGGCGTCGAGGCCTGGAACATCCTCGACCGGGAGCTCCGCCTGAAGCGACTGGCCACCCGGCCCGACTACGTACGCCTCGAGGAGCTGGTGATCATCAAGACCTCGCTCCTCAACGTCTGCAACAACTGAACGGGCCACAACGTAGAGCTCGGTCGAGCTCTCGGACTCACCCCAGCGCAGATCGACCTCCTGGACGGCGACGGCTGGAAGGACAGCGACCTCTTCGACGACCGCGACAAGGCGGTCATCCGGTGGGCGGAGGCCGTCACCGAGCGGACGGCCAACGGCGACGACGAGGCGTTCGCCGCCATGCGTGCGCACTTCGACGACCAGGAGATCGTCGAGCTAACCCTCATCTGCTCGATGTGGAACCTGAGCAACCGGTTCGCCGAGGCGCTCCGCCTGGTCGTGGAACCCCCCGGCAAGCGCATCACCTTCCAGCCGGCCGACCTCGGCGAGGGACCCGCCGTCGGCTGAGCGGTGCGTCCGCCTGGGCGCTCGCACCGGCACCGCCCATCTCTTCGGTGCCGCCGGTCCCACCTTCGCGAATCTCGCGCATGGGCATCTCAACGCCACCGGCCGAAGCTGCTGTCGGGTTCCGGCCGGTGGCGAGCGACGGTCGGACCCCGGTGCGCAACCCGCACCCGACGGCGTACCGTGTTCCTCATGGCTCCCCGCCTGGCGGCCCCCTTTCGTGCCGACCATGTCGGCTCCCTGCTCCGGCCGCCCGAGCTGCTCCAGGCCCGCGACGACTTCGCCGAGGGCACCCTCGACGCCGCCGGCCTGAAGGAGGCCGAGGACACGGCCATCCGCGACGTCGTGAAGCTCCAGGAGGAGATCGGCCTCCAGTCGGCCACCGACGGGGAGTTCCGCCGGACCTCCTGGCACATAGACTTCATCTACCAGCTGGGCGGCGTCGACCGGACCGACGAGGAGCTCCAGGTCGCCTTCAAGAACGCCGACGGCTCGACGTTCTTCCGCTCGGCCGGCCTCAAGGTCGACGGCAAGGTCCGCCTCGAGCAGACGATCTTCGGTGACGCCTTCCAGTTCCTGAAGGACACGGTCACCACCAGCATGCCCAAGCTCACGATCCCCTCCCCGAGCATGGTCCACTACCGGGGCGGGGCCGCGGCCATCGACCCCGAGGTCTACCCCGACGTGGAGGGCTTCTGGACCGACCTCTCAGCCGCGTACGCCGACGAGATCCGCCGGCTCGGCGAGCTGGGCTGCACCTACCTCCAGCTCGACGACACCTCCCTCGCCTACCTCAACGACCCGGCCCAGCGGGCCATGATCGCCGAGCGGGGCGAGGACGCCGAGCACCAGCACCTCCGCTACATCAGGCAGATCAACGCCGCACTCACCGCCAAGCCCGAGGGCATGACCGTCACCACCCACATGTGCCGGGGCAACTTCCAGTCCTACTGGGCAGCCGAGGGCGGCTACGACTTCGTGGCCGAGGCACTGTTCAACGAGCTCGACGTCGACGGCTTCTTCTTGGAGTACGACGACGCACGCTCCGGCGACTTCAAGCCGCTGCGCTACGTGCCCGAGGGAAAGATGGTCGTCCTCGGCCTGGTGACCACCAAGCGCCCGGACCTCGAGCGCAAGGACGACCTCAAGCGCCGCATCGACGAGGCGAGCCAGTACGCGCCCCTCGAGCAGCTGTGCCTGTCGCCCCAGTGCGGGTTCAGCTCGACGGTCGAGGGCAACCGGCTGACCTTCGACGACGAGGTCAACAAGCTGCGCCTGATCGTGGACACGGCCCGGGAGGTCTGGGGCTGACCCAGCCCGGCCCCCCCGTTCAGCCCACTTCCCACTGGGTCTCGTCGACGGCCGCCACGTCCGCCTCTCGGAGCAGCTCCCCCCGCTCCCGAGGGTTCTCGCGTGTCGCCGCCGAGCAGCCGGCCGCCACCACCGGGGAACGCGCCACCACGAAGACCCCGACCGCCATGAGGCCGAACCCCAGCAGCTCGGTGACCAGCGCGCCCGCCCCCAGGTTGAGGTACTCGTTGTAGATGCCGACGCCGAGGGCGATGCCGACCACCGGCTCGGCCACGGTGATGGCCGGCAGCGACGCGCCGAGCGGCGCCTCCTCGAACGCCGACTGCGCCAGGAGCAGCCCGAGGGCCCCCACGACGAGGAGCGTGTAGGGCGTCCACGACAGGAACGCGCCGACGACGCCGTGGCCGAATTGCGTGAGCGTGCGTTCGGTGAGGGCATCCTGCAGGCCGTACAGGACGCCGGCGGCCGTCGCCAGCAGCGTCGCCTGCTTGGCGACGGGGGAGCGCTTGCCCTTGGCCACCAACACCCCGGCCAGCGCGGCGATGGCGAGGCCGGCGATCAGCCAGTTGGGCCACGGTGGGGTGAGCGGGTGACCACCGTGTGGGTTGCCCGGTACGACGAAGGCGACGAGGCCCCCCACCAGGGCGAGCATGCCCGCGATCTCGCGACGGCCGATCCGGCGCTTGTGCCACACGGCCGAGAGCGGCAGGGCGAAGAGCAGGTTCATCGCCATCACCGGCTCGACGAGGGCCAGGTTGCCCATGCCGAGGGCGGTGGCCCCCAGGATCTGCCCGACCACCATGGTGGCGATGCCGCCCACCCACAGCGGCTGGTGCAGCAGGTGGAGGAGGAGCCGGTAGGAGAGCCGATCGTCGGGTGGCTGCCGGGCGGCGGCGTGCTGCTGCAACACGAACCCGACCGCCAGGAACAAGGCGCTGCCCAGCGCGAGTCCGATGACCGCCACCACCGCTCAACCCTTACCCTGGCAATGCGAGTAGCCGCACGGCACCCACGGCACCCAGGGCACCGGCGCCACCTTCTCGGGAACAGTGGTCGGCAACGAGCGGTTGCAGGTGGAGGGGCCGCCGGCCCGGCGCCACCGGGACCACGCCGGCCGCCGGCGCTCCGCTCAGCTGGCCGGCCCGCGGGGGAAGGGCCCGGGCCCACCGCTCCCGCCGGACCCGAGCCCGCCGAACCCCCCGGGACCGAGCCAGCCGCCGGGGCCGCCCGCGCCCAGCGCGCTCATCACGTGGAAGGACGCGATCCCGAAGCCGAGCAGGGCGCCGACCACGCCGACCCACACGGCCACCGGGAAGCGCACCAGGGCCCACGCGCCGAGCAGGGCGATCAGTCCCAGCGCGGGCAGGTAGAAGCGCACGACGTGCACCGGGTCGCTCCCGACCCGCTGACCCTCCGTCCAGGTGTAGGCGAGGTACAGGCCCCAGATGGCGGCCCACCCGAGCGCCAGGGAGCCCCCGACCGCGGCGTCCCGGTAGCGCTCGGCCACGCTCCACGGGTGGGCGGTGACCGGGTCCCACTCCGGCGCCAGCGCCCGCCAGGCGATCCACCCCACCGCCACCACCCCGACCACCGCCATCGGCATGACCTCCACCAGGTCGAGCGGCAGGTGGGCGACGTTGGGCAGGATCGCCGAGAGGGAGAAGGTGATCAGCCCGGCCGAGTAGCCGGTCTCGAGCGGGCCGCCGTAGACGAGGGCGTCGAAGGTGAGCACGAGGACGCCGAAGGCGCCCACAACGCCCAGCCACGCGGCGACCGTCGACCATGGCAGCCGGGCCCGGCGGGCGAAGACCAGGGCGGCGAGGACGGCCACGCCCAGTTCGAGCACGTCGGTGTAGCGGGTGACGGCGGCGAGGCCCAGCGCCACGAAGGCACCGAGGCCGGCCACGAGCCGGCGCCGGCTGGACGCCTCGACGGCCAGCAGCGTCCACAGGAGGAGCCCGGCTCCGGCCGCCACCAGCGAGGCGTCGGTGAACGACTCCGTCGTCGGCCGCCAGGCGAAGGTGAGGGCCGCCCCCGACGTGCAGAAGAGGAGCACGGCCACGGACCCGCCCCACTGCCCGAGCCAGCGCCGGGCGCCGAAGAACAGGGCGGCACAGGCCAGCGCGCCGTAGAAGAGGGGTGCCACCCGCAATCCGGTCGAGCCGCCGAGCAGGTAGAACGGCACCGCCAGGAAGGGGTAGCCCGGGTTCTTCTGGCTGATCCACTTGCCATCGGCCAGGTGGACCCACTGGGGGATCGACTGGCCGCCGTCGCCGAGCAGGCGGGAGAGGGCGTGGTACTGGGCGGTGGTGAGCAAGAACTGCCCGTGGCTGAGCCCGACGATCGACGCCTGGTAGGCGTAGTCGTCGGGTTCGAGCATGGCGGTGGCCTTGGTGAGCACGAGCACGCACAGCGCAGCGAACCCGGCGACCGCCACCGCCACCTCCACCCCGGTGAGCGCCGTCCCCCGCCGCTCGAGCGGCGGGGGCGCCACCGGTGGCGCCGGCGGCGGCGGCATCCCCTCGGGGCCCGGCCAGGCCCGACGTCCGCGCAGCGGTGCTCCGATCATGGCAACGCATGGTGGCGGCACCGGCTAAGAGGATCGTCGGGCGATCCTAAGAGTTCCTGGTCACCGCTAGGTTGCCACCGTGAGCACCACCGCCGACCCCCCGGGCGTCCGGCTCTGCTGGACGGGCGAGGACCGGGTGCACGACGGGGTGCGCCGGCGCCGCTTCGACGTCGAGCGCGAGGGCCGCACCGTCCCCGGGCTCCTGTGGACGCCGGCCGGGGAGGCCGCCCCGGCTCCGACCCGGCTCGGCACGGCGGCCCCCGGCGGACCGACGGGCCCGTCCGGCACGCCGCTCGTGCTCGTCGGCCACGGCGGGTCGGGCCACAAGGGGCAGGACTACGTGGCCTCGCTGGCCCGGCGGCTGGTGCGCCAGGGCATCGCCGCCGCCGCCATCGACGGACCGGTGCACGGCGACCGCAGGGCCGAGGACGAGGCCCCACCGGGCCTGGTGCTGCTCGAGTTCGCCCAGGTGTGGGCGGACGACGGCGAGGCGATGACCGACGCCATGGTCGCCGACTGGCGGGCGGCGCTCGATGTCCTCCAGGCGTTGCCGGAGCTCGGTGCCAGCCCGGTCGGCTGGTGGGGCCTGTCGCTCGGGACCATCCTCGGGCTCCCGCTCGTCGCCGCCGAGCCTCGGATCGAGGCGGCTGTGCTCGGCCTGATGGGCCTCACCGGGCCGACCCGGGAGCGCATCGCCCGGGACGCCGCCGCCGTCACCTGTCCCGTCCTCTTCTTGCTCCAGTGGGACGACATGCTGTTCCCCCGGGACGACGCCCTGGCCCTCTTCGACGCCCTGGCCACCCCCGACAAGCGGCTCCACGCCCACCCCGGCAGCCACGGGGCCGTGCCCGACGAGGGCTTCGAGGCGAGCGCCGCTTTCCTCGCGGCGCGCCTGGGCGGCCGCGGCACAGCCCCCCGTTAGCGTGGGCCTCCGTGCCGTCCCCCCACCCGCCGGCCGCCCTCGGCCGGGGCATCGTCGTGCTCCCCGGCGCCCCGGTGGCCGAGCCGTGGGCGGGCTGCCCGCGGGTGGTGGTCGACGGCGCCAAGGTGGCGGTACCCGGCCCGGTGGTCGCCACCCTCCACGGGGCCTGGCTCGCCCGCCGCCCGGTCGTCGTCGAGCTGGCCGCCGACCCGGCTGCGCTGCGCGAGCCCGAGCGGGTCGTCAGCCCCGTCTACACCCTCCGCCCCAACCTCGAGCTCCCCCGCGAGCGCCTGCAGTTCCTCCTTTGGGCCAACAACTACGACGCCCGGGCCGGCGAACCCGTCTGGTGGCACGGCCGGCGCGTCGCCCGCCGGCTGGCGGCCACCGGTGTCACCGAGGGCGGACCGGCCGACGTGGTCGGGCCCGACGGCACGCCCCTCTTCGTCGACGGCGGGCCACCCGACCCGCCCGAGCTCCCGACAGGCACCGGCGTCGTCCACCGCTGGAGCGCCGAGGCCGGGGCGCTGGTCCCGGCCGGCCACCGGCCACCGGCGGCCGAGCTCGCCCCCGACCAGCTGGCCGCCGTCGGACACGGGCCCGGCCCGGCCCGTGTCCTCGCCCCCGCCGGGTCCGGCAAGACCCGGGTCCTCACCGAGCGCCTCCGGCACCTGGTCGCCGACCGCCGGGTCCACCCCTCCACCGTCACCGCCCTCGCCTTCAACGCCCGGGCGGCCGAGGAGCTGCGGGAGCGGCTGCCCGGTGTGGCCGGCCGGGACGGGCCGCACGTCCGGACGCTCAACAGCCTCGGCCTGTGGCTGCTCAACGAGCACAGCGGCGGCCCGCGGCTCGAGGTCCTCGACGAGCTCGGCGCCCGCCGGCTGGTGGAGTCGGTCTTCCCCGTGCGGCGCCAGGCCAACACGGACACGGTCGCGCCCTACCTCGACGCCCTCTCGATGGTCCGGCTCGGTCTCGTCCCCCCGGAGCGGGCAGCGGTCGCCGTCCCCGATGCCCAGGGATTGGCCGAGGGGTTCGACGCCTACCGCCGCGCCCTCGCCGACCGGGGCGCCGTCGACTTCGACGAGCAGGTCTACCGGGCGATCGAGCTGCTCCTCGCCGACCCCGACGCCCGGGCCCGGGCCCAGGCGACGTGCCGGCGGCTGCTCGTCGACGAGCTCCAGGACCTGACCCCGGCCCACCTCCTCCTGGTCCGGCTCCTGTGCGCGCCGGGGTTCGACTGCTTCGGCGTGGGCGACGACGACCAGGTCATCTACGGCTACTCGGGGGCGACGCCCGAGTTCCTCATCGACTTCCCCCGGTACTTCCCCGGCGCCGGCACCCACGCCCTCGAGGTCAACTACCGCTGCCCGCCGGCCGTCGTGGCGGCGACCCGGCACCTCCTCTCCTACAACCGCCGCCGGCTCGAGAAGGTGATCACCACCCCCGAGGGCCGGCAGGACGGGCCGCCGCTCGGGGACGGGCCGCTGGGCGGGGCGGGGACGGTGGCGGTGGTGACGGCCCCGGCCGAGGTCCTCCCCCACCGGGCGGTCGAGGTCGTGGCGGCCTGGCGCGACGCCGGCGTGGCGCCCGCCCAGATGGCCGTCCTCGCCCGGGTGAACGCCGTCCTGCTCCCCGTCCAGATCGCCTGCCTCGAGGCCGGCCTCCCGGCCACGGCGCCGCTCGGGCCCGCCGTGCTGCGGCGGACGGGCATCCGCACGGCGCTCGCCTACCTGCGCATGGGGCTCGACCCCGACCACATCGACCGGGCCGACATCACCGAGACCGTCCACCGGCCCTCCCGCAAGATCGCCCGCAACGTGGCCGAGATGCTCACCGGCCGGCCCGCCACCTCGACTGGCGACATCCGCCGCCTGGCCGGGCGGCTCTCGGGCGGCGACGTGGAGAAGCTCCGCGCCTACGCTGCCGACATCGCCGCCGTGGCGACCGCCGCCCGCCGCTCGAGCGTCGAGGCCCTGCGGGCGATCCGGCTCTCGGTCGGGCTCGGCGCCTCCATGGACCAGCTCGACGGCTCCCGCCGGGAGGCCGACCGCTCGACCCACGCCGACGACCTCCTCGCCCTCGAGGCCGTGGCCGCCCTCCATCCCGACGCCGCCACCTTCGAGGCGTGGCTGTACGACGTGCTCGCCCGCCCGCCGGCCGAGGGGCCGGCCGTGCTGCTCTCCACCATCCACAAGATCAAGGGGAAGGAGTGGCCCCGGGTCGTGGTCTTCGGCGCCAACGCCGGGCTCTTCCCCCACCGCCTGACCGAGGACGAGGAGGGCGAGCGCCGCCTCTTCCACGTGGCCCTCACGCGGGCCCGCACACAGGTGGCCGTCCTCGCCGACGCCGGCGACCCCTCCCCCTTCCTCGGCGAGCTCGACGGCAGCCGCCCCCACCCCGCGCCCCGCCCGACGACGGATCGCCCCGGCCGCCGCGGTACGGGCCACTCCGACGCCGACGCCCGCGCCGGCGCCACCGCCCGGCCGTCCGGACGCCACCCCA
>DAHUZJ010000132.1 GCA_027306585.1 Acidimicrobiaceae bacterium | reverse complement strand
TGGTCGCTGCCGAACATGACCTTGTCCTTCAGGCGCCCCCGGATGTCGGTGCGCAGGGACGCCGGGAAGTACTTGGGGGCCCAGCCCGACAGCTCCCAGTAGACGTTGCCCTTGTGGAGGGCGACGGCCGTCATCTCGTCGATCCAGGGCCAGCCGGGGTGGGCGGCCACGATGGTGAGGGACGGGAACCGGGCGGCCAGGGTGTCGATGGCGGCGGGGTGGGCGTGGCGCAGGACGGCCCCCATCCCCCCGGCCATCCCGGCCCCCATGCCCGTCGTCCCGACGTCGACGAGGACCGGGACCTCGAGGTCGCAGATCGTGGCGAACAGCTCGTCGTGGGCGGGGTCGTCGACCGAGTAGTGGCCCATGATGGGGTGGAAGTGGAAGCCGAGCACCCCGTGCTCCTTCACCGCCGTCTCGGCCTCGGCCACCGCCGCCTCGCCCTTCAGGGGGTCCACCGTCCCCCAGGCCCCGACGAAGACGCCGGGGTGGCGGTCACGCAGGGCCGCCACGTAGGCGTTGGAGCACGGCGGCGCCCCGGTCGTCGACTCCACGTCGAAGGCCACGAGCACGGCCTCGATGCCCTTGTCGGTGAGGTCGGCCACGACCTCGTGCTCGGCCCGTGCGACCCAGGGCTTCGACCAGTACTCCTCCAAGGCGGCGACGTAGGGGCCCTGCGAGGCGATCCACACGTCGGTCCCCGGGTAGCAGTGGAGGTCGATCCGCCTCATGCGACGCCCGTCCGCCTCATCCTCCCATCCTTTCCAACCAACTCCGGTGAGTAGCCTACTGCCCCCTCGGGGACCCCCACGGTGCCGGGCGGGCGATGGGCACGGTCAGAGCCCGAGGAGCTCCTCGGCGTTGCCGTGGGCGAGCTTCTCGCGATCGGTCGGGCTGAGCGGCACGCCGTCGAGGAACCGGCGCCCCGCAGCGTTGTCGGCGAACGGGTAGTCGACGGAGAACAGCAGCCGGTCGATGCCGAACACGCTCAGCGCGCACTGGAAGGGCGGGATCGTGAAGTAGGCGCTCGTCGTGATCCAGAAGTGCTCGTGGAAGTACTCGGCCACCCGGCGCTTCAAGTGGGTGGCGGCCGGCGACAGCACCGAGTCGGCGCGGGCCAGCGAGAAGGGGATGTTCTCGCCCATGTGCCCGATGACGATCTTCAGGCCGGGATACCGGTCGAAGACCCCGTTCACCACGAGCCGCAGCGAGTGGAGCCCCGTCTCGGCGTGCCAGCCCCATGCAGCCCCCGCCAGCACCGCGGCCACCTGCTCGGGCAGGCCGCCGAAGTAGGCGTCGAACACCGTGGGCGTCGGTGGCGTCGGGTGGAGGTAGATCGGCACGCCGAGCGACTCCGCACAGGCGAACACCGGGGAGAACTCGTCGGCGTCCAGGAACCGACCCTGGACATGCCCGTGGATCATGGCGCCCTTGAACCCGAGCTTGGTCACGCACCGCTCGAGCTCGGCCGCCGCCGCCTCGGGCGCCGGCATCGGGAGCAGGGCGAACCCGGCGAACCGGTCGGGGTGCGCCGCCACCGTCTCGGCCAGCAGGTCGTTCGAATCGCGGGCCGTGGGGATGGCCTCCTCCGGCGTCTGGAGGTGCGTCCCGGGAGAGGAGGCCGACAGCACTTGGACGTCGATCCCCGCCGCGTCCATGTCGGCCAGGCGGTCCACTCCGAGGTCCCGGAGACGGGCGCCGATCTCGGGCTTGCGCCCCGGCCCGTGCGTCGGGAGGCCCGGCGCGGTGAAGTGCTCCTCCAGCGCAATCACCCGCATGGTGTCACCTCGGTGCAGTCGCTCTCGTGGGT
The DNA here is from genome assembly GCA_027306585.1 of Acidimicrobiaceae bacterium. GTDB lineage: Bacteria > Actinomycetota > Acidimicrobiia > Acidimicrobiales > RAAP-2 > DAHUZJ01. The sequence continues at coordinate 20,822 of DAHUZJ010000132.1, read as the reverse complement.
CGGTGGCCGCGACGCGGTGCGACGCGCAGTCGCTTCCGTCCCGGTGCAGGCGCACCCTACCATGGTTGTGTGGAGCCCCACCAAGCACCCGAGACCCCTCCGATCCCCGAAGCGTGCGACGTCGTGGTCGTCGGCGGCGGACCGACCGGGCTGGCGACCGCGCTCGAGCTGGGGCGGCGTGGCGTCGACTGCGTGCTCGTGGAGCCGAGGGCCGAAGTGCTCGACGTCCGGCCCCGCGCCAAGACGACGAGCATCCGCTCCATGGAGCACTTCCGCCGGTGGGGGCTCGCCGGCGCGTTGCGCGATGCGGCCTACCTGCCGGTCGGCTGGTCCCAGGACATCGTCTTCTGCGTGAACCTCCTCGGCCCCGAGGTGATGCGGTTCACCGGCTGCTTCGGCCTCACGACCAAGCGATCGGAGCTGTTCGCGGAGACCAGCCAGCAGGTGCCGCAGTTCGTGGTGGAGCGTGTCCTGCGCGACGCCGTCGAGACGTTGCCCAACTGCGTCACCGCCTACGGTTGGCGGGCCGTCGAGGTCGCCGACGACGGGAGCAGTGCGGGCGCGACGGTCGAGATCGACGACGGCCGCGGGACGGTGCGACGGGTCCGGGCCCGCTTCGTCGTCGGGTGCGACGGGGCGTCGAGCGTCGTGCGGCGGTCGATGGGTGCCGCCTACCACGGTGCCGTGGACGCCCGGCGCAACCTGACCGCCGTCTTCCTCGCACCGGGGCTCGCCGAGCGTGTCCCCCATGGGCCCGCCATCCAGTACTGGGTGCTGCAACCCGGGGCCTCGGCCTACATGGGCCGGCTGGACCTCCGCGACCGGTGGTGGATCGGGCTCGTCGGCGTGGCGCCGGACCTGACGGACGACGCCGTCCGCGCGCACATCACCGCTGCCGTGGGCGGGCCGCTGGAGCTGCAGCTGCTCGGGACCGACCCGTGGGTCGGCCGCACGCTGAACGCCGACCGGTACGTCGCCGGGCGCGTCCTCCTCGCCGGCGACGCCGCCCATCTCAATCCTCCCTGGGGCGGCCACGGGTTCAACACGGGAATCGGCGACGCCGTCAACGCGGCGTGGAAGCTCGCCGCCGTGGTCGCCGGCTGGGGCGGACCCGAGCTCCTCGCCAGCTACGAGGAGGAGCGCCTGCCGGTGGCAGAGCAGACGATCGCCATCGCCGGGCGGCACTCGGGGCTGCTCTCGGCCGACTTCGCCGATCCGCTGCTGCTCGAGGCGTCGACAGCAGGCGACGTGGCGCGCCGGAGGGCCGGGAGCGAGATCGCACTGGTGAAGCGCGAGGAGTTCCACGCACTGGGCCTGGTGCTCGGCTACCACTACGCCGGGTCCCGCATCACCTGGCGCGAGCCGACCGCCGACGGGATGCCGTCGGCGGTGTCGGGCGACGACCTCACCGTCTACGTGCCGACGGCGGCGCCGGGCCATCGGCTGCCGCACCACTGGCTGACGCCGGACGTCTCGCTCTACGACCGGCTGGGCCCCTGGTTCACCGTCGTGCGAGCCGGCGACGCCGACCCCTCGCCGTTGCTGGCGGCCGCCGCGGCGCGCGGCGTCCCGATGCACGTCGTCGACGTGGCCGAGCGGCGGTTCGACTATGGCGCCCCCCTCGTCGTGGTCCGCCCCGACCAGCACGTGGCGTGGCGGGGGCACGGCGCGCCGGAGGAAGCGGCGCACGTCGTCGACCTCATCCGGGGCGCGCTGCCCGCCGGCACCGGTCCGGGAGCTGTGGAGCCGCCGCCGCTGTCCAGCGGCCGGGTGGCGGCCGGACGGCCCGCTTCCCAGGCCTGGTGATGGTGACCGGCGCGGAGGGGCGGCAGGCCGGACGGGTCGCGATCGTGACGGGCGCGGCCGGGGACCTCGGTCGCGCCCTGGCACGCCGGCTGGAGCGGGAGGGCGCGTCCGTGGCCCTGAGCGACGTCGACGCTGCCGGCTGCGAGGCGACGGCGCAGCTCCTGGGGGACGCCGTCCTGGCGGTCCCCGCGGACCTGAGCACGGAGGCAGGCGCGGACGCGCTCTTCGCCGAGGTGGCCGACCGGTTCGGCCGGCTCGACGTCCTCGTGAACAACGCCGCCCTCTTCGCCACAGTGCGGCCGACCCCGTTCCAGGAAGTGGCTCCCGGGGAGCTCGACCGCGTCCTCTCCACCAATGCCCGGCTCGTGCTCCTGCCGTGCCAGCGGGCGGTCGGGCCGATGGCACGGCAGGGTGGCGGCCGCATCGTCAACGTCGTCTCGGGGAGCATCCTCGCCGGCGCGGCAGGACTGCTGCCCTACGTCGCCTCGAAGGGGGCGGTCTTCGCCATGACCCGCGTGCTGGCGACCGAGTGCGGACCCCTCGGCATAACCGTCAACTCGGTGGCGCCCGGACTGCTGGCCACCGCCGCCGCCCTCGGGAACACGCCGCCCGCGGCGTTCGAGCAGCAGCGTGCCCGTCGCCCGGTGGCGCGGGACGGGACGCCCGAGGACGTGGAGGAGGCCGTCGCCTTCCTGGCCGCCCCGGGCAGCTCCTTCGTGACGGGGCAGATGCTCGTGGTCAACGGCGGCGCCCAGTACTGGTAGCCGCCGGACCGACCGCCGCCGGACCGACCGCCGCCGGACCGGCGCTGCTTGACGCCGGCGGGAGGCGAACCTAGCGTCGCCGGCGGTCCCTACCCGAGTAGTAACGTTGGGCGCGACGGGAGCGCCGTCAGGAAGGACACGCGGGTGCTGATCGCAACCGACATCGGCGGCACGTTCACGGACCTCGTCGCCTTCGACCCGGCGACCGGCCGAGTGGTGCACGCCAAGTCGCACACCGACCCGGCCGACTTCACCGCCGGGATCGCTCGGTGCCTGGACAAGGCAGGCCTCGACGTGCCGTCGGCCCGGGAGTTCCTCCACGGCTCGACCGTCGCCATCAACACGGCCATCGAGCGCAAGGGGGCGCGGACGGCGCTGCTCGTGACGCGCGGCACGAGGGACGTGTACCGGATCGGGAGGAGCAACCGCCCCGAGTCGTACAACCTCTTCTTCGAGCGCCCGGTGCCCTTCGTGCCGCGGCGCCTCACGTACGAGATCGACGAGCGAACGAGCGCTCGCGGCGAAGAGGTCCGCCCACTCGACGAGGGCGACGTGGCGCGCGCCGTCGAGCATGCCCGGGCCTCCGGTGCGGAGGCCGTGGCCGTCTGCTTCCTGCACTCCTACGTCGACCCGAGCCACGAGCAGCGGGCGGCGGAGATCGTCCGGGCGGCGGCGCCCGAGCTCTTCGTGTCGCTGTCCCACGAGATCCTCCGCGAGTACCGCGAGTACGAGCGGACGTCGACGACGGTGGTCAACGCCTACGTCGGCCCTCGGGTGAGCGACTACCTGCACCGGCTGGAAGGCGTGCTGGCCGATCGCTCCTACGGCGGGCAGGTGTTCATCATGCAGTCGAACGGCGGGGTGATGGCGCCGGAGACGGCCCGGGTCCAGCCGGCCCGGACCATGGAGTCCGGTCCCGTGGGCGGCGCCATCGCCGCCGCCCGGCTCGCCGATCGTCTCGGGATGGGCCATGCCGTCGTGTTCGACATGGGCGGGACGACCGCCAAGGCGGCCCTCATCCGCGACGGGCAGCCCGACATGTCCGACGGCTACTTCGTCGGCGGCCCCGTCAGCGGCCACCCGGTCATGCTCCCGGTGGTCGACGTCATCGAGGTCGGCGCCGGCGGCGGCAGCATCGCCACCGTCGACGAGGTGGGTGCCCTCAAGGTCGGGCCGGAGAGCGCCGGGGGCCATCCCGGCCCCATCTGCTACGGCTGGGGCGGCACGCGCCCGACGGTGACCGATGCCAACGCCGTCCTGGGCCGCCTCTCGCCGACGAACTTCCTGGGTGGAGAGATGCCGCTCGACGTCGAGGGCGCAGGGGCGGCCTTGGAGGCGGAGATCGGCCGGCCGCTCGGCCTCGACCGCCTCGGCGCGGCGCTGGCGGTGGTGGACGTGGCGGTGGCCAAGATGGCCTTGGCCGTCCGGGCGGTGTCGGTCGAGCGGGGTCTCGACCCGCGGGACTGCGCCCTCATCGCCTTCGGCGGCGCCGGGCCGCTGCACGCCTGCGCCATCGCCCGCACACTGCACATCCCGACCGTCGTGGTGCCGACTTTCCCCGGGCACTTCTCCGCCCTCGGGATGCTGCTCGCCGACGTCCGTCACGACTTCGTGCGCACCGTGTACCGGCGCCTGGACGACGCCGACCCCGCCGACCTCCGGGCCGTCGTCGAGCAGATGCGCATCGAGGCCACTGCCCGGCTGGAGGCCGAAGGGGTCGACGGGGGCGCCGTCGAGCACGAGGTCTCGCTCGACCTGCGCTACGTCGGCCAGGAGTTCACCCTGCGCACCCCCGTGCGCCTCGAGGAGCTGGAACCGGGAGGGCTCGGGACGGTTCGGGAGCGCTTCGACGAGCTGCACCAGACGCGTTTCGGCCACCAGGCCGCCGCCGAGCCGGTCGAGGTGATCAACGCTCGGGTCATCGGCGTGGTGCGCCGGCACCAGCCCAGCGTGGGCAACGCGGAGAACCCGGCCGGCGACCGGTCGAGCGGCGGTCACCGGGAGGTCGCCTTCTCCGAGGGCGAGCGCACGGTGGTGCGGCGGTGCGCGGTGGTCTCCCGGGAGGCGCTGCGCGACGGGGACGAGGTCGTCGGACCGGCCATCGTGGAGGAGTACGCGAGCACGCTGGTCCTGGACGAGGGCGACAAGGCCCGGGTGGGAAGCGGCGGCGAGATCGTCGTCACGATCGGGGGGTGAGGGGCATGGCCACGACGGACCAACGGATCCACGCGGGGGAGGGCCCTGCGCCTGCGACGCCGGCGCAGGGGGCCGGCGCGGCCGGCGCACCGGCGGGCGCACCGGCGGGACGGGTGCACCCGGTCACCGTCGAGGTCGTCCGCAATTCGCTGCCGGCGGCGGCCGACGAGATGGCCGACGGCCTCGCGCGCAGCTCCTACAACATGATGATCTACGAGGTACGCGACTTCTCGTGCGCCATCCTCGACACGGAGGGGCGGCTGCTCTGCCAGAACGTGGGCGGTGTCTCCCACTTCGTCGCCGACCTCGGCGTCGTGGTGCAGGACGCGGTGGCCCGGTTCGGGCTCGACGGGTTCCGGCCCGGCGACGGGTTCATCATGAACCACCAGCGCGTCTGCGGGCAGCACCTGAACAACATCGTCGCCTACGCGCCGATCTTCACGGCCGGGCAGCTGTTCGGCTTCGCGGTGGTGCGCGCCCACTGGGTCGACGTCGGCGGCATGAGCACCGGGTTCGGCGCCGCCGGTGGCGGGGTGACCGACCCCTGGATCGAAGGGCTGCAGATCGACCAGCTGCGCATCCAGCGCGACGGGGAATTCGACCCGGCGCTGCTCAAGCTGGTGCTGGACAACGTGCGCTACCCGGACTCGGCGCTCGGCGACCTGCGGGCACAGCTGGCGGCCTGCCGGGCGGGTGGACAGCGCGTCGAGGCCCTCGTCGAGCGGTACGGCATCGAAGCCGTCACCCTGTCGATCCAGCGCCTGTTCGCCGACTCCGAGCGACGGTGCCGGCGCGTGGTGGCCGACATCCCCGACGGCGAGTACACGGCGTCGTCCTTCCTCGACCACGACCTCGCCGATCTCGACGCCCCGCTGGAGATCGCCGCCCGGGTCGTGGTCCGCGGCAGCGACATGACCATCGACCTGACCGGGTGCGCCCGCCAGCGGCGGTCGTCGATCAACTCCCGCACCCGAGCTGCCGCCTACGTTGCCTACAAGGCGGTCACCGCGCCGCTCGAGCCGGTCAACGAGGGCTCGTTCGCCGGGCTCGAGGTGGTCATCGACGAAGGGAACTTCATGATGGCCGAGTTCCCCGCGCCCATGGCCAAGTGGAGCATCCCGATCCCCACCGTCGTGGACACGATCCTGGCGGCGCTCGCGCCGGCGATGCCCGACCGCATCCCGGCTGCCCACCACGCCTCGCTCGGCGGCGGGATCGCCTTCTTCGGCGTCGACCCGGCCACCAACCGTCGTTTCGTGACCCAGACGGTCGAGGGCGGCGGGTGGGGCGGACGCCCCGATGCCGACGGGCAGGCGGCGGCCGTCTCCGTCTGCCAGGGCGACGTCCGCAACGCGCCGATCGAGAGCCTGGAGCTCAAGTACCCGCTCGTCGTGGCGCGGCGGGAGCTGCGGGCCGACTCCGGGGGCGCCGGACGCCACCGTGGCGGGCTCGGGATGACGACCGAGATCCAGAACCTGGTCGACGGCACCTGGTCCTTCACCGTGCCCCCCCGTGAGAAGTGCCCGCCGTGGGGCCTGTTCGGCGGGGGTCCCGGCGTGCCCGGCGGCATCGAGCTGCGCGAGGGTCCGGACCAGGCCTACCAGCGGATCGGCAGCGGCCGGCGCCCCGTGCGCGCCGGCGCCAGTGCCCGGATCATGAGCGGTGGCGGCGGCGGCTGGGGCGACCCGGCCGATCGGCCGCTCGACGACCTGGACGCCGACCTCCTCGACGGCCTCGTGACGCCCGAGGCGGCCGAGGAGCGCTACGGCGTGGTGGTGGACCGATCGACCGGCCTCGTGGACCGGGCCGGTACGGCGACGCGCCGGAGCGGGCGCGGGCGCTGACCGGTGCCCGGCGGACGTGCCATGACCGCACCTGACGCCGCGCTGGCGGCCAGGGCCCACGCCCTGCGGGACGCGGTCGGCGCGAGCGCCGCCGGGGCGGCGGCGCTCGTGTGCTACTCGAGCGGGCGGCACTTCCTCACGGAGGCCGACCCCGTGTGGTGGCTCACCCGGCTCCGGCCGCTCGGCCCCACGGCGGCGGCCGTCGCCCCGGACGGCACGGTGACCCTGTTCGTGGAACCGGTGCAGGACCTGCCTCGAGCGGCCGAGGCGGCACCCGGGGCCGAGGTGCGGCCCGGCGGTCTCGGGGCGCTCGAGGGCTGGCGCCGGTCGCGGGTCCCGGCCGGCGAGGCAGTGGCGCTGTGGGGCGGCCACAAGCTGGTGGGCCGGTCGGCGGCGGCGCTCGCCGCCGCGCTCGGCGGGCTGGCGGTGGTGGACGAGGCGTGCGAGGGCGTGAGCCGCCGGCGCGACGCGCCGGACGTGGCGTGCCTCGAGGCCGCGACCCGCCTCGCCGTCGAGGCGGAGGCCGCCTTCCGCGCCGCGGCACGCCCGGGCGCGGCCGAGTACGAGGTGGCGGCGGCCGTCCGGCGGGAGCTCCGGCGCCGCGGCGCCGGGGACGTCTTCCTGCTGGTCTCCTCGTCGCAGCACAACGTGGCCCTGCACCCGCCGACCGAGCGGGTGCTGGCAGAGGGCGACGTGCTCCTCCTCGAGCTGTCCCCGTCGGTGGACGGGATGTACACCCAGCTGTGCCGGACGGCCGTGGTCGGGGCGGCGCCGTCCCGTCTCCGTGCGGACTACGACCTCCTGACGGCATCGCTCGTGGCGGGCGCCGCCGCCTGCCGGCCGGACGCCGTGGTGGGCGACGTGGTGGCCGCCATGGACGGGGTGCTCGCCGCCGGCGGCTACGGCGACTTCTGCCGGCCCCCGCACATGCGGGCCCGTGGCCACGGGCTGGGCCTCGCCGCGTCGGCACCTGGCGACCTGACGCGCGACAACGAGCGGCGCCTCGTCGAGGGGGACGTCTTCGTGCTCCATCCGAACCAGTACCTGCCGGACTCCGGCTACCTCTTGTGCGGCGAGCCGCTGATCGTGACCGCCGACGGCGGCCGGCCGCTCACCGGAGGCTTCGCCCCGCTCGCCGAGGTCGGGGAGGGGTGGTGACGACGGTCACCACGGCGCCGGACGGTCCGCTGACCGCGCTCACGACGATGACGCCGGTCATCCGCACCGGACGGTCCTGCTTCGACCGCCGGCAGCTGCCGCGCGACGAGTACGTCCGGCGGGTGCGCGAGGTGGAGCGGCTCGCCCGCGCCGAGCGGCTGGCGGCCGTGGTGGTGGTGGCCAACGCAGCCAGCCCCGGCGCAGTCGTGCACCTGGCCAACCTCGCCCCGACGGCGGGTGCGGCCACCGTCGTGGTGGTGCCGGGCGGTGACGTCGTGCTGATGGCGGGGCGCGGCGGCCGGCGCGAGGAGCCCTATCAGCGGGACGTGACGTGGGTCCCCTCGCTGCTCCAGCGGCCGTTCGGGGCCGACAGCGTCCGGCTCGTCCTCGGCGAGCGGGGCGTGGCGGCCGGCCGCCTCGGGATCGCCGGCCTGGACGACCAGGTGCCGGCCCGCGTCCGCGACCGCTTCCTGGCCGAGATGGGCGATTTCGAGCTCGTCCCGGTCGACCGGCAGCTCGCCGAGCTGCGCCGCCACGTCGGCGTCCGGGCGCGCGCCGTCCTCGGAGAGGCGACGGTCATCCTCGACGACGCCCTCGAGCGGGGCGCCCGGACGTTCGCCATGACCGGTGTCCCGGCCCGGGCGGCGCTGGCGGTGGAGGATGAGCTCTACGCGCGGGGATGCCGGGACGCTCGGTTGCTGCTGGGCCGGCCGGACGGCTCCCTCCGTCCCTTCGAGGCGGTCGACGACCGGGCGGGGCAGCTGTTCGCCTGCTACGCGGCGGCGGAGCTCCTGGGGTACTGGTCGGAGCGGGCCGCGACGGTCGCTGCCCCCGGTGCCGGGTCCCGCCTCGGCCCGGACCTCGAGCGAGTCGTCGACGCGGTGGTCGGCGGGCTGCGCCCGGGGGCCGATCCGCCGGCAGTCGCCCGGGCGGCCGTCGACCGGCTCGGGATCGGCGAGCCCGTCGACGTGCACGTCCGGGGGCTCGGGAGCGAGCTGCTCGACCTCCCGGACCCGGCCGGGGGCTGGACGGACCTGCAGGTCGGCGACCCGGTGTCCGTGGTCGCGGCCGGGTGCGCCGACGGGCACCTGGTGGTCCACGGACGGCCGGTCGCGGTCGGCGCCGCGGGGCCGCGGCCGCTCCGCGAGCTGGTCCTCCCGGGGTTGCCATGACGACGGGCGCCGACGGCGCCGGCTCGCTCGCTGCACCCACCGGCGAGGCGACCCTCGAGGCGCTGGTGGACCGGCTCATGGGGTGGACGCCCTCGGCCGACGACCTGGAGGCGGCTCGGGCCCGGGTCGCCGACGTGGCGGTCGCCGTCCGGCTCGGCTGCGTGCTCTCCTCGTCGGACACCGTCGAGCGAACCTTCCGGCGCCTGCTCGGCCCTCACCACGGGTCGCCGCCGGGGACCGGACCACAGGTCGCCGCCAGCTGGGAAGGTGCGGTCCTCGCCGCCCGCTGCCGCCTGACGGAGATCGACGACATCGAGCTCGCCACGTGCACCACGCCAGGGTCGGTGGTGGTCCCGGCGGCGCTGGCCGCCGTGGGACCCGCCGGACGCGGTGGCCGGGACCTGCTCGACGCCGTGGCGTTCGGGTACGAGGTCGTGGTCGGCGCCGCTGCCCTGCTCGGCGGCGCGTTCGCCCCCTCGGCCGGGACGTGGCCCACGCGTGCGGTCGCCGCGGTCGGGGCGGCAGCCACGGTGGCTCGCGCCCTCGGCCTGCCGCCCGACACCTTGCGGCACGCGGTGGCGCTCGGGGCCGGGACGTCGTCGGTGGGCGTGGCACCCGAGCCGGCGCGTGCGTGGTCGCTCGGCATGGCGGTGGCCCAGGGCGTCGGCGCGGCGGTCGCCGCCGCCGAGGGCCTGCGCGGCGACGGCCGGGTGTTGGCGCGGTGGCCGGGCGGGGCCTACGCACCGGCGCCCCCCGGCTCCGTCGAGCAGGTGGCCGGGGCGCTCCGTGTGGGGGCGAGCGCCGTCCGGCGCAGCCGGCTCAAGCCCTACGCCGCCGCCCGCCAGGTCCTGTCCGCCTCGGCGACGTTGCGGGCCCTCGTGGAGGCCGGGGACATCGACGGCGCCGAGGTCGCCGGCGTGGAGGTGACCGTGCCCGCCGTGCACGCCGCCATGGTCGACCGCCGGGCGGTCGCGGTGCGCCTGGACACGCTGGCCAGCGCCCAGTACCAGCTGGCGACGGCGCTCGAGGCGCCGTCCCGGCTCGACGAGCTCGACCACCTGCTGCCGCCCGCCGCCGCGCTGGCGGATCGGATGGCGAGCGTGACGGTCGTGGCCGGCGGCCCCGCCGCTCCGGACGGGATCGGCGCCGCGGCCGGGATCGGCGCCGCGGACGGCATGGGCGATCCGGACGTGCCCGACGGCCCGGGCGCGTCCGACGGCGCCTTCCCCGGGAGGTGGACGGCCCGGCTCGAGCTCCTCCTGCGTGACGGGCGCCGGGTGCGGCACGCCGCGCCTGGCGTCCCTGGCGAGGAGGCGTTCGGCTGCGAGCAGGTGGCGGCGAAGGCCCGGCGGCTGGCGACGGCCAACGGGATCGCCACGACGGACGTGGCGCACCTGGTGGCGCTCGTGCGCAAGGACGACTGGACGGGCCTCGTCGCCGCGCTCGCCACCGGGATCGCCGGCGACATCGCCGGCGATGGGCGCCCCGACAGGCGAACCGAGACGGGAACAGCGGCAGGAGGTGGCCGGTGAGCAAGGTGTCGCTCAGCCTGGCGTGCGGCGACTACGAGATCGTGCGCGCCCTCAAGGACGGGTCCGTCCAGCCCGACGGGATCGACCTGCTCGTCCTCACCGGGGACCGCACCCGGATCCTGCGGTCGGAACGGCGGGAGGAGTGCGACCTCGGGGAGTACAACGTGGTCGGCTACCTGATGGACCGGGAGAAGGACGACGACCTCGTCGCCCTTCCCATCTATCCTCACCGCCGCTTCCGCCACGGCTTCGCCTTCGTTCGCGCCGGCGCCGGGATCGAGGTCCCGGCGGACCTCGCCGGGCGACGGGTCGGCATCCGCGGACGGGCTCCGGCGGCGGTCATCTGGCTGCGCGGCATCCTGGCCGACTTCTACGGCCTCGGCTACGACACGGTCGAGTGGATCGACAACTTCGGCGTGCTCGGGCAGCCGCTCGACGGCGCGGGCAACGGCGAGCTCACCATCAGCGCCAACAACGTCCGGATGGACGAGGCGCTGCTCGCCGGTGAGGTCGATGCGCTGCTGTCGCCGAGCTTCCCGCCGGCGTTCGTCCGCGGTGACCCGCGCATCCGGCGGCTCTTCGCGGACTACAAGGCGGAAGAGCTCGAGTACTTTCGGCAGACCGGGATCTTCCCCATCATGCACGTGGTGGTGACGCGCCGCTCCCTCGTCGACCGCTACCGGTGGGTGCCGTCGTCGCTGGCCTTCGCCTTCGAGCGGGCGAAGGCGGCATGCTACGAGCGCCTCCGCAACCCGCGCAGCCTGCCCCTGGCGTTCCTGGAGCACGCCTGGGAGGAGCAGCTCGAACTGCTGGGGCCGGACCCGTGGCGCTACGGCCTCGGCGGCGGCAACCGGGGCAACCTCGCCACCGTCTTCCGCTACGCCCACGAGCAGGGGCTCGTCGCGGAGCTGCCCCAGGTGGAGGAAGCCGTCGTGCCCTTGGGCGATGACAGCTTCACGGGTACGCCCGGGTTCTGACCGGCAGGCCTGCGGTGAGCGAGATCGCCTTCGTCGACACGTCGTTGCGGGACGGGCAGCAGAGCCTGTGGGCGCTGCGGATGCGGACCGAGATGATGCTCCCGGCGCTGGCCGACCTCGACCGCGCCGGGCTGGCGGGCAGCGAGTTCGTGGTCCCGGTGACCCAATTCGTCACGGCAGTCCGAGAGCTGCACGAAGACCCCTGGGAGTGGGTCCGCGCCGGCGCCCGCCTGCTGCGCCGCACCCCGATGCGGATGGTCGGAGGGAGCCGGTCCTACTTCTCGAAGGTGCCGGCGTGCATCGAGGAGCTCCTCCTCGCCCGTCTCGCCGACTACGGGGTCCGCACGGCGCGCATCTCCGATCCGTGGAACGACTTCCGGACCGTTCCCCGCGACCTCCGCTTCCTCGCCGACCACGGCGTGGACGCCGTGGTCAACGTCATCTACGCCGTCTCGCCCCGGCACACCGTCGAGTACTACCGGCAGCGCGTGGCCGACGCCGTGGCGGCCGGTGCGGCACGGCTGTGCTTCAAGGACGTGGGCGGGCTGCTCACGCCGCTGGTCGCCCGGGAGCTCCTCCCTGCCGTGGTGGCGGCGGCCGGGACGGTCCCGGTCGAGCTCCATGCCCACTGCAACAGCGGGTTCGCGCCCTACTGCGCGCTCTTGGCCGCCGACGCCGGGATGGGCACGATCCACACCGCCGTCCCGCCCCTCGCCAACGGGACGTCCCAGCCATCCGTGTTCACGGTGGCGGCCAACCTGGCCGCCCGGGGCCACGAGCCGGTCGTCGACCTGGCCCCGCTCGAGCGGGTTCGCGCCCACCTGTCGCGCGTCGCCGATGCGGCCGGGCTGCCGCGGGGAGCGGTGCTCGAGTACGACGAGGACGCCTTCCGCCACCAGGTCCCCGGGGGGATGCGGGCGACGCTGCGGGCGCACCTCGCCGAGGTCGGCATGGAGGACCGCCTCGACGAGACCCTCGAGGAGGTCGCCCGGGTCCGTGAGGAGCTCGGCTATCCGATCATGGTCACGCCGCTCTCGCAGTTCGTGGGCACCCAGGCGGCGCTCAACGTCCTGAGCGGCGAGCGCTACCGGGAGGTGAGCGACGAGGTCATCGGCTACGCCCTGGGCCGGTGGGGGGCCGAGGCCGTGGACGTCATGGACCCGGCGGTTCGCCAGCGGGTCCTCGACCGCCCTCGGGCAGCCGAGCTGTCGGCCCAGCTGGCGGCGGGGACGGCGCAGCCGACCCTCGCCGAGGTCCGTGCCGAGTACGGCGAGTCGGTGCCCGACGAGGAGCTCGTCCTGCGCGTGCTGGTCGGCGCCAAGGGCACCCCGCTCGGGCTGGAGCGCCGGGAGCTCTCCGAGACCTACGCCCACCACGACGTCCGGGCGCACCACCCGGCCCTGGACCTCCTGGCGAGGGTGGCGACCTGCGGGCTGCCGGGACGGCTCGAGGTGAGGACCGAGGAGTGGGAGCTCGTGGTCGAGACGGGGGAGGACGGCGGTGAGTGACGTCCTGGCGGGCGTGGTGGTGCTCGAGATCGCGCAGGTCATCACCGGCCCGATGGCCGGCCTGCAGCTGGCCGAGCTCGGTGCCGACGTGGTGAAGGTGGAGCCGCCCGACCGGGGCGACTCGTTCCGCCGGTGGGACGGAGGTGGCGACGGCGTGCCCGCCAGCTTCGCCGCCTACAACCGCGGCAAGCGCTCGGTCACGCTCGACGTGAAGACCGAGGCAGGGCGCGAGCTGTACCTGCGGTTGGCCGAGCGGGCCGACGTGGTCCTCGAGAACTTCCGGCCCGGGGTCATGGACGCCGCCGGCATCGGCCCCCAGGCGCTGCGGGCGCGCTTCCCCCGCCTCGTCTACTGCTCGATCACCGGGTCGGGGACGACCGGCCCGCGAGCCATGCAGCCGACGTACGACGCCGTGGCCCAGGCGACGAGCGGGTTGTGGAGCCAGTTCACGGACCTGGCGGCTCCCGAGCCGCTGGGCCCGCCGCTGGCCGACCAGCTGACCGCCCTGTACGCCACCATCGGGGTGCTGGCGGCGCTGGAGCGCCGGCGTCGCACGGGCGAGGGGTCGGTGGTGGAGGTGAGCATGCTGAGCGCCTGCATGGCCTTCCAGACGCTCGCCCTCACCGGGGTCCTGGCCGGAGAGGAGGTCCCTGACCGGGCCACCCGTGCCCGCCGGTCGCTGACCTTCGCCTTCCAGGGCGCCGACGGCCTGCCGTTCTGCGTCCACCTGTCCTCGCCCCAGAAGTTCTGGGTCGCGCTGTGCGAGGCGTTGGAGCAGCCGGCGCTCGCCACCGACACCCGGTTCGCCGCCAAGCGCGACCGCACGGCGGCCTACGACGAGCTGCGCACGGTCCTCCAGGGCCACTTCGGCGCCCGCCCGCGCGCCGCGTGGCTGGCGTGCCTGGCGGCGCACGGCGTGCCGGCGGCGCCGCTCCAGCACCTCGGAGAGGTGGTCGCCGACGAGCAGGCTCGGGCCATCGGGATGCTGCCGGACGCCGGTGGGCGTCGGTTCCTGGCCGGCGCCGTGTCGTGCGACGGTGCCCGGGCCGCCGCCGCCGCCCCGCCGCCGGTGCTGGGGCAGGACACCGACGCCGTGCTCACCGAGCTCGGCTGCAGCCCCGCCGACGTGGCGCGCCTGCGGGCCGTGGGGGTGGTGTGAGGGTGGCTTCCGCCGACCGTCCAGGGACGCGGGCGCAGCGGGTGGTGCCCGCCACCGTGCGGGCCATCGACGCACACGTCCACCTGGCCGACGAGGAGTGGGCGGCGGCGATGGGCGACGAGCGCGCCCGGAGCATCGCCCGCGCCTTCGGGCGGGAGCAGGTCGTCGTGCCCATCGACGAGATGGCGGCCGAGTACCGGGACCGGGGGATGCTGGCGGTGATCGTCAACTCCACCGACGCCACCGTGACCGGACGAGGCTCGGTGCCCAACCGGCACATCGCCGACGTCGTGGCCGCCCACCCCGACGTGTTCCTCGGGATGGGCGTGGTCGACCCGTGGCAGGGCAAGCTCGCCGAGCGGGAGATCGAGCACATCGCCGAGCTGGGGCTGCTCGGGGTGGGCGAGCTCAATCCCGCCCGCCAGCACTTTGCGCCGAACGACGAGCGCTTCACTCCGCTGTGGCGGCGGGCCGACGAGCTCGGGCTGGTCGTGCTCTTCCACGGGGGCTACGCCGCCGCCGGCTCCAACACGCCGGGCGGCGGGGGCGTCAAGCTCCGCTACTCGCGGCCCACACTGCTCGACGACGTCGCCGCCGACTTCCCCACGCTCCGGATCGTGTGCGCCCACCCGTCGTGGCCGTGGGAGTCGGTGGCCCTGGCCGTCGCCATGCACAAGCGCAACGTCTTCCTCGACCTGTCGGGCATGGCGCCCAAGTACCTGTCGGCCGAGGTGCGCCAGTACGTGCGGCGCCGGATCCCCGACAAGGTGCTGTTCGGCACCGACTGGCCCAGTCTCTCCGTGGAGCGCTGGTTGCGCGAGTTCGACGAGCTCGGCTTCGAGGACGACGTGCGCCAGAAGGTGCTCCTGGACAACGCCCTCGCCCTCTTCCGCTTGGAACGAGAGCTCGGCGACGGCACCGGCGACGGCACCGGCGACGGCCCTGCGGCGGGGGTCGGCGGGTGACCGGGGCCGACCCGGGCGTCGACCTCGACTGGCTGGTCGCCTGGCTGCGCGCCGGGCATGTCCGCCACGTACGGCTGCGCATCGGCGGCACGGAGGTCGTCTACACACGCGACGACCCCGCGGCTGCCGCAGGGGCGCCGGCGGCAAGGGCGGAAAGGGCGGCCGCGCCGGTGCGGGACGGGCACGGCGCGGCGGCTCGGCAACCCGCCGCCTCGGACACCCCCCCGGCATCGTCGCCGGCGTCGCCCGAGGGGGCGCCCGACGGCCAGCCCGACGGGGCGCCCGACGGCCACGGCGACCTCGACGTGGTGGCGCCGATGGTCGGCATCTTCCACCACGCACCGGCACCCGGCACACCGCCCTACGTGGTGCCCGGCCAGCAGGTGGTGGACACGACGACGGTCGGCCTGATGGAGTCGATGAAGATCTTCACCGCCGTCCCGGCGGGGACGGCGGGGACGGTGGTGGCCGTGCTGGTCCCCAACGGCCAGGCGGTCGACAAGGGGCAGCCGCTCGTACGGCTCCTGCGGGGGCCGGCCACCGGCGGGGAAGGCGGCGGGACATGAGCACCCGCGTGGCCGAGGGGATCGCCGACGTGCTGGCGGCGGCGGGCGTGCCGGTGTTCGGGGTGCCGGCCAGCGAGACGATGGGCGTCGTGGTGGCCGCCGACCGGCGCGGCGTGCCCGTCTACCACGCCCGGCACGAGCAAGCGGCGGTCGGGATGGCCGACGGGTACGGTCGCTTCTCGGGCCGGCCCGGCGTGGCGGTCGTGGGCCGGGGTCCCGGGTTCACCAACGGGCTCAACGCCTTGGTGACGGCGGCCAAGGCGCGCTCGCCGGTGGTCGTCGTGACCGGGGAGCTGCCGACGCCCTTCCGGGGCGGTCGGGCGGGCGCGCACGTCTTCGCCTCGAAGAACGTCGACCAGGGCAGGATCGCCGAGCTGGCCGGCTGCGCCGTCGTCGACCTGGCCACGCCGGACGAGGCCTGTGCGGGGCTGGCTCGAGCGTTGGCGCTGGCGGCGGCGGGGCGATCGGTCGTCGTGCTCGCACCCACCGACGTCCTCTCGGCCGAGCTGCCGGGACCGCCGCCGGACCTCGAGTGGCCGCCGGCACCGGCGCCCGTCGACCCCGATCGCGCCGCCGTGGCCGCCGTGGCCGACCTGCTCGGCGAGGAGTGGGCCTGCCGCCGGCCACTGGTCCTCGCCGGCCGTGGCGCGACCTCCCCGGACGCCCGTGCCGCCCTGGTCGAGCTGGGGGAGCGCATCGGTGCCGTGATGGTGACGACGCTGTGCGCCAAGGACCTGTTCGCCGGGGACCCGGCGGACGGGGGCGTGCTCGGGACCCTCTCGGGTCCGGCGACGTCCGCGCTGGCCGTCCGGAGCGACCTCGTGCTCGCCTTCGGGGCCTCGCTCAACCCGTTCACGACGTACGGCGGGGACCTGCTGGGCAAGGCTCGGCTCGTCCACGTCGACCGAGACCCCGCCGCGCTCGGCCGCCACGTCGTGCCCGAGCTGGCGGTCCGGGGCGACGCCGCCGCCGCGGCCCGCCTCCTCGTGGAGGAGCTGCGCCGCCGAGACCACCGGGTAGAGGGCTACCGGCACCCGAGGGTGCTGGGCGACCTGGCCGCCGCCCGGGGTGCCCCGCTCCCGGCGGCGGCCGGCGGTGACGGGCGTGGCGTGCTGCGGGCCCTCGACGCCGCCCTGCCGGCCGACCGCGCCGTAGTGGTGGACGCCGGGGCGCACATGCCGCTCGCCGCCTCCTGCCTCCGGGTGCCCCACCCGCGCCGGTTCCTCACGACCGCGGTCGATTACACGTCGGTCGGCTCGGCCTTCGGCATCGCCGCCGGCGCCGCCGTGGCCGACCCGGGGGTCACCACCGTCCTCGTCATCGGGGACGGTGGGCTGGCGATGGCGCTGCCCGACCTCCAGACGTTGGCGCGCTACCGCCTCCCCGTGGTGGTCGTGGTGCTCAACGACGCCGCGTTCGGCCAGGAGGTGCAGCTGCTCCAGCTGGCCGGTCTGCCCGACGACATCGCCCGGTACCCGTCCTTGGCGTTCGCCGAGCTCGCTCGCGTCCTCGGCGTCGATGCCCGCACGCTGCGCGCACCGGAGGACGTCGGCTCGGCGCTCGACCTGCTGGCCCGGCGCGACGGGCCGGTCCTCCTGGACTGCAAGGTCACCACCGGGACCCTGGGCGAGCACTCGGCCCTCGTGAGCCGGCTCGGACGCTGACGGCGGCGACGGCGACGACCTTGACAGTCGTGTTGCGGCTCCATAAAATAGTATCTACTCAAGAAGGTAGTCGCAGGCCGGTTGCCACCCACGGGCAGGATCGAACGGGGTCGGGCGGGCGGGTCGGCCGGCGGCTACCGTCCATGTTCAGAGGGGGGCCGATGGCACCGACGGGCAAGGGGCTGCGACGGCAAGGGCGGTTCGCCGGCGTCGGGCGTCGCTCATTCCGGATCGCCGGCATGGCGATGGCGGGGGGCGCACTGCTCACCACTGCGGCGAGCGGCGTGGCGGGTGCCGCCACAAAGAACGCCACTACAGGCACATTCAAGGTCGCGGTCGTCGCCCCCTTCACGGGCGCCACAGCCAACTTCGGCGTCCTCTTGTCGAACCCGTGCCGGGCGGCCACCGCGCTGATCAACAAGGCCGGTGGCGTCCTCGGCAAGACGCTGGGCTGCCTGCCGGTCAACAACTACGGCGACCCGGCCGACGCCGTCCCGTCACTGCAGAAGGCCTTCGCCACCGACAAGACAATCGTCATGGCCGAGGGCTTCGACAGCACCACCGCCGCCACGACCATCCCGCTGGTGGAGCGCCAGAAGATCCCGTTCTTCACCACCAACGGCCTGACCACCTACGACAAGCAGAAGAACCCGTACTTCTACCGGATGAGCCCGTCGGACAACCAGAACGGCGCGGCGTACTCGGTGGCGGCGGCCCACCTCCACTACAAGAAGGTGGCGATCATCTACGCCAACAACATCGGCGCCTCGGGCAACATCCCCGGCACCAACGCGGCGGCGAAGAACATGAAGCTGAAGATCACCTCGAACCTCACGATCCCAGGTGACCAGTCCTCGTACTCGAGCACCGTCGAGCGGGTCGTGGCCGGCAAGCCGCAGGCCCTCATCTTCTACGCCGACAGCCAGACGACGGCCACGTTCCTGTCGAACTACTCGCAGCTGACCAACGGCAAGCTGCCGCCGTTCGTGACCGCCGAGTCGAACATCTTGCCGACATTCGTCACGGCACTGCAGAAGGTGGCGCCGACGAGCTACATCACGAAGGACATCTACTTCGTGGGCCAGACGATGACAAAGACACAGCCGGCCTTCACAAACTTCTCGTCCGCCATGAAGGCGATCGGGGCCCCCGGCGGTGCGATCAACGGGGTGGTCTCGTCGATCTTCACAGGCATCAACATCATGGCCCTGGCCGCGGACATGGCCCACTCGACGACGGGCACCGTCTACAACAAGGACATCCTCAAGGTCGTGTCCGGCGGGTCCGGCGCCGTGGTGGTGCACGACTACACAGAGGGCCTGGCAGCGCTCAACAAGCACAAGGCGATCAAGTACGTGGGCACCGGCGGGCCGATCAAGTTCGACAAGTCCCACAACTTCGTCGGCAGCTGGGGCGTCTCGCACATCACGACGGCGGGGACACCGACACAGGTGTTCACCATCCCGGGAACGAAGGTCCTTGCCAATGCGTAGTGACGGGGCCGTGAGGAGGCGATGAGCCTCTTCGTCGAAACCCTCGGCTTCGGCATCTTCACCGGCTGCGTCGTCGCACTGGGCGCGGTCGGGTTCTCGGTCCAGTTCGGCATCAGCAACGTCCTCAACGTCGCCTACGGCACCTTCCTGACGCTGGCCGCCTACCTGGGCTACGTGCTCAATGTCGAGCACGTGAACCTCTGGCTGTCCGTGGTGGTCGTCGGCCTCGTGATCGCCGTGGTCTCGGTGGCGTTCAACCGCCTGCTCCCCGCCCAGCTGATGCGGCGGGGAGCAGGCTTCGTCGCCACCCTGATCGCCACCGTGTGGGCCGGGATCGGCCTGCTCTACCTGATCATCGTGATCGCCGGGCCCTCCGCGTACACGTACCAGGTCGACAACGGCAGCACCCACACCTTCGCCGGCTTCGTGCTCACGACGAACCAGCTGATCATCATCGTCGGCGCCGTCGTCGTGATGGTGGCCTACCACTTGCTGCTCACGCGCACGCAGCTGGGGAAGGCGATGCGGGCCACCTCGGTCAATCCCGTGGTCGCCCGGAGCTGTGGGATCCCGGTGACCCGCGTCATCGACGCCGCCTGGTTCATCTCCGGGCTGCTGTGCGGGATGGCGGGCGTGGTGCTGGCGGCCACGACCACCACCTTCGGGTCGACACTGGGCACCACCTTCCTCATCTACATGATCGCCGCCGCCGTGCTGGGCGGCATCGGGCAGCCCTACGGCGCCATGATCGGCGGGCTGGTCGTGGGGCTCTCGACGCAACTGGTGGGGGCGTACAGCTCGCCGTCGTACGAGGACGTGGCGGCCTTCGTCATCCTCACCGCCATGCTCCTCATCCGCCCGCAAGGGCTCCTCGGCTCGGCGGCGACGTCGGGCCGCCGGCTCGCCGGCGGCTGACGGGAGCACCGCCCGCCCGCGGTACCTGGAAGGAACAGATGAGCCCCGTCGACTACTACATCACCATCCTCGCCGTGTACATGGGGACGGACCTCATCGCCGCCTGGGGGCTCAACCTCGAGTTCGGCGTGACGGGCGTCCCCAATCTGGCGTACATCGTCTTCTTCGCCTGCGGGTCCTACACGTACGCCGTGCTGACGGTGGGACCGGCGTCGCAGTTCGGCGGCTCGGAGACGTACATCATCGGTGGCCGCCTCGCGCCGGCGCTGGCCATCCTCATCGCCATTGCCGTCTCGGCTGTCGTCGGCGTGCTCATCGGCCTCACCGGGCTGCGGCGCCTCCGGCTCGACTACCAGGCGCTCGCCTTCCTCATCATCTCGTTCGTCGCCATCGGGCTGGTCGGGGCGGACGGCAACATCTTCAACGGGCTCGACGGCATGAGCCTGATCCCCAACCCGCTCGGCTCGGGCAAGGGCGCCACCACGGCCTGGGAGTACGTCGGTGTGGTGGCGCTGGGGTGCGTCTTCGCCGTGCTGCTGGTCCGCCAGCTGACCAATGGGCCGCTGGGCCGCGCCTTGCGGGCCGTGCGCGACGACGAGGACGCTGCGCTGGCCATCGGCAAGAACGTGACCTGGATGCGGCTCATGTCCCAGGGCGTGGGCGCCGGGCTCGCCGGGCTGAGCGGCGCGCTGCTCGCCGGGTTCATCGGCGGCTGGGCGCCCAGCGCCTGGGCCTACACCGAGACCTTGGCGCTCATCACGGCGGTGATGATCGGCGGACGCGGCAACAACAAGGGCGTCACCGTCGGGACGATCCTCGTCCTCGGGGCGTTCCTCCAGGGCGTGCAGTACCTGCCGACAATCCCCGGCCGCCCGGGCACGCCCGAGGACATCGGCTGGATCGCCGCCGCCGCCGCCACGATCTTCTTCATCTTCGTCCGACCCCAGGGGATCTTCCCCGAGCGCCGGCCCCGCCTGGGCGCGCGTCCCGTCGCCGACGCCCGGTCCCTGGCCCCACCCGGCCGCGACGCGCCCGTGGCGCCCGTGGCCGCCGTGGCCGCCGTGGCCGCCGCCGCACCGGCCGCCGGCCCGTCCCCGTCGTCC
>DAHUZJ010000129.1 GCA_027306585.1 Acidimicrobiaceae bacterium | reverse complement strand
GCTCGGCCCGTGCGACCCAGGGCTTCGACCAGTACTCCTCCAAGGCGGCGACGTAGGGGCCCTGCGAGGCGATCCACACGTCGGTCCCCGGGTAGCAGTGGAGGTCGATCCGCCTCATGCGACGCCCGTCCGCCTCATCCGCCCATCCTTTCCAACCAACTCCGGTGAGTAGCCTACTGCCCCCTCGGGGACCCGGCAACCGACGTCCGCGACGTGCAGCACAGGCCTGTCGGCCGCGTTCATCGTCCTATGGGGACCGCGGCGACCCCGAGCGGGAGGGAAATGCAGCGCCCTGCGCCGAACCGCCCCGGCGGTCGCGCGACGCCTCGTCGTGTGTGGCCCTCGAACCCGCTGGGCGGAACGGCCGTGCTCGAAGAGCGCGAGCTCGAGGAGATATCAGGTCAGCGGCACACCTGGTCTTCTGGGATCGCGGTGACGGGATTTGGCTGCAAGTGGGGCCGTCCCGAACCGCCGACGCCGTCCTGGCGTCCCACCGACGACGTCGGCGTACCTACGACGGACGGTACGGTACCGCCGTTCAGAGCACCGCAGCGGCGGCGATCCGGTCCCGCAGCCAGCGATGGCCGGCATCGTCCTCGGCCCGCGGGTGCCAGTACATCACCTCGGTCACGGGTTGCAGATCGAAGGGCAGCTCCCAGATCCGCGCGTCGGCAGCCTCCGCCAGCGCCTGCGCCACGCGCTCGTGCACGACGGCGACGAGCCTCGTCCCCCGCACGAGGAAGGGTGCCAGGACGAAGCTCTGCGTGGTCACCTCGATGTCGCGGACGACGCCGAGTCCCGAGAGCGCAAGCTCTGCCAGCGAGGGGAGGGGCTCCGGCGCATAGGCGAGATGTGGCAGCCGGCAGAAGGTCTCTCGGGTCATCTGCCCATCGACCTCCCGGTTCCCGGACCACGTCACGCAGACGAACCGCTCCGTGAACAGCGTCCGATGCGGGTGGCGCAGGACGCCGGCGTCCACCTCGCGCGGCAGGATCAGGAGGTCGGCTTCATGGTGCTCGAGCTCCTCCCGGTAGCTCCGGTTGAGCGGACGAATGCGGACCTGCACGCCCGGCGCCTCTGCGCCCAGCGTCCCGATCACGTGGCGCAAGAGGACCAGGGTGACGTAGTCGGTCGCGATCACGGCGAACGACCGGTGGGCGGTGGCCGGGTCGAAGTCGGGCCGCCGCGCCAGAAGCTCCTCCACGCCGTCCAACAGTGACCGCACGGGCACGGCCAGCGATCGTGCCAACGGGGTCGGCACGAGTGCCCGGCCGCTGCGCACGAGCAACGGGTCGTTGAAGAGCCGCCGGAGCCGGGCGAGCGAAGCGCTCATGGCCGGCTGGCCGATGGAGAGGTGATGGGCGGCCCGCGTCACGTTCTCCTCGCGGAGGAGCGCGTCCAGGGCGACGAGGAGGTTCAAGTCCGTGTGCTCCGCCCTCATCGCCGTGCTCGCCGCCTTCCTCCCGGCCACGCGGAGGCCTTCGGTCGCGGCGTGGGCCGGATGGTCGTGGCGGGCTGCCTCGCGCGCATGGTCCCTCCCCTGGCCGGCCGCCGTCGCGCCGCGGACGCTAGCACCGTGGTCCGAGACCCATCGATCGCGTCGATGGGTGACATCGCGTACGAGCCGTTGACGGAGGGGGCGGCCTCGTGTTGCCTGACGCGGACGGCTTGGGGAGGAATGCGCATGGCCGAACGACGGGTCATCATCACGATCGCGCCCACCGGGGGAATGGCGGACAAGTCGGTCTCACCGCACCTGCCCACCCAGCCACAGGAGATCGCCGACGACGTCGTCCGGTGCTGGGAAGCCGGGGCGAGCGTGGCCGCCCTGCATGCCCGACGACCCGACGAGGGCGCCACCTGTGACCCGGGGGTCTACCAGGAGATCAACGACCGCATTCGAGCGCGCTGTGACATCGTGATCAACAACAGCACGGGTGGCGGCATCAGCGGGGACATGATCGCCGAGCTTCCAGACGGCCGGAAGGAGATCTCCTTCCCGGAGCGCCTGAAGGGCACCGAGGCGGGTGCCGAGATGTGCACCTTCGATCCACACGTCCAGTGCATGCACCGCGACGACATCGAGCTGCTCTTGGACACCTCGTGGAGCCGATGCCTCCGGCTTGCCCAGGCGATGAAGGCGAAGGGCATCAAGCCGGAATGGGAGGTCATGTCACCTTCCGACCTCAACTGGGTCAAGGAGCTGATCGCCTTGGGGTACGACGAGCCCCCGCACGCCGTCAACTTCGTGATGGGAACCCACAAGCTGATGTCGGGCGCCACGCCCTACACCCCGCGAAATCTCCAGCGTTTCGTGGAGGACCTCCCGCCGCAGTCCAACTTCTGCGTCAGCGCCGTCGGGCCGGCGCAACTGCCAGCTTCGGTGCACAGCCTCATCCTCGGTGGCCATGCGCGTGTCGGCCTGGAGGACAACGTGTACTACGAGCGCGGCCGGCTGGCGACGAACGTCGAGCTGGTCGAGCGCATGGTGCGCATTCTCCACGAGCTGAACATGGAGCCGGCCCCGCCGAGCGAGGCCCGGGAGCTGCTCGGACTGCGTCCCGTCGCAGTACCCGTCTGATCGACGCCGATCCCGGCGGATGGCGACAACCTGGATCGACGTCGGGACGGACGTCGGCGGCACGTTCACCGACCTCTGGGTTCGGGCCTCGGACGACCGCCAGGCCGTCGTCAAGGTCCCGACGACCCCGGACATCGTGTCCGGGCTCTTCGAAGGGCTCGGCGGCTGCGCGGGCGCCCTCGGGCTGTCGCTGGAGGAGCTCTTGGGGCGGGTCCGCCGCTTCGGCCACGGGACCACCGTCGGGCTCAACGCGCTCCTCACGGGCGCCGGCGCGAGCGTGGCCCTCGTCACGACGAGCGGGTTCCGCGACACCATCGAGATCGGCCGGCTGAAGCGGCAGGTGACCGGGCTCACCGAGATGGAGATCACCGACGTGACCAATCGGGGGCGCCGCCCGCCGATCGTCGGACGCGAACGGGTGCTCGAGGTCGTCGAGCGAGTCGACCGCGACGGTGTGGTCGTCGTACCGCTCGAGGAGCGCGCCATGGAGCAGGTGGTGGACGCCCTCGCCGGCCTCGACGTGGACGCAGTGGCCGTCTGCACGTTGTGGTCGGTGGCCAACCCCGTGCACGAGCGAATGCTCGCCGAGGCGATCGCCGAGCGGCGTCCGGGTCTCTTCGTCTGCATGTCGCACGAGGTGGCCAGAACCGTCGGGGAGTACGCCCGCGCCTCGACCACCGTCGCCAACGCGCTGCTGGGGCCCGTGATGGGGCGCTACATGGAAGCGCTGGAGGGTCGTCTGCGGGGTGCAGGACTGGGCGCGCCGCTCCACGTCATGACGAGCCTGGGCGGCATGGCGGGGTCCGAGCTGGTCACGCGGGAGCCGGTGGCCGCGCTGCTCTCGGGTCCGGCGGCGTGCGTGATGGCATCCCATCAGGTCGGGCGGCGCGCCGGGCGGCGACAACTCCTCTCCATCGACGTCGGCGGGACGAGCTTCGACGTCGGCATGGTGGTCGACGACGCCGCGCTCACGCGTCGGGAGCTGTCCATCGGTGGCGTCGACATCCATCGACCCAGCGTGGACGTGGCGACGATCGGCGCGGGGGGCGGCAGCGTGGCGCGCGTGCGGGACGGCGTGCTCGTCGTGGGCCCGGAGAGCGCCGGGGCCGTCCCGGGGCCTGCCTGCTACGGACGCGGGGGGCAACAGCCGACGGTGACGGATGCCGACCTGGTCCTGGGCACCCTGGTGACAGGCCAGCTCGCCTCGGGAGGTCTCGCGCTCTCGCGGGAATTGGCAGCCCAGGCGATCGAGCGGGAAGTCGCCGGGCCGCTCGGCATGTCACTGATGGACGCGGCATGGGGCATTCGCAAGGTGCTCGACAGCAACATGGCCGGCGTCCTGCGACGCGTGACGATCGAGCGCGGGCACGACCCGCGCCAATTCCTGCTCTTGGCCAACGGGGGGATGGGCCCCACGCACGCCTGGGCGCTGTGCGCCGACCTCGGCATCCCGCAGTTCCTCGTGGCCCCGACGGCGACGGTGCAGTCAGCGGTCGGCGCCGGGACGCTCGACCTCCGGGCCAGTGCGGAGCGGACGTGCTACGCGCGCTCGGGGCCTGGTGCACCTCTGGACGACCACGCCCAGGCGCGCCTCGACGCCGAGCTGTCGGCGGCGCTGGAGGCAGCGCTCGCCAAGCTTCCCGCCGCACGCACCGCGGCGTGGTCGTGCCGGTGCTTCGTGGCCGTTCGCTATCGGGGCCAGGCCCATGCGCTGGACGTGGCCATCGGCAGTGGGTTCGGCCCGCCGCGGCCCTGCGACCGGGAGCTCCTGGCGCGCTTCGAAGACGAGTACGAGGTCCTGTTCGGCGCCGGATCACAATTCAAGCGTGCGGGCTTCGAGGTGCTCTCGGTGCGCGCCGACGTCCTGGTCCGCCTGAAGGGCGGTGTCCCGAGCGGGGCGCTCACCGCGCACCGGCACTTGGAGGAGGTGGGCGAGCGCACCGTGGTCTTCGACGACCCGTCCCGTCCGCTCGAGTGCCCCGTCTGGTCGGCCACCGTGCCCCCTCCCGGCCGGGTGCTCGAAGGTCCGTGCCTGGTCGCGTACCCGGGTCAGACGCTGGTCGTGCCGCCAGGTGCGGTGGGCGCCGCCGACGACGACGGCAACGTCCTGGTCACGCTGGACGCGACGGCGGGCGCGTCCTTGGTCGGGACCGCAGAGAGCGCCGTCGCGTGAGCGGAGGGACACTTGCCGCCGTCACGTTCGAGATCGTGCGCAACCGGTTGCTCGCCGTCACCGAGGAGATGCGGGTGACGCTGCAGAGCGTCTCCGGCTCCCCCACCGTGACGGAGGCGAGCGACTTCTTCACCGGCCTCTACGTCAACGGCGGCGAGTTCGCCACGATGGGGCTGCAGGTGACCCACGAGGCACCCGCGGTCGGCGCACTGATACGCCACCTGGAGGCCCATCGACCCGTCGCGGACGGCGACATGTTCATCGCCAACGATCCGTACATCGGCGCGCTCCACCAGAACGACGTCCAGATGGCGGTGCCGATCCACTGGGGCGAGGACCGCGTGGCGTGGGCTGGCGTGATGGCGCACGAGACCGATGTCGGCGGCATGGAGTTCGCGTCCTGGTGCCCGGCGGCGACCGAGGTCTACCAGGAAGGCCTCCGCATTCCCGCGGTGAAGCTCGTGGACCGAGGCGTCCTCCGCGAGGACGTGCTGGAGATGATCGTCGCCGCCAGCCGCCTCCCGGCGGCGCTCGAGCTCGACATCCGGGCCTTCGTCGCCACGTTGAACGTCGCGCGGGCACGCGTCGTGGAGCTGATCGGCTCCTACGGAAGGGGCACGGTGGGCGAGGTGATGGCGTGGATGATCGACACCACCGAGCACGACACCGAGGATCGCCTCGCCGCCCTCCCCGACGCCACGGTGCACGTGCGGGACTTCCTCGAGCACGATGGGCACGAGGACACGCTGCACGCGGTGGACCTGATGGCGACCAAACGCGGCCGGCGCCTGCTGCTCGACTTCAGCGGGTCGAGCCCGCAGGCGCGCGGGTTCATCAACGCCACCCGCTCGGGGCTCCACGGGGGCGTGACGGGCGCACTGATCCCGACCCTCGGGTTCGGGCTGCGGTGGAACGCCGGCCTGCTCCGCCCGGTGACGATCACGGCCCCGGACGGGCTCATCTGCACCGCCGTCCATCCCGCCCCGGTTGGGGCGGCCACGGTGGAGACCATCTGGACGGTGACCAACGTCGTGCAGCGTGCGCTCAACCTGTTGGCGGGCGGGTCCGAGGCGTTCGCCAGCCGGTCGCAGGGCGTCAGCTCGGGGACGATGGCCACGTTCAACCTCGGGGGCGTCAGCCAGTTCGG
Organism: Acidimicrobiaceae bacterium; assembly: GCA_027306585.1. Lineage (GTDB taxonomy): Bacteria > Actinomycetota > Acidimicrobiia > Acidimicrobiales > RAAP-2 > DAHUZJ01. Next base: position 21,596 of record DAHUZJ010000129.1, on the reverse strand, counting down.
CGAGCGGTTCGGCCTCCACCTCCTGGACCCGCTCGGAGGAGGCTCCGGGGGCTTCGCCGAGCGGGACGGCGTCGACGCCGGTGGCCCCGTTGCGGTACCGGTGCCCGCCATTGCCGACGTCGAGTCCAACGAGCAGGTGTCACCTCTCTTCTACCTCTATCGCCGCCTGGCACCGGAGACGGGCGGGCCGGGCCGGCATCGGGGCGGGAACAGCGCGGAGATCGCCGTCACGCTGCGCGGCGTCGAGAGCGGTGACGCCATCGTCATGACCCACGGCGCGGAGGTGCCCAACTCGGTGGGCCTGTTCGGGGGATGGCCGGGGACCACCGTGCGTCAGCGGTTCAGCACGGCCGAGGAGCGAGCGACCGGTCGCCCACCGCGGCCCCTCGGCCCGAAGCCCGGCCGGATCCCCATGGTGCCCGGCGACGTCTTCTCCGTGACCTGGCAGGGCGGTGGCGGGTGGGGCGACCCGCTCGACCGGGAGCCGACGTCGGTGGCCGACGACGTCCGTCGCGACCTGTTGTCGGTGCGGACCGCCGCCGAGGTGTACGGGGTGGTGCTCGTCGAGGGGCAGGTCGACACGGTCGCGACCGCCCGTCACCGGGAGGAGCTGCGCCGGGCCCGCCTGGCGGCGGCCACCGCCCCGCCTCCCGCCGGCGCGGAGGATGCGGACGCGTCGCTCCGCTACGCCCTGGGCGACCACCTCCGGGTCGTGGGAGCCGGCGGAAAGGTGACCGTGCGGACGTCCGCCGGTGCGGTCCTCTCGCGAGCCGCCGCCGGGTGGCGGCAGGGCGCGGCGGCGCTGTCCGTGGACCCGGGGGCACGAGGCATCTCGCTCCACCCCGAGCTCGCCATGACCGCGTACTACTGCCCGGTGAGCGGCGCCCAGCTCGCGGTCGACGTGCACCGCAGGGACGAGGAGCCCGGCGACGACCTGGTCTTCGACATCGGCGAACGGGTTCCCGGGCCATGACGGGGGCGAAGCTGCGCCGCCGCCGCACGACGGCCCGGAGTTGCAGCACGGCGACGGCTCGGAAACCCCTTGACAGCCAGGGCGCATCTCCTTACGCTCAGGGCCAAGCCCCGCCCTACCGAGGTAGTGGGTATACAGGTCCCTCGGTCACCTCCGGTTGCCCCATCGCCGAGGCCGAGGAGCCCAGGGGGCGGGCACAGCATCCCGGTACGACGGGAGGTCGAGGCGTGGAGCAACCGCAGGTGGGTGCGTGGCGTCGACCGTCGTCCGCCGCGGGTTCAACCCTGCTCGTCGACGCCGATCAGGACGACGGCCAGCGTCGCCGGCGCCGTGCCGTGATTGCGCCAAGCGTGGCGGGTGCCGCGCTGCACCACGACGTCACCCGGACGCAAGGGGGTCTCCTGCCCGTCGTCGAGCTCGAGCCACAGCTCCCCGTCCACCACGATCGCGTAGTCGACGGTCGGCGTGGCGTGCATCCCGGGTGCGTCGAGCTCGAACCGCTCCGCCAGCCCCGGCGAGGCGTCCAGCTGCTCCGCGCGCGCCGCGACCGGATCGAACGCCGGATCGGCGAAGGCGGCGTCCGGCGGGAGCTGCAGCCAGATGAGGCGCGTGCCACCGGCCGCGGGCACGTACGAGCGCACCGACGGCGTCGGGTCGTCGTCGGTGCTCCTCTGCCCGCCTGCCGGGGCGCCCGCCGGATCCGTCGCCCACACGAGCGCTTCGGTGAGCCCCGGCACCCGCTCGTACGCGTGGGACCGCGGCGGTTCTCCGACGCCCGTCACGATCGAGGTGCCGGCAGGCCCCCGACCCGTCACCACTCTTCTCACCTGCATCGGCAACCTCCCTCTCGGCCCGCGCTGTGGTGCCCCGGCGCCGTGGGCCGCTCGAGCGAGTGATCCACGATGCGGAACGGTTGATTCGTATCGCGCGTCATTGTAGTGTTCCAGCACTCGAGCCCAAGGGGGGGTTTATGAGTTCACACAGGTACCTCCGCCGGCGAACCGGCGGCACGATCCTCGCCGCCAGCCTGGCGACCGTGTTCGCGCTGACCGGCGCGGCCGGGGCGGCACCCGGCGGGTCGTCCCGGCCGGCGCTGGCCAAGGGCTCGGGATCCGCCATCAACGAGGCCATCATCATCGCCTACACCGGACCGGTCTCCTTCGAGGGCGGTGCGGCGGACTCCGGCGTCTACCCGGCGGTCCACGTGATCGACGCCGCCGGCGGCGTGATGGGGCACAAGATGAACATCATCACCGAGGACGACCGTGGCGACCCGGCCGACGCCGTGCCGATCGCCGACAAGCTGATCGCCACCTCGTCGAACCTCGTGGGTGTCGACGGACCGGGGACGGCGTCCTCGCCGACCGTCGTGCCGATCATCAACGCGGCGCACATCACCGACATGACCATCGGTGGCAACGCCCGGTTCGACCACGCCCACTACAAGTACATGTGGCGGCTCGTGCCGCCCGACCCCGCCAACGGCGAGGCCATGGCCCTGTACGCGAAGTCGAAGCACTACACCAAGGTCGCCGCCGTGTTCGGCGCGACAACAGGTTCGCAGGGCGACCTCCCCGGCGTGCTCAACGGGCTCAAGAAGATCAACGCGACACTCGTCGCGCAGGTGACACTCACCCCCGACCAGGCGTCCTACCGGGCCGAGGCGGAGAAGATCATCGCCGCCCATCCCCAGGTGATCATGACCGAGTCGGACGGGACGACCGCCGCCACCTTCTTCTCCGAGCTCGAGCAGCTCGGCGGTCTGGTGCCCATCATCGGCACGACGGCCACCGACATCAGCACATGGCTCGACGCCGTCCGCAAGGGGATCGGCGCCACAACATTCAAGAAGGACTACACGGCGGTCATCGACGGTACGCCGCAGACGACGGCGGCGACGGCCTCGTACACCGACGGGCTCAAGGCGGTGGAGTCCAAGGTGCCCTCGCCGTGGACACAGTGGGTGACCAACCCGTACTCGGGAGCACAGTTCGACGGGATCATCACCCAGGCGCTCGCCATGACCGACGCTCACAGCACGACACCGAAGGTCTACAACACAAAGATCGAGGCCGTCACCGAGCCGGGCAAGGGGAAGGCGGTGGTGCACACCTACGCCCAGGGTGTCAAGGCCCTCAAGCAGGGCAAGAAGATCCAGTACGTCGGTGTGACCGGCTTGATCCGCTTCGACAAGTACCACAACTCGTTCGGCAACGAAGCCGCCGTGACGGTGGACACATCGGACAACCCGGTCGTGGTCCAGACGATCACCGAGCAGCAGATCCAAAAGCTTGGCTGAGCCCTCGTCGACGAACGTCCTGATCCCCGCCCGGCCGGCTCCCTGCACGAGCGGACCGGGCGGGGGCGGGACGGGTAGGCGGCCCCCCCTGTCCCAGGGCCGGGCGGGCCGGCCGCGGAAGGGAGCGGCGCAGTGAACGTGTTGGTCCAGACGCTCGGCTTCGGCATCGTCTCGGCGTCGATCATCGCCGTCGGGGCGATGGGGTTCACCATCCAGTTCGGCCTGACCAACGTGCTCAACCTGAGCTATGGGGCGACGATGACGGTAGCGGCCTTCGTCGCCTACCTCACCGAGCAGGCGGGCATCAACATCTGGCTGGGCATGGTCCTCGGGGGCGTGGCCGGTGCCGTCCTCACCATCTTCCTGGGCAAGACCGTGTTCAAGCTGTACGCCCGCCGGGGCACCCGGCTCTTCGAGATGGTCATGGTGACGCTGGGTCTCGGGCTCGTGATCGAGTACAGCGTCGACATCGTCGCCCGGGACAAGATCTACTCGGTGAGCTTCCCGCAAGGGGCCTCGTTCCACCTCGGGGCGGCCACCCTCACCGCCAGCCAGCTCGCGCTCGTCGGGGTCGGCATCGTGATCTTCTTGGCGCTCGAGGCGTTGCTGCGCCTGACCCGCCTCGGCAAGGCGCTCCGCGCCATGGCGGTGGACCCTGGGTTGGCCCGCTCCTGTGGCATCCCGACCAACCGCATCGTCAACGCCACGTGGCTGATCAGCGGCTTCCTGTGCGGCGTGGCCGGTGTGATCTACGTCATCAACAGCCTGAGCGTGGACTACTCGACCGGCTTGCTGTTCCTTCCGGTGGTGCTGGCCGCCGCCATCTTGGGGGGCGTCGGTTCGCCCCGCGGGGCGCTCCTCGCGTCCTTGCTGCTCGGGGTGGTCACCGAGCTCGTGGCGGCCGCCGGGTTCTCTTCGTACAGCTCCGTGGCGGCGTTCGGCGTCCTCGTCGTCGTCCTCCTCAGCAAGCCGTCGGGCGTGCTCAACGCCGCCGCCCGCAAAGTGGAGCTCACCGTCTGAGCGGGCATTGGCGTGGGACACTTCTCTTTCTACCTGTCGACCATCGTCGTCTACTTCGGCATCGACCTGATGGCCGCCTGGGCGCTCAACCTGCAGTACGGCTACGCCGGCGTCATCAACTTCGCGTTCATCGTGTTCCAGGCGGCGGGAGCTTACGTGGCCGGAACGGTGGTGCTCGGCCCGGACACGGGGACAAACTCGTACCAGCACTACATACTCGGCGCCAACCTGCCCTTTCCGGTCCCCCTCCTGGCGGCGGCGCTGGCGGGGGCGGTGCTCTCGGCCGTGATCGGCCTCTTCGCCGTGCGCAGGATCCGGCGCGACTACCAGGCGGCGGTCATGCTGATCGTCTCGTTGATCCTCCTGCAGGTGGTGACCTCCGACATCCACCTCTTCAACGGCGCCAACGGGATCACCGGGATCCCACACCCGCTGTACACAGCCCTGGGGTTCTCCCTGTCCAGCTACCAGTGGGTCTATGCCCTGTGGGTTCTCGCCCTGTGCGCCGTGCTCTACGTGATCGTCGAGCGCCTGGGCCGGTCGTCCTGGGGCCGGTCCCTCCGGGCGATCCGGGACCAGGAGGACGCGGCGGCGTCGCTCGGGCTCAACGGGACGCTGCTGCGGCTGGAGGTCTTCGTCATCGGCGGAGCGATCGCCGGCCTCTCCGGTGGGTTGCTGGTGGAGTTCATCGGCGCCTGGTCGCCGGGCGCGTGGGGCTATGCCGAGACCTTCGTCATCTTCACCGCCCTGCTGGTGGGCGGCGTCGGCAACAACCGCGGGATGCTCCTCGGGACCCTGATCGTCCCGATCCTCGTGCTGGAGCTGCCGACGTTCCTCCCGACAATCGGGTACCCGGGCCTCATTGGCGCGATCCAGTGGATCATCATCGGCCTCGCCTGGATGCTCTTCCTGCTCCTTCGGCCGCGTGGCATTCTCCCTGAGCGGCGCTTCCGAGCGCCGCGGCCACTGGCCGACGACACGGTCCGGTCCGCTGCCGCGCGGTGGGTGGCTCGCGTGCTCACGCTGGGCCGTCCCGACATGGCTCCCCGGGGCCCCCGCCTGGGGGCCGCTGCCGGCCGGGCCCCGGTCCCCGATGACGTCCCCGTGGCCGGGGACCCTGCGGTCGCGACGGCGCGGGTACGGCAGGCGCCCAGCGGGGCGGACGAGGGATGACCGTGCCTCCCACGGGCACCACGGGCACCACGGGCACCACGGGCACCGCCGGGAGGGCGCCCGTGGCCGGGACGGCGGGGCCGGCGGCCGGGACTCCCGGCGCGGCCGGCGCCGCCGGCGGGCGGCCAGGTCCCGACGGCACTGCTCCGGTCCTCCAAGTGCGCGACGTGGTCGTCCGGTACGGCGGCGTGGCGGCGGTGCACCAGGTGTCCTTCGACCTGTTGCCAGGGCAGATCCTCGGGTTGATCGGGCCCAACGGGGCGGGGAAGTCCTCGCTGTTGGCGGCGATCGGGGGCCAGCAGCGAGCGCAGGGCGGCTCGATCATGCTCGGGGGCCGTGACGTCACGGGCACGGCGCCGTACACCCGCGCCCACCACGGGATCGTTCGGACGTTCCAGACGACGAGCGAGTTCGAGGCCATGTCCGTGTTCGAGAACCTGCTCGTGGCCGGCCGGGGTGCCGCCGGCGCGTCGCTGTGGCGGGTGACGACCCGGTGGCGAACGAACCGGGAGGAGGAGCGCCAGGCGGCGACCAAGGCCTGGGAGGTCCTCGAGCGCTTCGAGATGGCGGAGCTGGCCGACGCCTACGGCCGCGAGCTGAGCGGCGGCCAGCGGCGGCTCGTCGAGATCATGCGGTGCCTGATGTGCGACCCGTCGGTCCTGCTGCTGGACGAGCCCATGGTCGGCGTGGCACCCCACCTGGTGGCCAAGCTCGTCCGCGACCTGCGCAGCGTGGCGGCAGAGGGGATCGGGCTCGTCATCGTCGAGCACGCCCTGGAGGTCATCGAGCAGCTGTGCGACGAGGTGGTCGTCATGGCCCTGGGCGAAGTGATCGCCCAGGGCTCCTACGAGACCGTGGTGCAGGACGAAGGCGTGCGGCGTGCCTACCTCTCCTGAAGGCCCTGAAGGCCCTGAAGGCCCTCGGGCCTCGGTGGCCGAGGTGCCCGCCGCCGCCGCCGGCGGGGGCGCCCGCCGCCCGCCCTACCTGGCCGCCACCCAGATCACCAGTGGGTACAACAAGGTCCCCATCGTGCGCGACGTCGACCTCACGGTCGGCCTCGGCGAGGTCGTCCTGGTGATCGGGCCGAACGGGGCCGGCAAGAGCACGCTGGTGAAGGCGGTGACCGGCAAGCTGCCGCTCCTGGGCGGGCGCGTCGTGCTCGACGGCGTGGACATCTCCCACGCCAAGGAGGACGAGCGCGCCTTGCGAGGCATCGGGTACGTCCCCCAGTCCGGGGACGTCTTCCCGACGCTGACCGTGCAGGACAACCTGGAGATGGGCGGTTACCGCTGGCCCCGACGCGAGGTGCGGGGGCAGGTGGACCGCGTCCTCGAGCAGTTCCCCACCCTGCGACCGCTCCGGCGGCGGCTCGCCCGCACGCTCAGCGGGGGTGAGCGCAAGACCCTCGGCATCGCCCGGGCACTGGTCGCCGACCCACGACTGCTGATCCTCGACGAGCCGACGTCCAACCTGTCACCGCTCATCGCGTCGACCGTGCTGCACGGAGTCGTCGACGCCCTGGCGGCGAACGGGCGGGCGATCCTCCTCATCGAGCAGCGCGTCGCGTTGGGGCTCGAGGTGGCCACGTGGGGGTACGTCATGGCCGGTGGCCGCACCCGCTTCGAGGCGAGCGGGGACGAGCTGCGCGCCCACGACGATCTCGGGAGCTTCTTCTTGGAGCACGGGGGAACGGCGGGCGTCCCCGCCGTGTTCCGCGGCTAGTCGTCGTGGCCGGTGCCGCGGGTCCGCGTGGCCCGAAGCGCTGGCGCGACCAGCGGTGGCTGGTCGACGAAGTGATCCGGACGCGGGGGATCGAATGGGACCAGCCGCGCCTCGGCTATACCCTGGGGCCCGTCGGCGGCGAGCAGATGGCCGGGGAGATGGCGCTCCTGAGTGGCCAGATCGCCAAACTGGCCGACTTCGTCCCGGCGGTGCGGGCGGCGGCACAGCGGCGAGAGGGCCTGGCCGAGGAAGCCGAGCGGGCGGGGCACGGCGCGACGGCGGGCGAGCAGTGGCACGCGGCAGCAATGCTGTGGTCGCTGGCCGTGTGGCCGCTGTGGGAAGTCACCGACGAGCTGAGGGAGCTCGACGAGCGGAAGAACCGGGCGTACCTCGCCTGGGCGCGCCACGCCTCGCACCACGTGGAGCGGGTGGACGTCGACTTCGGAGCCGCCCAGCTGCCAGCCTGGCTCCACCTTCCGCCCGGCTGCGTGCCGGGCACGTCGGACGCCGTGCCGACCGTCCTGGCCTTCGGGGGCATGGACGGTGCGAGGGAGATCCTGGTCCGCAGGGAAGGAGACGGTCTCCTGGGGCGCGGGCTGGCCGTGCTGGCGGTCGACGGGCCCGGGCAAGGCGAGGCCGCCATCCACGGCCTCCACGTGACGGCGACCAACTGGATCGATGCCGGTTCGGCGCTCCTCGCATGGTGCCGAGACCGATCCGAGGTCGACGACGAGCGCCTGGTCGTCTCCGGGACGAGCTTCGGGTCCTTCTGGGCGATGCAGGTGGCGGCGACGCAGCCGAGCCTCAAGGGGTGCGCGGCGGCGCTACCGGTGTTCGAGCCGGGTGCCGGCACGATCTTCGAGCGGGCGTCGCCCACCTTCAAGGCCCGGCACATGTTCATGGCCGGGCTGTTCGAGGACGAGCCCGCCTTCGATCGCATGGTCGCCGGGTACGACCTGCGCCCGCTGGTGGCGTCCATGGCCGTCCCGTGGCTGGCGATCGGTGGCGAAGCCGACGAGCTGTCGCCGGCGACCTGGGTCGACGACCTCGCCGGGCGGTCGGCCGCCCCGAGCACGCTGATCGCCTACGAGCGTGCCCGCCACGCGCTGACCGAGTCGCCGGCGCCCGTCCTCGGACCTTCGTGGCAGGCGACCGTGGCCGACTGGCTCCTCGACCGGGTGCGATGCGTCCCCCTCTCGCCGTCGTCGCACGTCGTCACCGTGACCGGCGCGGTGAGGCCACGGACCCACCCGGCGGCGCCGGCGGCCGTGCCGGCGACGGGCCCGCCGCAACCTCAGGCGGTTGGCGGGTAGGGCATGACGACCAGCATCGAGGCGACGCGGTTGGAGCGGTTCTCGACCGTCCTCGCCTCACCCGGCGCGAACCGGCACGAGTCGAGGGGACCAAGGACGTGCTCCCCGTCGTCGGTGACGAAGGTGAGCTGGCCGTCCACCACTACGTACACCTTCTCGATCGGCGTGGCACTCCGCTCTGCCCCGCCGCCCGGCAGGAAGTGGGACAGCCCGACCCAGAAGTGGTCGGTGGCGGTGGCGTCATGACCCTGCAGCCGCAGCGCCACCATGTCGTGGTGGTTCGCGGCGGCGTACGGTGCCGCCTCGTCCAGCCGGGTGATCTCCATCTACCGCTCCTCTCTCGCAATGTCGCGATCGCCGGTGGCCCCGCCGGCGGCCCGGTCGTCGAGCGGGCCGCCGTCGTCGCGGTCCAGCCAGGCCAGGACCTCTGGGGTGTCGGCGCCGAGGCGGGGTGGCGGCCGGCGGTAATGGACGGGCGAGGCCGAGAGCCGAATCGGGTTGGCCACGGTCGTCACCGGGTGGGGACGGTCCTCGAACGTGGCTCGGGGCGCGAGACCGAGGCGCTCCGCCTCCTCGAAGGCGCCGGCGACGTCGTTGACGGGTCCGCAGGCGACGCCGACGTGGCGCAGCCTGGCTGCCCAGTCGGCGACCGGGCGGGTGGCGAGGACGGTCTCCAGCGCGCCGACCAGCTCGTCGCGGTGGAGGACCCTGTCGGGGTTGGTGGCGAACCGCGGGTCGGAGGGCAATGCCTCGAGCCCCACGGCACGGCAGAGCGCAGCGAACTGCCCGTCGTTGCCGACCGCGACTGCCAGCTGTCCGTCACCGGCCGCCAGCGTCTCGTACGGCACGATGCTGGGGTGACGGTTGCCCATCGGGCGCGGCACCTCGCCGGCATTGAGGTACGACGACGCCTGGTTGACGAGCGAGGAGAGGGCGCACCCGAGCAGGCTCACCTCCACTCGCTGGCCACGCCCGTCGTGCTGCCGGGCCTGCAGGGCGGCGAGGATCCCGATCGTGGCGTAGAGGCCCGTGAGCACGTCGACCACGGCCACGCCCACCTTGTGGGGCGGTCCTTCCGGGGGCCCGGTCATGCTCATGAGGCCCGACATCGCCTGGACGACGAAGTCGTACCCGGCGAGCGATGCCCCGGGGGGCTCGCTCCCGAAGCCGGAGATCGAGCAGTAGACGAGGCCAGGATTGGCCTGGGACAGCTCCTCGTACCCCAGGCCGAGCTGCGCGAGGCGTTCTGGCCGGAAGTTCTCCACCAGGACTGTGGCCCGCTCGGCCAGCCGGCGGCCGGCCCCGAGCCCTCCGGGGGTGGCGAGGTCCAGGACGACGCTGCGCTTGTTGCGGTTGACGCTCAGGTAGTAGGTCGTCTCGGACCCGGAGTACGGCGGCCCCCAGCGGCGCGTGTCGTCGCCCTCCGGGTGCTCCACCTTGACGACGGTGGCGCCGAGGTCGCCGAGCAGCATGGTGGCGAGCGGACCGGCGAGCACCCGTGAGAAGTCGGCGACGAGCACGCCGGCGAGGGGACCGGGCCCCGATGCGCGGCCGCGGCTCATCGGAACGCTGGCTGCCCGGTGAGGGCCGCGCCGATCGCCAACGTGTGGATCTCCTCGGTCCCCTCGTAGGTGGCGACGGACTCGAGATTGGTCATGTGCCGCATCACCGGGAGCTCGAGCGAGATCCCATTGGCGCCGAGGATCGACCGAGCCGACCGCGCGATGGCGAGGGCCTGACGGACGTTGCTCAACTTCCCGATGCTGACGTGCTCTGGGGAGAGGTTCCCGTTGTCCTTGAGCTGTGCCAGCTGCCACGCCAGCAGCTCGCCCTTTCCGAGCTCGACGGCCATCTCGACGAGCTTGCTCTGGGTGAGCTGGAAGCCGGCGATCGGCCGCCCGAACTGCTCGCGCTCTCCGGCATAGCGCAGCGCCGCCTCGAAGCACGAGCGGGCGGCGCCGAGGGCGCCCCAGGCGATCCCGAAGCGTGCCTCGTCGAGGCAGCTCAACGGCCCGCGCAGGCCCCGCACCTCGGGCAGCACGGCGTCGGCGGGCAGCACGCAGTCCCGCAGCACCAGCTCGGCGGTCACCGAGGCCCGGAGCGAGAGCTTCCTCCGGATCTCGATGGCCTCGAAACCGGGAGTGCCGGTCGGCACGACGAACCCGCGGATCCCTTCCTCGGTCCTCGCCCACACGATGGCGACGTCGGCGATGCTGCCGTTGGTGATCCACAGCTTCGTGCCGTCGAGCACCCAGTCCGAGCCCTTGCGTCGAGCCGAGGTGCGCATGCCCGACGGGTCGGATCCGGCGTCGGGCTCGGTGAGCCCGAAGCACCCGACGGCGTCACCCTGGGCCATGGCCGGGAGCCAGCGCAGCCGCTGCTCGTCGGATCCGAACTTCCAGATGGCGAACATGGCCAGCGAGCCCTGGACCGAGACGAAGCTCCGGAGGGCCGAGTCGCCCGCCTCGAGCTCCCTGCAGGCCAGTCCGTACATGCGCGCCGACGCGCCGGCGCAGCCGTACCCCTGCAGGTGCATTCCCAGGACGCCGAGCTCGCCCAGTGGCTTGACCAGGTGGCGGGGGAACTCGGCGTGCTCGTACCAGCGGTCGATGTTCGGCTCGACGTGCTCGTGGACGAAGCGCCGCACGGTCTGGATCGTGAGCAGGTCGTCCGCGTCGAGCAGCGACGACAGGGCGAGGGGATCTTGAGGGTCGAGCCTCGTCCTCATCGTCGGTCCCGGCCCCCAATCGTCCGCGATACGAGAAGTTGCGGCTGAAACTAGCACCAAGCTCGGGATAGAGCCAAGATTGTTCTGCATGATGAGAGCAGTTGACTCGTATCGTGCGCAACTCTAGGATGGTGGAGAGGCGATCAGGGGCGCACGCCGACGCTCCGCACCGCGAGATGAGCCGTCCGGGGGCGAGGTTTCCGCCGGCACGTGAAAGGGGGGCAGTCCGGTGATCGTGGACGTGCATGCGCACTACTACCCGGCCGAGTACCTGGAGCGCATCGGCCGGCCGGAGCTCCCGCCCGTCGGCTCCGCTCCGCTCCGCGACCAGGGGATCGAGGAGCGCCTCGCCCTGCTCGACCGGCTCGGGATCGACGTGCAGGTGCTCTCGGTGTCCCAAGCGCAGCCCTACCTTCCGGCGGCCGCCGACGCCGCCGACGCCGCCACGCTGGGGAACGACCTGTACCTCGAGCTGTGCCAGGAGCACCCGCAGCGGTTCTTCACCTTCGCCGCATTACCCCTGCCTCACGTGGACGAGTCCCTCGCCGAGATCGACCGCGTGTGGGGCGACCCGCACATCGTCGGCGTGACGATCGGCTGCAGCATCGGCGAGATGCACGTCGACGACCCGGCCCTGGAGCCCGTGTACCAGGAGCTCGGGCACCGCCACGCGAAGGTGCTCCTCCATCCGCGTGGGGAACGTTGCGTGGTCGACGGCAGCGACTACAACCTCAATTGGCTCGTCGGGGCTCCCTTCGAGGACACGGTCGCCGCCCTGCGACTGGCCATGTCGGGGATCGCCGATCGCCACCCCGACATCCAGTTCATCGTGCCGCACCTCGGCGGCACGATGCCGTTCATCTTGGCGCGCGTGCTGCGCATGACCGGAGGCCGGGGCGGAGAGGCGCTGCACCGGATGTACTACGACACCGTGTCGGGGTCGGTCGAGGGGCTGAAGTGCGCCTGCGACTACTGGGGGCCGGAGCGCTTGCTCTTCGGCACCGACTACCCCTACAGCGACGTGGCGGAGTTCGAGCGGCGTCTCACCTATCTCGACGAGGCAGGCATCGACGCCACCGAGCTCGAGCAGATCCGCGGCGGGCGGGCTGCCGCGCTCCTGCAGATCTGAGCGACGCCCTCGTCCACCCGTCGGCGTCGTGAGGTCGTCTCGCCGGCCTCGCCGGCTGGGCGATCCCGGCAGCGACCGAGAACGGGCCGAGGCCGCTCTTCGCAGCGGTGGGAGAGGAGCACGACGTGGTTGACGTGGCAGCCGGACGACCAGAGCTGGCGGGGGCGCTGCGCGACCCGCTGTCCTTGTTCGACGTGTCGGGAAGGACCGCCGTGGTGACGGGAGCCTCCGGCGCCTATGGGCGGACGATCTCGATCGCCCTCGGTGCCCTCGGGTGCCGGTTGCTCCTGGCGTCGGGTTCGAAGGAGCCGCTCGACCAGGTGGCGGCCGAAGTGGCCGAGGCGGGGGGGACGGTGAGGACCCTCGTCCGGCGACCCGAGACCCTGCTCGACGCCGGCGACATCGTCGGCGCGGCGGTGGAGGCGTTCGGCCTCCCGCACATGCTGATCGTGGCGTCGGGGCTGAACCGCCCCGCCATGGTCGACGACATGGCCGAGCCCGACTGGCAGGCGGTGATGGACGCCAACGTGCGCGGGCCATGGCTGATGGCCAAGGCGTTCTCGGCGGCGGTGGGAGACGACGGCCGCGGCCGCAAGGTCCTGTTCGTGTCGTCCGTGCGCGGGCGTCACGGCAATGCCGCCGGGTACAGCGCCTACTGCCCGTCGAAAGGGGCGGTCGACGCCCTGACCCGCGTGCTGGGCACCGAATGGGGACCACGCGGCATCACCGTGAACGCCATCGCGCCCACGGTGTTCCGGTCTGCCCTCACGGACTGGATCTTCCGCGACGACGAGCGGGGCAGGGCGGCACGGGACCGGAACATCTCGAGGATCCCGCTCCGGCGGCTCGGTGAGCCCGAGGACCTCGTCGGGATCTCCCTCTATCTCCTGTCGCCGGCATCGGACTTCTGCACCGGTCAGGTCGTCTACGTCGACGGGGGGTACACGGCAGGATGAGCGCTCGCGACGATCGTTCGAAGGTGGCCGTGCTCGGCGCCGGCCTGATGGGGCTGGGGATCGGTCAAGTCCTGGCGGCCGCGGGCCACGAGGTCGCGCTCTACGACCCGGACCCGTCGGCGGTGACCTCGGTGGTCGAGCGAGCCGCCGCCGTCTTCGAGCTGCTCGACCAAGATCTCGACGGACTGGCACGGATCGATGCCACGGGCGAGCTGGACCGGGCGGTCGCCGGCGCCGGGCTGGTGATCGAGGCGGGGCCGGAGGACCTGGCGGTGAAGCGGAGGATCTTCGCCAACGCATGTGCCCACGCCACACCGGGCGCCGTCCTGGCGACCAACACCTCGAGCATCCCGGTGGCGGCGCTCGCCGAGCCGCTGGGTGACGACGCCCGCCGCTTCCTCGCCGCCCACTTCTGGCATCCGCCCTACCTCGTGCCGCTGGTGGAGGTGGTGCCCGGGGCCCGTACGGCACCCACGGTCGCCGCAGAGGTCGTCTCGCTCCTGTCGGCCGCCGGCCTGCAGCCGGTACGCCTCGCCGTGGACGTCCCCGGCTTCGTCGGCAACCGGCTCCAGCACGCCCTCAAGCGAGAAGCCATCGCGCTCGTGGCGTCCGGGGTCTGCGACGCCGAGACGGTCGACGCCGTGAGCAGATGGGGCTTCGGGCTCCGGCTTCCCGCGCTCGGGCCGCTCGAGCAGTCGGACCTGGTCGGACTGGAGCTGACGCTGGCCATCCACCGGCAGCTCATCCCGTCCCTCGACACCACGCCGGCGGCGCACCCGCTCCTCGAGCAGAAGGTCGCCGAGGGCAAGCTCGGCATGGCGACGGGGGAGGGGTTCCGGAGGTGGACGCCGGAGGAGGCCGCAGCGGTGCGCCGGCGGGTCACCGACCACCTGGTGCAGGCCGCCCGACGGCGGTCCGGCCGGGTGGCCTCGGGCGGGGCGGCTGCCCGGTGAGCGGGCTGATCGACGTCCACGCGCACTTCCTGCCGCCCAGCTACCGGCGCGCGGTCGAACGCTCGGGCCTGGAACATCCGGACGGCATCGCGCACTGGCCGTCGTGGGAGCCGGAGGCGGCGATCGACCTCATGGGTTCGCTCGGGATCGACAGTGCCGTCCTCTCCGTCTCCTCGCCGGGCCTCCTCCTCGGTGCGGGCGCGGACGTTGTGGCGCTGGCCCGCGACGTCAACGAGGAGGGTGCGGCGCTCGCCCGAGACCACCCCGGTCGCTTCGGCAGCTTCGCCTCGTTGCCGCTGCCCGACGTGGAGGCGGCCATGGAGGAAGCGGTGCACGCCCTGGACGTCCTCGGGGCCGACGGCGTGGTGCTGCTGACCAACTACGAGGGCCTCTACCTCGGCGACCGGCGCCTCGACCCGCTCTTCGAAGTGCTCGATGCCCGGCGTGCCCCCGTCTTCGTCCACCCGACGTCGCCGGTGTGCTGCGAGCAGACGTCGCTCGGCCGCCCGAGGCCGCTGCTCGAGTTCTTCTTCGACACCACGCGGGCGGTCACCAACTACCTGTTGCACGGCGGCCCGCAACGGTTCCCGGCCGTGGACGTGATCGTCCCGCACGCCGGCGCCGCCCTCCCCGTGCTGTTCGACCGGGTGGCGGGGTTCGTGAGCCGGGGGGCGACGCCGGCGGAGGTCACGGCCGACGAGGTGCACGCCGGCCTCCAGCGGCTGTGGTTCGACCTCGCCGGGCACGCGGCGCCACAGCAGAGCCATGCCATCCGGCGGCTGGCGGGCATCGAGCGCCTGCTCTACGGGAGCGACTATCCGTTCACCCCCGCCGCGCAGGTCACGCGAGCGCTGGAGGAGCTGCGGACCTCCTCGGCGCTCACCGCCGAGGAGGTCGGCACCCAGCTACGGCGCAACGCCCTGCGCCTCGTCGGTCGGTTCGGGGGTGACGCGTGAGCGAGCAGCGTGTCCACGAGGCGATGGAGCGGGCGCTCGCCATGGGCGAGATCGGCCTGCAGGTGTGCGCGCGCCGAGGGGACGACATCGTCTTCGACGGTTGGGCGGGGGCGGTCGAGGAGGGAGGACCGACGGTCACCGGCGACACCCTGTTCGCCGTCTTCTCCGTGACCAAGGCCGTGGTGGCCACGGCCGCCCATCTCCAGGCCGAGCGTGGCCACCTCCGCTATGACGCGCCGGTGACCGAGTACTGGCCGGAGTACGGGCGCCACGGCAAGGAGGCGACCATGGTCGGCGACGTCCTGTGCCACCGAGCCGGCGTGCCGCAGATGCCGGCCGGCGTCACGCCCGAGCGCATGTGCGACTGGGACTGGATGGTCGCCCAGATCGAGGACTTCCGACCCGTCTTCGCCCCCGGGACGACCAACGCGTACCACGAGCTGGTCTGGGGCTGGATCGTGGGTGAGCTGGTCCGCAGGACCGATCCGGATCGTCGCCCGTTGGCGCAGTTCGTCCGGGAAGAGCTGTGCGAGCCGCTCGGGATCACCGACCTGTACTTCGGTGTCCCCGAAGCCGAGCTCGGCCGGGTGGCCCCCGTCGTCGCCGACCGGGTCCCGGGGCCGTCGGGCAACCCGTACTTCGACCAGTCGATGCCGGTCGCCGTGTTCCCCGGGCCGGCGGTGCACAACACCGAGCTCGTCCGCACGAGCGTGCTGCCCGGGGCCGGCGTGCTCATGAGCGCCCGTGCCGGCGCCCACTTCTTCTCGCTCCTGGCCGGCCGCGGCCAGGCGTGCGGGGCGCGCCTGCTGTCGCCCGAGCGGGTGGCGTCCTTCGCCGAGCCTCGCCCGGATGCCCACCAGGTCGACAAGGTCATGGGGTGGGTCGCCTGGGTGGGCGTCGGCGGCTACTGGCTCGGCGGCGACAGCCCCCCGGCCTATCCCGTGCTCGGTCCCAATCCCCACGTCCTCGCGCACCCGGGCATCGGTGGGTCCATCGGCTGGGCCGACCCCGATTCGGGACTCGCCGTCGCCATCTGCCACAACTGGATGCAGCCCGACGAGGTGCAGGGCAGCAACGACCCCGGCGTGAACCCGTTCCTCGAGATCGCCGATGCCGTGCGCTCGCTCGCCGGGGGGCCTCGGTGAGGCGGCCGGTCCGTGCGACGCGCCGGCCAGCAGAAGGGAGACGCCAGGACCGATGGAACTAGGCACCATCTTCGCCCCCACGCTCGACACGCCGGCACACATCGAGCTGGCCGAGCAGCTCGGGTACCGCTCCGCCTTCGTCTACGACTCGCCGACCTTCCTGGCGGATCCCTGGATGGTGCTGGCACAGGCGGCGGCACGCACCTCACGGATCACGCTCGGTGTCTCGGTCGTCACCCCACGCCTCCGTCATCTGGCCGCCACGGCCGGCGCGGTCGCGACCCTGCGGGCGATGGCGCCCGGGCGCGTGGCCATGGTGATCGGGACCGGGTTCACGTCTCAGCTCATGATCGGCAAGCGGCCGGCCTCGTGGGCCGAGGTCGAGGGCTACCTGGTCGCCCTGCGGCGTCTCCTCGCCGGGGAGGAGATCGAGTGGGACGGGGCCGTCATGGGCTTGCGGCACGGTCGCTTCACGGGGCTGAGCGCGCGCGACACCGTGCCCCTGCTCGTGGCCGCCCACGGGCCGAAGGGGTACGCGGTGGCGTCCCAGGTCGCCGACGGGGTCGTCACCCACCTCACCCATGGTGCGCAGAACGAGCTCGGCGAGCAGGCGGGGCGGACCTTCGTCCTCTTCTACGGCACGGTCCTCGAGCCGGGAGAAGACCTGGCCAACGAGCGCGTGCTCGAGGCGGCAGGTCCGACCGCCGCCTTCCAGCTGCACCTGGGTGGCGAGGGCGTCGCGGGCGACACCCCGGAGTGGCGTGCCTATGCCGGCGCCGTCGACGCGATCGACGAGCGTCGCCGGCACCTGGAGGTCCACGGTGGGCACCTGATCGAGGTGAGCGACCTCGAGCGGCCGCTGATCACGCCCGAGCTCATCCGCTCGGTCACCGAGACCGGCACCGCCGAGGAGGTCCGGCACCGGGTGGACGCACTCGCGGGGGCCGGGGTACGCGGCGCACTGTTCGGACCACAGGGCGGTGACGTGCCCCGGGAGCTGCGGCGCTTCGCCGGCGCCGTCGGCTTGACCGCCGGTGCCGGTGCCGCCGCCGGCTCGCAGGGGGATGAGGCGCGCCGCCGGTGAGGACCGGTCCTTTGACGCCTGCGACCGCCGACCCATAAGGTCTGTAGAGCAGACGTAAATGTCCGTATCACGGTCCAGCCTGGGAGCAACCCGAACGACGCGGACCGAGCCCGGTCGACCCGGGCAGGGTGAGAGGAGGGGCACGATGGCGGTGCTCGAGGAAGACGACCGGCGTCAGGGGCCGGTGCGCCGGGGCGAGGTCGTCGAGCCTGCCACCGGGCTGGTGTTCGTCGAGCTCAGCCACGAGTGGGGGCACTACACCCCTGCGTACCCCGGCTACCGCGACATCGAGGTGCGGCGGGTGGCCACGCACGCCATGCACGGTGTCCTCACCCAGCACGTCCGCACGGTGATGCACAACGGGACCCACGTCAACGCGCCGCTGCACTTGGCACAGGGCGGCTTGGGCATCGGCGAGGTCCCGCTCGAGCGGTTCTTCGGCAACGGCGTCGTCCTGTCGGTCCCCAAGGGGGAGTGGGAGTACGTGGAGCCGGCCGACCTCGAGGCGGCCACGCCCGCGGTGGAGCGGGGCGACGTCGTGATCGTCAACACCGGCTGGCACCGCAACTACTCGGACAACATGGAGTACTTCGGCCACGCCCCGGGCCTGAGCGAGGCGGCCGCCCGGTGGCTGGCCGAACGGGACGCGCGGTTCGTGGGCGTCGACACCGCCAACGTCGACCACCCGCTGGCCACGTCACTGGCGCAGGCACATCGCTTCATCGGCCCCCTCATCGTCGAGCTGCCGCGCCGCTACCGCCAGCGGACGGGCCGGGAGGTCGTGGACGACTACCCCGGCTGGATGCCCGCCCACCGCCTGCTGGCCAAGGCCGGCATCCCGACCGTCGAGAACGTCGGCGGTGACGTCGACGCCGTCACCGGCAAGCGCTGCGCGTTCCACGCCGTACCCTGGAACTGGCCCCACGCCGACGCCTGCCTCGTGCGGCTGGTGGCCATCACCGACCCCTCCGGGGCCTACCGGATCGAGAGCGGGAAGGAGTGACCGTGGCCGAAGGCAACGGCGACCTGCGCTTCTACAACCTGAGCCACACCCTCGACCACAACATGCCGCAGTGGCCGTCGCCGATGAGCCCGCCGCTGATCGTGCACAAGCTGCACTATCACGCCATGCACGACTTCTACGCCGTCGAGTACGACGGCATCATGCACCGTGGCACCCACATGGACACCCCGATGCACGTGCTGCCGGACCAGCCCTACCTCGACGGCTTCGAGCTGTGGCGGTTCTTCGGCACGGGGGTCGCCGTCTCCATCCCGAAGGAGAAGTGGGGCGTGGTGACGCCCGAGGACCTGGAGGCGGCGCGTCCGGAGATCCTCCCGGGGGACATCGTCATGATCAACACGGGCGCCCACCACTTCTTCGGCGACAACGACACCTACTACGCCTACTCGCCCGGGCTGTACGAGCCGGCCGCCCAATGGCTCGTCGACCGCGACGTGAAGCTCGTGGGCATCGACGTGCAGGCGCTCGACCACCCCCTCGGCACCCGGATGGCGGAGCACGGCCCGGGCCCGATCCTGCCTCACCTGATCGACGAGTACCGGGCCGAGACCGGCCGGGAGGTCGCCGACGACTTCCCCAAGTGGGAGCCGGCGCACAAGACCCTCCTGCCGGCCGGCATCCCCGGCATCGAGAACATCGGGGGAGAGCTCGACACAGTGACCGGCAAGCGGTGCACGTTCATGGCGTTCCCGACGCGCCTGCGCGAGGGCGACGGCAGCCCCATCCGGGTGGTCGCCGTGGTGGACCCGGACCAGGCCTTCCGGATCCCG
Source organism: Acidimicrobiaceae bacterium (assembly GCA_027306585.1). Classification (GTDB taxonomy): domain Bacteria; phylum Actinomycetota; class Acidimicrobiia; order Acidimicrobiales; family RAAP-2; genus DAHUZJ01. Next base: position 2,351 of record DAHUZJ010000129.1, on the reverse strand, counting down.
GCCGGGGTGTGACCGGCCGGCACTGGACCGCACCGGACCACACCGGACGGCACTGGACCGCACCGGACGGCACTGGCCGTCGCCGGCAAGGAGATGCCGCAACGTGGGAAGTAGCGTCCGCGATGTGGACAACTGCTACGGTACGGGCGCGACGCCGACGGACAGCCGGAGGGAAGGCACATGGTGGGCAAGGTGGCCGTGGAGGAGCACTTCGTGTGCCCCGACCACGAGGAGTACGTGTCGAAGGCGTGGATGAGCCCAGAGATGCACCGCCGCATGATCGGCCGGCTCTCGGAGGTGGGGGAGGAGCGGCTGGCGCGCATGGACGCCGCCGGCATCGACGTCGCCGTCCTGTCGCTCGTGACCGAGGGAGTGCAGGCGGAGCCCGACGCCGCTCGGGCGGCGGCCAAGGCGGCGCGTGCCAACGACGTGCTGGCGTCCGTGATCGAGCGGTACCCGGACCGGTTCAGCGGGCTGGCGGCCGTGTCTCTCCATGACGTCGACGTGGCCGTCACGGAGCTCGACCGGGCGGTGCGAGCGCTGGGGCTCGTCGGGGTGTGCGTCAACGGCTTCACCACCGTGGCGGAGGGAGGCGAGTACTACGACGACCCCAAGTTCCTGCCCTTCTGGCAGTGCCTGGCGGAGCTCGGCGTCCCGCTCTACCTCCACCCGCGTTACCCCCTTCCCTCGCAGCGGGGCATCTACGAGGGGCGCCCGGAGCTGCTCGGCTCGACCTGGGGCTTCGGCGTCGAGACGGCCACCCACGCCTTGCGCCTCATCACCTCCGGCTTGTTCGACCGCGTGCCGGGCGCCACCGTGATCCTCGGCCACCTCGGCGAGACCCTGCCGTTCACCCTCTACCGGATGCAGGGTCGCATGAAGGCGCTGCGGGGATCCGCGCTGGCCAAGCCGGTCACCGAGTACCTCCACGAGAACTTCTACGTGGCCACCAGCGGCAACTTCCACACGCCCACCTTGCTGGGGGCGCTGCTCGAGATGGGCGCCGACCGGGTGCTGTTCGCCGTCGACTACCCCTTCGAGGAGATGGAGGAGGCGGCCTCGTGGTTCGACAGCGTGCCGATCGCCGCCGCCGACCGTGCCAAGATCGGCGCGTCGAACGCGCGCCGACTGCTCGAGCTCGGCCGCTGAGCGCCGGGGCCACGGCGTGACGAGCGAAGGGACGGGACGGCGAGCGATGGGCGCACCGGTGTCGGGTTGCCGATCCTGCAGGGAGCGATGGAGTGGGGAGACGGACGCCCGTGCCTAGGGCAACGCGGGTCCCCGCCCCACCGGCGAGCAAGGACGGGTCGTCGGCAGGGCAGGAGCACCCGCACGGTGGCGTGCAGGTGATCTCCAGGGTCACGGCCATCCTGCGGGCGCTGGCCGATGCGCCGGCCGGGCTCGGGATCGCCGAGCTGAGCCGGATCGTCGAGCTGCCCCGCTCGACCGTGTACCGCATCGTCGCCACGTTGGCGGACGACGGCTTCGTGACGACCGGACCGGGCCGGCGCGGCCTGCGGCTCGGTCCCGAGCTCGCCCACCTGGCGGCGGCGGCCCAGCGAGGGCTGGCCGAGGCAGCCCGCCCGCACATGGAGACGATGGCCCACGGCGTCAACGAGACCGTGGACCTGGCGGTGTTCCAGCACGGGCAGGTGCGCTTCGTCGACCAGGTCGTCGGCAACCAGCGCCTGCGGGCTGAGGTCGTGGTCGGCGAGCTCTATCCGGCGTACTGCACCGCGAACGGCAAGGCGTTCCTCGCCGCGCTGCCGCCGGCCTCGCTCGATGCCGTCCTGGCGGCCGCGCCGCTCGTCCGGCGGACGCCCAGCACCCTCGTGCGCAAGTCCGAGCTCCTGCGCGAGCTCGAGGAGGTGCGGGAGACCGGCGTTGCCTACGACCGCGAGGAGCACACCATGCAGATCTGTGCCGTCGGCACGGTGCTCCGTGACCAGCAGGGCAGGGTGGCCGCGGCCATCACCATCGCCGCGCCGGCGTCTCGCTTCTACGGACGCGAGGTGGAGCTCGTGGGCGTCCTCCTCGACGGCAAGGAGCGGATCGAGGGTTCGCTGTAGCCGTCCCGGGGCGACCCGGTCGGCTCCGGTCAGAGCTCGAGCACCCGCTCGGCGTTCTCGTGGAAGACCTTGTGCACGATGGCCTCGTCGAAGCCGAGCTCGTCCCATTCGCGCAGCACTCGCTCGTAGGGCATGGAGGGATGGTCGCTGCCGAACATGACCTTGTCCTTCAGGCGCCCCCGGATGTCGGTGCGCAGGGACGCCGGGAAGTACTTGGGGGCCCAGCCCGACAGCTCCCAGTAGACGTTGCCCTTGTGGAGGGCGACGGCCGTCATCTCGTCG